>DASSPG010000233.1:0-1034 GCA_035699725.1 Candidatus Limnocylindrales bacterium | reverse complement strand
TACGCGAAGCGCTCCCACCTACCGCGCGACCAGACGTGCTTCTCGATGAACACCCCTGTGGCCAGCGCGGGCGGGCCGTATCCGGGATGCTCCACCCGGATCCAGAGCTTTCGAAGCCTCCTGGTGTCGCTCTCCACACGGCCGTATTCCACCTGCCCATACAGGCCGGCGAAGGCGTCGGCGATCTCGTCGAGCCGCTGGTCGTACTGCTGCGTCGTCAGGCGGCGGCCCGGCCTCACCGGGCGATCGCGGCCACCTTCCGCCGGCCCCGCAGTCGATGCTCATCCGCCTCGAGCTCGCGGCCCTCGACCGCGACGCGACGCGGCCGCGTCGCGTCTGGATCGAGGCGACGCATGACCACGGCAAGCGGGATCCGATACGTCTTGGGTCCGAGATGTAGGGCGAAGAGCTGGCCGCGATGGATCCAGTCCATGACCGTGGAGGGGTCGACGCCGACCAGCCTGGCGAACTCTGTCGGTGAATAGAACGCCTTCTTCTCGAGGTCGATCACCGCGCCAACCTCCATATCCATCGTATTCGCCAAAACGGTAGATGGCGGATCGCCGGGAGTCAAGCCCTCGGGTCAGCCTGCGACGAAGGTGCGGATCGTGGGATCGGGCGTGACGCTGCGTCCCGCCCGGTCCACGAGGTTCGCGATACGCAGCTCGTAGGTCCGGCCCGTGACGAGCGTGCCCGGGCGCAGCGCAAGACGCACCGCGCGGCACCCCGCGTCCACGCAGGAGATGGCGACGACCGCTGGCGTGTTGCCGTCGAGGCGGTAATTCGCCGCCGTGACCGTGCCCTGCGCCCCGCCGATGTGCATCGGCTCGCTGAAGGCGATCGTGATCGCGTCGCCGCTCGATTCCGCGCGGAGGACCCGCGGCCGGCCCTCGTCGGCGATGGTCACCCGAGCGGTCGTCCCGGCGGCGATGACGTCGCCGTCCCGGTCCTGGACGCCGCTGATGGCGATGGTGAAGGTGCCCGCGGCGGCGGCCGCGGAGAGCTGGAAGGTCACCGCGGCGCAGTCACCGTTG
>DASSPG010000232.1:0-1082 GCA_035699725.1 Candidatus Limnocylindrales bacterium | reverse complement strand
CCTCGCGAGCGACGATCCACGCCTCGGCGAGGCGGCCCTCGACGCGATCTGCGACCCGATGCCGGCCCGCGTGGTTCGCGCTCTCCTGCGCGACACCGTCAGCCCGAACATCGTCAGCGGCGGCATCAAGTACAACGTCATCCCGGGCGAGGCCACGATCGAACTCGACTGCCGGCTCCTGCCCGGTACGACCGAGGAGGACATGCGCGAGACGGTCATTGGCCGGCTCGGCGATCTGGCCGCCCACGTCCAGGTCGACCTCGTCATCCACGCCCCGCCGGTCGACGCGCCGGTCGAGAGCGACCTCTACCGACTCCTGGCCGCGACCGTCGTCGACCATGACCCGGACGGGATCCCGCTCCCGTTCATGGTCCCGTTCGCGACCGACGCCAAGCACATGGCCGCCCTGAACGTCCCGACCTACGGCTTCTCGCCCCTCCTGCTCGATCCCGAGGAGCGGTTCCTGGAGCGGTTCCACGGCGTCGACGAACGAGTCGGCGTCGAGGCCCTGCGCTGGGGCCTGCCGGTCCTGTACGACGTCGTGCGCCGCTTCTGCGCCTAACAGGGCGCGACCGCATAAGGCAACCCGGCGGCGCTGGGCCGCGAAATAGGCCACCCGCGAGGCACCCAATACGGCTGCCACCCGATGGCGCGGAACCCTCCCGAACCGACGATGCGGTGGTCGGTGGCGAAGGACCACCAAGCGGGACGAAACGGAGCGGGAGCGATGAACCGGTACGAGCGGCGTCAGTACTTCGAACGGCTCTGCACGATGCGCAGCGCCTACGGGCAGCGCGGGTCGGCGGACGCGACCAGCGTGATCACGATCGACGCGATGATCAGGCGGGCGATCTGGCTCCTCGAGCGGCCGCGGGCGGCCCTCGTTGTCGTCAACGACGACGGTTCGCAGGTCGCGTGAGCCGGCGTCGCCTGGGAACGGCGGCCGGGCGATGGGGCGGCTGTCAGCCGGGCTGGGGCACCTCGTCCTCGTCGCCGCCGACGGTCAGCGTGACGACCTCGTCGCAGCGATGGCAGCGGAAGATCGCCCGGCGCAGCCAGGACCGTTCGCCGTCATGCGCGGC
>DASSPG010000231.1:0-1549 GCA_035699725.1 Candidatus Limnocylindrales bacterium | reverse complement strand
GTGGTGATCGCCGCGCTCGCGGCGCTCGTCACGTCCCTCGTCGCGGTCCTCATCCGCTGGCTGCCGGAGTCGGCCTCGGAGGAGATGGACCGGATCATCTTCACGTACTGGTTCGCCACGATCATCTCGATCGGCATCTTCGCGCTCGTCTCCGGCGTGATCGTCTACGCCGTCTGGACGTTCCGCGCGCAGCCCGACGACGACACCGACGGGCCGCCGATCCACGGCCACACCGGCCTCGAGGTGGCCTGGACGGTCGTTCCCGCGGTCCTCGTGATCGCAATCGGGATCGTGAGCGCGGTCGTCCTCTCGAAGAACGCCGACGCCGGCAGCGACCCGCTCAAGGTGAAGGTGTTCGCCCAGCAGTTCGCCTGGCGGTTCGTCTACGACGGCGACATCCGCTCCAACGAGCTCGTGATGCCGGTCGACCGGGCGGTCGAGTTCGAGCTGGAGTCGGCCGACGTGATCCACTCGATCTGGATCCCGGAGATGGGGCAGAAGCAGGACGTCGTGCCTGGAGTCACGACGGAGATCGTGATCACGCCGACGCGCACGGGGCGGTTCACGCTGATCTGCACCGAGCTCTGCGGGCTCGGCCACTCGACGATGCGGGCGCCGGTGCGCGTGCTGCCGCCCGCCGCGTTCGGCGAGTGGCTCCGGCGCCAGCGCCAGGGGAGCGGCACCACGACCGGCGACGGTGCGACCGGCGGCACCACGACCGGCGGCGGTGCGGCCGGAGGCACCGTGGAGCGCGGCTCGGAGACGTTCGCCCAGGCCGGCTGCGGCGGTTGTCACGCGCTCGCGAAGGCGGGGACGGACGCCCAGATCGGCCCGCCGCTCGACGATCTGGCCGCCGCGGCCGAGCGGGCGGGCATGCCCGTCGCCGAGTTCGTGCGGCAGTCGATCGTCGACCCGGATGCCGTGATCACCCCGGACTACCAGCCGGGCGTGATGCCGAAGGACTTCGGCGAGAGCCTGTCGCCCGACGAGCTCGACGCGCTCGTCGCATACGTGAGCGGAGAGGGGAGCTGAGTTGACGACGACGGTCGACCACGTGCAGCACGACGAGCCCGGCCACGCGCCGCCCCCGCCGAGGCGGGGCCCGTTGATGCGGCCGGGCTACGTCCGCGCGCTCTGGTGCGCCGCCGCCTTCTTCCTGATCGGCATGTACGCCGTCGTCACGATCCGCTGGATCGGCGGCTGGGACCCCGTGTACGAGTGGGAGTACATCGTCCTGATCGGCGGGATGGTGACGGCTCCGATCGGCTTCCTGCTCGGGATCGGTGCGTTCGACTTCTGGCTCTACTGGATCTCGGGCCGCCCGACCGTGGCCGACGACCATGCGAACCACGGCGCGTACCGGTGGACCGACTACTTCAAGGTCAACACCGACCACAAGGTGATCGGAGTCCAGTACCTCGTCACGACGTTCTTCTTCTTCCTCGCCGGCGGCTTCCTCGCGATGCTCTTCCGCGCCGAGCTCGCGCAGCCGGGCATGCAGTTCTTCGACACGCAGACCTTCAACGGGCTCGTGTCGGCCCACGCGACG
>DASSPG010000230.1:0-37840 GCA_035699725.1 Candidatus Limnocylindrales bacterium | reverse complement strand
GCGGGATCCCGTCAAGCGACCACGGCGCGGGGTCGCGCTCGTAGCCGCCCATGCACAGCCCGCCGACCTCCTCGCGGAAGTAGACGAGGTTGTCGGGGTCGCGGAGCTGGGGCAGACCCGAACGGACGCCTTCGACCGCCTCGGTGAAGAGGTACTGGTGGGCCATCGGGATGATCGGCACGGTGACGCCGGCCAGCCGGCCGATCTCGGGCGCGAACATCCCGCCGGCGTTCACGACGACGTCGGTCGCGATCGTCTCGCGGCTCCCGTCGCGAAGCTGGACCTCGACGCCCGTCACGCGCCCGCGCTCCACGCCGATGCCCACGATGCGGGTGTGGGTCCGGATCGTGACGCCGCGCCGGCGGGCGCCCGCCGCGAGCGACATCGCCAACCCCGACGGGTCGAGCCAGCCGTCGGTCGGCAGCCAGACGGCGCCGAGGACGCCGTCGGTCGTCATCAGCGGGAAGCGGTCGCGCGCCTCGTCCGCGCTGATCAGGTCGAGCGGCAGGCCGAACGTCCTCGCCCAGCTCGCCTGGCGCTGGAGCTCCTCGTACCGCGCCTTGGAGGACGCGAGCCGGAGCGAGCCGACCTCGTGCCACGACGGGTCCACGCCGGTCTCGGCCGCGAGACGGCGGTACAGCCCGGCGCCGTACATCATCATCGTCGTCAGGGTCACCGAGCCCCGGAGCTGGCCGACGAGGCCCGCCGAGTGGAACGTGGAGCCGGACGTGAGTTCCGCCCGGTCGACGAGCACGATGTCGGTCCAGCCGCGCTCGGCGAGGTGGTATGCGATCGACGTCCCGCCGACGCCGCCGCCGATGATCACCGCCCGGGCGTGGTCCACCATCCGATCGGGTCCCTCGTTCCTGCTTCCTCACCGCCCCGGGCCGCCCCGCCCGGCCATCGCCAGCCTATCGGGTCAGTGGCAGGGCGTGCTGCCCCCGTCTGCCGCGGCGCCCCCCACGGGCACGAACTCCCAGTCGTAGTTGACGGGGTGGAGGGTCAGGCGGAGGACGCCCCACGAGCCCGCCAGGCGGAACTCGCTGTTCGCCGCGAGGGTGTGGAACGGACGGAGGACGGCGCCTCCGGTGCCCGCCACGATCTCGCGCATCCCGCCCGGCCGCTGGAGGTTGCCCGCGCCATCCATCGGGGCGAACCGCTCGTAGTCGTGATCGTGGCCGTTGACCACGAGGTCCACGCCGGCCGCGTGGAGCTGCCTCCACAGCGGGTCGACGATCGGATCGTTGCCGTGCTCACCCGAGCTGAACCTCGGGTGGTGCCAGAGGGCGAGCGTGCAGCGGGCGGTGCTGGCGTCGAGGTCGCGGGCGAGCCAGCGGCCCTGCTCCGAGTCCGCGTCGCAGCCACCGACCCTGGCGCAGTTCGAGTCCAGCACGATGACGTGCCACGCCCCGACATCGCGCGAGTACCAGGTGGTGCCGTCCGGACCGGCCGATGCCCCGAAGTAGGCCAGATAGCCGGCCGCGCCGTCGGTGTTCCAGTCGTGGTTGCCGGGCGCGGGCAGGATCGTCCGATCCTTCACCCGGCCCCACGTCGGCTCGTAGCAGGCGGCGAAGTCCGACGCGCGGCCGTCCGGGTAGGCGTTGTCGCCGAGGGTGAAGAACGAGCCCGTCTCGCGCAGGAGCAGGTCCGCGGTCTGGGCGGCGCCGGGCCGGCTGCAGTCGGCGATGTCGCCGGCGCCGGTCAGGACGACGGGGGCCGCCGGGTCGCCGGAGGCGCCGTCGGACGGGGCGGCGGCGGAGCCGGCGGGACCGCTGGGGCGCGGCGAGGTCGCGGCCGATGCCGCGACGGTCGACGGGGCGAGCGACGGCTGGCCGGAGGCGCGCGGCGCGCTGCCCCGGGTCAGGAGCGCGGCGGCCCCGGCGAGCAGGACCAGCGTGGCGATGAAGACGACCACGCCCAACCCGACCTGGCGCGCCACCGAACCCCGATCGCTCATCGGACGCAGGGTACCGGTTCAGCCGGGATCGACGGTCAGCCGGCGGCCTCGCGCAGGGCGCGCTCGAACGCCGGCGTCGCCGCGCCCGCGATCAGCCGCTCGAAGTGCTCGCCGGCGTAGGCCACGAAGTCGACGTCGAGCGTGCTGATGCCCTGCTGGAGGACGCCCCACATCGCCTCGCGGAAGTCCGACATCGTCCGCATCACCCGGAGCCTGGCCAGGCGATCGGGCCGGACGACGCCCTCGTACGCCCGGAGGACCTCGGCGTCCTCGTCGGGCGTGAGGCCGTGGTTGACCGAGAAGTTGCCGAGGTCGAAGAAGGGGTCGCCCATCCCGGCGTACTCCCAGTCCACGATCCGGATCCGCGAGCCGTCGTCGATGAAGTTCGCGTTGAGCAGGTCGTTATGGCACGGTCGCAGCTCGATCGGATTGGACAGGAGCGCGAGCTCGATCCGGCGAGCGATCGCGACTGCGACGTCGTACTCGGGGGGGATCGCCACCCCGCGGGCGGCCGCCAGGGCGCGGTACGCCTCGACGATCCGGTACGGGATGAACAGGCCCGGGATCGGTGGCCCGTCGTGGATTCGGCGGAGGGACTCTCCCACCCGCCGCAGCGTCTCCGGGCGATGGACCACCTCGTCCGGGACCGGCGATCCCTCGATGAACCGGGTCACGAGGTACCCCTCGGGGCGGATGAAGGCCATGACCTCCGGCCCGACCCCGACGCCGGCCGCGGCGACCGTCGCCGCGTGCTCGACCTCGCGGCTGATGCCGAGCAGGTGCGTGTCGTTGCCGGCCAGCCGGATCACGCAGCGTTCCGTCCGGCCGGCCACGGTCACGAGGAAGTTCCGGTTCGTGATGCCGCCGCTCAGGGCGGTGAGCGTCAGCTCCGTCCCGGCCAGCTCGGGGACGCGCTGCATCGCCGCGACGAGCTCGTCGCGGAGCGCGCCGTGCAGCTCGTCGCCGTCGTCGGTCACGGGGTTCCGAGGCGGCCTGCCAGAAGGACCGACCGCCTCACCACCACTCCGCTCGATCAGCCGATCATGGCCTCGCCGGTCGCGAAGTCAGGCTCGACGGCATCCGCCCGCCCGCGCTGGGCGACCAGGTAATACGCCGAGCCGACGATCACGACCGTGCCGACGAGCGTCTCGTAGACCGGGATCGCCGGCAGCCCCTCGAGGACGTTGCCTCCCCAGCTGAGGAACGTGTTGATGAACGGGTTCGACAGGGCCCGGAGATCGGTTCCGTAGTCGCCGAACAGGTCCGGCGCGACCCACAGGCCGATGTTGATGATCATGAACCCGCCGTACAGGAGCGCGACGAGGTTGATGATCGTTCCCCAGGAACCGAGCTTGAACCAGGCGCCCTGGCGCGGCCAGCCCTTGGTCCGGGCCACGAACACGCCGAGATTGCAGAGGAAGTAGCTGAGATAGATCATCCCGGTCGCGGCAATCGCGAGGGTCGCGGCGCCGAGGGGTCCGGTGAGCACGATCGGCACCGCGGCGAGCAGGCCGACGGCGATGGCGGCATTGGTCGGCGTGCGGAACGTCTGATTGACGTGGGCCCACGTCGCGCCCAGGGGAAGGCGCCGGTCGCGCCCCATGGAGAACATGAGGCGCGTCGTTGCACCCTGGATCGCGAGCGTGCACACGAACACCGACGCGAGGATCACGAACAGGTAGAGCTCGCCGAAGGTGACCCCGGCTGCCAGCTCCATGCTCAGGTTCTCGGTGAGGGTCGTCGCGATCGGGAAGCCGAACGCCTGGCCTTCGGCGATCGCCGCGTCGATGTCGCGGAAGGAGAGGATCACGGCGAGCAGGAACACCGCGCCCACGATGCCCGACAGCCAGATCGCCGCCAGGATCCCGCGCGGTGCATGACGGCTCGCGTCGAGGGTCTCCTCGCCGAACGTGCCGGCGGTGTCGAAGCCGTAGACGACGAACAGGGCGATGAAGGCGCCGATCAGGAAGATCGCCGAGACATTGCCGTTCGCTGCCGACTCCAGGCCGCGCGAGTCGAACAGGATCGCGGGGCTCTGATGGTTGGCGAAGAACAGGAGGATCACGGCGAAGACGAGCATCCCGAGGATCTCGGTGGCCACCCCGATGTTGTTGATGATCGAGAGGAGCCGAACGCCGAAGGCGTTGATCGCGGTCGTGACGACCAGGGTCACGATGGCAACGAATGCGTACATCGTGGTGATGCCGGTCGGGTCCGGCGAGTCGAGGAAGCCCTCTGCGCCGTTGATCCCGGCGACCACGAGCGGCACGGTCACCGCGACGGCGGTCGTCGTCAACACCCCCGCCCAGAAGTAGATCCAGCCGGTGAACCAGCCGAGCGTGCGGTTCGACAGCCTCTTCGACCACTGATAGATCGAACCGGCCACCGGGAAGTGGCTGGCCAGCTCCGCGAAGTTCAGGGCCACGAACGTCTGGCCGATGATGACGAGCGGCCACGCCCAGAAGAAGATCGGGCCGGCGAAGCCGATCGCCAGGGCGAACACGGTGAACGTGCCCGTCGAGACCGAGATGTAGCTGAACGCGACCGCGAAGTTCGACAGGAAGCCGAGGCTCCGCCGCAGCTCCGGCTTGATGCCGAGCGAGCGCAGGTGCGCATCATCCCGGGCCGACTGATCCTGGACCGATCCCGCCACGATCTCCTCCTCCTGCTCCGCTCCCGTCCGGGGCGGACTGATGTCCGAGGTGGAACGCGCTGACGCCGGGGACTTCGCGACGCTCCTCCCTCAAGGACGCCACGGCTCGGGCGAGGATGGCACCGCCACGGGGCGGCGTCAACGCGGTTGCGCAGCGCGCCGCGGGCGCTTGCCGGCGCGTCCCGGATCTCAGCCGCGGGGGGCGGTCGCCTCGCGCAGGCCGTCCGGCACGGGCATCCGCTGCTCGACCGGGGTCACGTACCCGTCGACCATCTCGCGCGACCCGTTGACCCCGAGCTCGGTGAACAGGAAGCCGATCTTCCGGCGCTGAGCCGCCAGGATCTCGTCCTTGGCCTCGAGGTCCCAGAGCTGGCGCTTGAACGGCCCGATGGCCTTCTTGCGGGTCGTGTAGACGAACTGCTGGTCGGTCTGGTCGGCCTTGCGCTCGTCCGCGGCGTTCTCGAAGACCCACGCCTCGATCTCGCGGTGGAGCTCCGCCGGGAACGCAGGGTGCTCGTAGAGGGCGTTCTGGAACCCGGTCGCGAGGTGGATCTCGGCGGTCTCGACCGCCGGGAAGCGGTGGAACAGCTCGTCGGGCAGGGTCGAGGCTCCGTGCTGGACGGCGCCGGCCAGCCCGTAGGACCGGGCGACCTCGCCCAGCCGGCGGAGGACGTCGAAGTCGAGCTTGACCTCGGCAACCGATCCGTCGGGCATCGGGACCCCGCCGTGCGACGTGCCCGTCTGGACGCTGACCTTGCTGATCCCGACCGCACCGGGCGCCCGCGCCTCCAGCTCGCGCCGGTAGCCATCGAGATACGCGACGAGCTCCTCCTCGTTGGAATTCTCCTTGCCGACCTCGCCGATCTCGCCGCCGACGCTGACAGTCACCCCGTCGGTCTCGAGCGAGCGGATCAGGGCGGTCAGCTCGGCCGCGCGGACGTAGTTCTCGTGCTGCTGCTCGTCGCGGGTCGCGAAGGACAGGTCGACCAGGGTCGAGCTGTCGATGTCGATGTTGCGGTACCCGGCGGCGATCGCCAGGCGACACGCTCGACGGATCTCCTCGGTCATCGCCTCGGGATCGGTCTGGTACTTCTTCATGTTGAACTGGTAGTGGTCGCCCTGGAGGAAGACCGGACCGCGCCAACCCGCCGCGACGGCCCCGGCGAGGACGGCGGTGGAGTAGTCGATCGGGCGCTGGAACGTGTAGGTCTGCTCGCTCCGGGCCAGCTCGAGGATGACGGCGCCGACGTCCGCCGCGTCGGCCGTCTCGAAGATCGTCCGGGCCATGTCGAAGGTCTGGGCGCGGATGTTGATCGCGGGCACAGTGAACCCGGAGACCTCGCCGCGGGCGCGAGCCATGTAGAGCTCGTGGATGCTCGCGCTGTGAGCCCCGAGCGCACGCGCCGCCTCGTGGATCAGCCACTGGGCAGCCGCGATCGTCGCCTCGTCGGTCGCGAACGCCGCGGTCCAGGCCAGGTCGCGGATGACGTCGCGTCGGAACGCCGCCTCGTCGTCGATGACGAGGCGGTCGTCCTCGATGTGGGCCGCGGCGCCGAGACGGCTGATCAGGTCGGGGACGCGGTCGGCGACGTGCGGCATCGGTCGGGGCACTCCTGCGGCAGGCTGGTCTGGTCTGCCGTCATGGTAGCCGCCTCGCCGCCGCGGCCCGTGCGGCTCAGAAGCTGGGCTTGACGACCATCAACAGCACGATCAGGACGACGAGGACGCTCAGCAGCTGGCCGCCCTGGGCGAGGGCCTTGCCGGTCGCTGCGATCTCCGGCGGCGGTCCCGCCGGGGCGCCGGCCGGGGGCGGGCCGGGCGGCATGTTCGCGGTCAGGTGGACCATCTTCTCGGCGTTCTTTGCCTGGACGAAGAAGGCGAACGTGATCGCGGTGAGGTAGAGCAGGATTGCGATGCCCAGCCACCAGTTGGCGCGAGCGGTGAGGTCGCGGCCGCTGGTCAGGATGAGGCCGAGGCCGGTGATCCCCTGGACGACGGCGCCGGGGAGGATCAGCCTGCGCTCGATGATCTCGATCACGACGGCCGCGAAGTGGCCATGCTGGGGCGTCTTCCGGGCCTGGGCGCCGATGAACGGGAAGGCGAACGAGGGCCCGAAGACCACGATCGCGCCAAGCACGTGCAGGAACAGGAACAGCTGGAACATCCGCCTCCCTCACTGACCAGCCGCCGCTCCGGACTTCGTCGCCGGGGACTCGCGCGCCGCCTGCAATCTACGCTGCCGGCAGGGCGAGCGTGAACCGGATTCGCGCGGCCGCCCCGGGGCTACCCCACCCCGCGCGTTCGGCCCGAGACGAAGTCGACCAGCACGTATTCGCCGAGGTGCTCCGGCGTGGCGTAGAAGGCCCGGCCGCGGTTGAGGCGGGTGACGAGCGCGACGAACTCCGCGAGCGCCCGCGATCGCTCGAGCATGAACGTGTTGATCGTGATCCCGTCGCGGGTGCAGCGCTGGACCTCGCGCAGCGTCTCCTGGATCGTGCGGCGGGTCGGCGGGTAGCTAAACTCGACCTGGCCGTTCTCGAAGTGGGCGGTCGGCTCGCCGTCCGTGATGACGACGACCTGGCGGTTGCCGCCGCGCTGTTTCGCGAGGATCCGCCGCGCCAGCATCAGCCCGTGCTGCAGGTTCGTGCCGTACTCGTAGCCGTGCCAGGTCAGCTCCGCGAGTGCCTCGGGCCGGAGCTCGCGGGCGTAGTAGGCGAACCCGATCACGGTGAGGTCGTCGCGCGGGAACTGGGTCCGGATCAGCGTGTCGAGCGCGACCGCGACCTTCTTCGCCGCCAGGAAGCAGCCGCGCAGGAGCATCGAGCGGCTCATGTCCACGAGCAGCACGGTCGAGGTCTTCGTGAGGGTCTCGGTCCGGAACACCTCGAAGTCGCCGGGCGCGAGGTGGACGCCCGGCTCGGCGCGCGCGAGCCGCTCGAATGGCGCGTTCTCCGGCCGGCGCAGCGCGTTCTCGATCGTGCCCCGGATGTCGAGGTGGAACGGGTCGCCGAACTCGTACGGTTTCGTCGTCTCCTCGCGCTCCCCTCCCCGCCCGGTGCGATCGATCCGATGGCCGCCGAAGGCGTCGCGCGAGAGCTTCGCGAACAGGTCGTCGAGGACCTTCTGGCCGATCCGCCGGCTGCCGCGCGGGGTCAGCTCGAGCTTCTCGCCGCGGCGGGCGAGGTAGCCGGCCTCCTCGAGCCGGCGGGCGAGGTCGTCGAGCGCCTCGAGGTCGCGCGCGGCGTCCGGACCGAGCAGCTCCGAGACGCTGGATCGGTCGATCCCGCCGAGGTCGGCCGGCGACTCGATTGCGGCCAGCTCGTCCTCGAGCGCATCGAGTGACTGGAGCTGGGCGATCCGCTCCAGCGCGGGCTCCAGGCCGAGCGGCTCGTCTCCGCCGAAGTCGTAGCTCTCGCCGACGCCGTCGGGCATCAGCTGATCGATGTTCGATGCGAGCCGGGCGAGGTCCCAGCGCAGCCGGTCGTCGCGCAGAAGCGCGTCCATCATCGACTGGAGCTCGGCCCGCTGCTGGGGCGTCATCGAGCGCAGCAGGGACTGCATCGCGGCCATCCGCGCCGTCAGCTGCTCGACGATGTCGTCGAGCGTTCGGGCCGCGGGGAAGAACCGGCCGTGCCGGCCCAGGAACTCGTCCACCCGGTCCTGACCGGGCTCATTGCCTTCGAGGCGCTCCTCGAGCAACGCGTTCAGGTCGCGGACCATGTCGCGATTGGCGTCGAGGTCTTCGGGGGTCATGCCCTGGATCGACTCCGACAGGCCCTCGACGAACCGATCGAGCGTCTGCTTGCGCAGCTTCTCGGTCAGCTCGTTGAACCGGTCGCGCGCGGCCGGCTCCATGAAGTCGTACTCCTCGAGCTCCCGGATCCGGGCCCCGACGTCGCGCGGCAGCGCGTCGAGCTGGTCGATCCGGCGGGCGGCGGCGTCGCGGAGCATGGCCCGGAGGGCGGGGTCAGCGGGCGAGCCGTCCGATGGCGCGGCGGCTTCGTCCAGGCGGCGCTCGATCCCCGCCCGTTCCTGCGCCACGATCTCGTCGAGCTCGCGCCGGACGTCGGCGAGGACGTCGCGGAGCTGGTAGCGCTCCTGGATGTCCTCGCGCCGGCGCCGGAGTCGCTCGCGCAGCTCGTTCAGGCCGGGCAGGTCCGGCCGGGTCGGGTCGGAGCTGCGCCGTCCGCGTTCCATCAGGCGGCGGAGCGCCTCGGCCAGGTCGCCCTCGGCCATGACGTCCTCGGCGAGGGCGTCGAGGATCTCGTCGGCGTCGAGGGCCGGGATCGTCTGGGTCCCGTCCCAGCGGGCATAGCGCGCGGCCCGGGCGAGAAGCGGATCGCGCCGTGCGCCGCTCGCGCCCGGCGTCTCGAGGTCGCGCGGGTCGGGCGAGAAGGCGGTCACGGGACAGTCAGCCGGCGATCACGGGGCCGGCGTCAGCGCCGGTATACGATGGCGCCCGAGCCCGAGCGATCCTTGTTGATCCGGCGGCTCAGGTGGAGCCCCTCGAGCAGGAACTCGACCGCCGAGGCGACCACCGCCGGCTCCTCCGCCCCGTCCGTGACATCGAACGTGCCGAGCCGGCGGACCGCCTCATGCAGCCCCGGGATCTCGGCCATCCAGCGGACGTACTCGCGCGACGGCACCCGCTCCCCGGTCTCGACCACGAGCCCGTCCTCGAACGAGAGGACGACGTCGTCGAGATCGTCGATGTCGACGACCCGCCCGAACGTCGCGTAGAGCGCCTTCGTGATGAGGCGCTCGACGACCCGCTCCTCGGGCGCCTCGTCGCCGACCGATTCGAGCTCGATCTTGCCGACCGTGCTGGCGACGACCGCGCCCAGGTCCGAGACGCGCGGCGCAGCCACGCTCTCCCCGAGCCGGACGGCGCGGCGCAGGGCGGCGGCCTCCAGCACCTCGGCGTTCGCGACGGTGACCCGGACGCTGACCCCGGAGCGCTGGCTGATCTCGGGCGAGCGCCGGGCGAGGTGGGTGAGCTCGGCGAGCAGCTCCTCCATGAATGCCGGGACCGCGACCACGGGCTCGTCGTCCGCGCCGGCGAAGCGCTGCTTCTCCTGGCGGACGATCGCGAGCTCGTGGTCGAGCGTCCGCGGGTAGTGGGTCCGGACCTGCGACCCGAGACGGTCCTTGAGCGGGGTGATGATCCGGCCGCGGCTCGTGTAGTCCTCGGGGTTGGCGCTCGCGACGACGTACAGGTCGAGTGGCAGGCGCACGGTGAAGCCCCGGATCTGGACGTCGCGCTCCTCGAGGATGTTGAGCAGGCCCACCTGGATCCGCTCCGCGAGGTCCGGCAGCTCGTTGATCGCGAAGATCCCGCGGTTCGAGCGGGGGATCAGGCCGTAGTGGAGCGTCAGCTCGTCGGACAGATAGCGACCCTCGGCGACCCGGATCGGGTCCACCTCGCCGATCAGGTCGGCGATCGTGATGTCCGGGGTTGCGAGCTTCTCGCTGTATCGCCGGTCGCGCGGGAGCCAGTCCAGCGGGGTCCCGTCACCGTGCTCGTCGACGATCGCGCGGGCGCTGGGGCTGATCGGGGCGGTCGGGTCGTCGTTGAGCTCGCCGCCGCGAACGACCGGGATGGCGTCGTCGAGCAACCCGACGAGGAGCCGGGCCAGCCGGGTCTTGGCCTGGCCGCGCTCGCCGAGGAGCACGAGGTCCTGCCCGGCCACGATCGCGTTCTCGATCGCGGGCAGCACCGACTCGTCGTAGCCGACGATCCCGCTGACGATCGGGCGGTCCGCGGCGAGGCGCGCGAGGAGATTCGCGCGAAGCTCCTCCTTGACCGTCCGGCTCGACCAGCCCGCGGCGCGCAGCTCCCCGAGGGTCTCGGGTCGGCGCTGGGGATCGGCGGGTGACGGCACGGGCGGCGAGCGTACGACCGGCTCACCGGACCGTCAAACGTCGCCGTCGGTCTCGGGTTGCGGTGGCGCACCGGCCGGCGCGGGCGTGCCTCGGAGGCGAATGTCGCAGTCGCCGACCCGTGCGCGTCGCGTCCGGATCGGAACGTCGACCACGACGTCGACGACGGCCGGCGCGCCGGGGTGGGACGCTACGAGCCGGATCTCCTGGGCGCCGAATTGCGCCCGGAGCCCGGCTCGGCCCATGGGCTCGACGGCTGCCGCGACGAGCGTACGGAGGCGGCGTGCGGCAACCGCCGGCGAGGCGGCGACCACCTCCACGCCGGCAAGTCGCGCGCGGCCGCCGACGGGGTGCAGCTGGTCCGCCCGGGCGACCCGCTCGGCGTCCGTCCACTCCGCCGCGGTCCGGTCGTGCTCGATGAGGAACGGTGCCGTCGGCGAGAGATCCGCCGGGTGGGCGAGCCGCCACCGGACGACGCGCTCGTCCGCTCGACGCCGCTCGCCGTCGAGCGGCCCGACGAGGTCGACGTCGGGCGGCGTCCAGCGCAACGTCTCGGCAAGATCGTCGACCGCGACCGCCCAGGTGGCCAGGCCGCCGCCACGTTCCAGCGCAGCCAGCACCGGCCGGCCGAGCCAGCTCTCGCGGGCCAGGTTCGGATCGAACACTCCGACCAGCTCGAGGTAGGCGTCGCCGAGCCAGACGAGGCGGTTCCGCGTGCCGAGCGCCTCATGTCGTCCGCCGCCGGTCGCCGCGAGCCCGAGCCGGATCTCGAGATCCGCCGCGGTCGCATCCGGGTCGGCGCAGCCAAGCACGACGTGATCGACCCCGAGGATCACCTGCTCAGCATCCAATCAGCACCCGGTCAGCACCCGGTCAATGGAGGCGCTCAGCGGCGGTCCCGGTCCGGGCTGCACGAATCGCGCGCCGGACATCGTCGACGTCGAACACGCCGGTTGCCGCCAACCGGCCGAGGAGCGCGGTCCGCTCGGCCTGATCCGCCTCCAGATCACCGGCCCTTCGGCCCAGCCGGATCGCGAGCTCCGGCATGACGCCCCACGCAAAGTGATCGAGGGCGTCGGCGCCCTCCGCGCGCGACGCGAGAACGGCGGGTGGCAGGCGCTGCGTATGGCCGTGCTCGTCGCGGCCGACGGGGCGGGCGTAGTGGGCCGCGACGACGCGCCTCCGGACGGTGTCGTCGGGACCCGGCTCGGCCCGGACGATCAGGACGAGCCCGAGGTGGGAGAGCTCGTCGTCGGTCAGACCGACGGGCGGCCGGCGCAGCAGGTCGTGGACGTCTTCGAGCCGGTCGGCATGGATCGTCGCGCCGATGCCGTAGCCGATCGACGCCGCCCGGACGAGGGTCCGCGCGGCGCGTCCCCAGGTGTAGGTCGGGAGATGGTCCGACAGCTCGGCGGCGACCAGGAACCCGACAGCGGGCGTGATCGGGATCGCAGGCACCTCGTCCGCCCGATCGTCGCCCGTCCAGCCGAGGGCCGCGGCCTCCGGCAGCCAGCCGAAGTCCTCGGTCTCGCCGGCCAGGTCGACGCGGCGGGCGGTCGGTGGCAGGAAGTCGAGCAGCGCCTCGAACAGGGTCGTCTTGCCGGCGCCCTGATGGAGCCCGGCCACGACCAGCGGCAGGCGCGCCTCGACGAGGAGCCACGCGAGACCGGCGAGCTCGGCGTCGAGCACGCCGCCGGCGATCAGCTCGACGATCGAGCGGCGCGGAGGAGGTGCCATGGCCCGATGATGACAGGGGCTGGCGATTCGGCCGCATAGGATGTGGCCATGGCCACTCCGAAGCTGGACCTCGACCTCGAGGCCGTGGCGATCGTTCCCCTGACCCCGGACCGCTGGGATGACGTCGCGGCCCTGTTCAGCGAGGGTGGCGACCCCAGGACCTGCTGGTGCATGTTCTGGCGCGTCCGCTCGAAGGACTGGTCGTTCACCAACGCCGGCGAGAGTCGCGATGGGTTCCGTCGGCTCGTCGACCAGGGGCGGGACCCGGCTCCGGGGCTCCTGGCCTACGCCGACGGCCGGGCGGTCGGCTGGGTGAGCGTCGCGCCGCGCGAGGACTACGAGCGGATCGCCAACTCCCGCGTCCGTCTGAAGATCGACGACGTCCCGGTCTGGTCGATCGTCTGCTTCGTCGTCTCGCGGGCGGTCCGCGGCCAAGGCCTCACGACTCGCCTGCTGGATGCCGCGATGGATTACGCCCGGGCCCACGGCGCGCCCGGCCTCGAGGCCTACCCGGTCGCCGCCGAGGGCAAGGTGCCCGCCGCCGTCGGCTACACCGGCCTGCTCTCGACGTTCGAGGCGGCCGGGTTCCAGGTGGTCCACGAGATCGACTCGCCGCAGTCCACGGTCCGCCGGGTCATCGTCCGCCGCGACGCCCGCTGAGCGGCGGCCTACGCGTCGTCCCCTGCGGTCGACGCCGGCCGACGGACGAAGTTCGGGCGGTGGTATCCGAGCTGGAACCCGATCCGGAGCATGTTGTGGAACGATGGGTTCGGCTCCTCGGGCGTGTCCGGCCCGGTCTCGGTGATCGCAAGGCGGCAGCCGTGATCCCGGGCGTCGGCGAGCCGGCGGTGGAAGATCGCCGACTGGCCGCCGCGGCCGCGATGGCTCTCGAGGGTCGCGCCGTAACCGAGCCAGGCGATGTCGCCGCGCAGGTACATCGCGCCGGCCGCGACCGGCCGATCGCCATCGAAGCCCAGGTACTGGTGCCAGCCGGGCCGGCCGACGAGGGGCGGCAGCATCGGGCCCAGGGCGTCGTCGAACTCGAAGGCGGTCATGACGATGTCCGCGAAGGCGCCGGCGAGATCCGGGCCGATCGCGTCGATCCGGAGCTCGGTCGGCGGCGGCTCGGGCAGGGTCGCGAGGCTTCGCCAGAGCTTGGGCCAGCGGCGGCTCTCCGGGAACCCGCGGGCGGTCGCCCACGCCGTGAGCTCGGCCGGCTCGGCCTGGGGCGCGATCGGGATGGAGACGGTCGTCCGGTCGTGCTCAGCGTAGAAGGCGATCACGTCGTCGATATCCGCCTCGGTCGCCGGATGCTCGATCCCCAGACCCAGGGCTCGGCTGAAGAACGGGTGACCCTTCTCGCCGCCCATCGTCACGGCCACGCCACCACCGATGTCGCGGGTCGCGAGCGCGAGCGGGTTGCCCGGCATCGCTTCCATGGCGGCCGCGAAGTACTCGCGGGTCGCGTGGACCTCGGCCATCTCCAGCCAGTAGCCGACCTCCGGGTCGAGCTCGACGGTGTCGGACACGGGCGGCTCCCCTCGGCGTTCATCCCACGAACCAACGCGACGTCCCGGGCACGGGAACGCGCCGGATCCGGCAAGTCTGATGCATCGGGTGAACGGAATTGGCCGGAACTGACCGAAATCGGTCGGGATGGGTCTCGTTGGTTCATCCAGTGAACGGGCGGGGCGAGGCGCCGCGGCCTGGCGGGGGCCTGCGCGTACGTCATCTGTCGCGTTGCCGACATCGTCGTTCGCCCGGGTTGACGTCCGGCGTCCGGGACGCCTAGACTGCCGACCGGCGCGGCGACCGCCCGCCACTCGACTTGCACAGACGGAGGGTTCATCCGAATGCAGACGATCGAATTCCTCCGCTTCCGCCCGTCGACCGCGCCCGATGGCGCCGTCAGTGGCGGGAGATCTGTGCCCATCTCGAGCTAGCCTGAGGCGGTCGAAACCGCCGGAAGCGCGAACCACGAGCCGTGGGCCAGACGGGCCCCCGGCTTTTTTGATGCCTCACCCGAGGCGACGAGCCGTGGACCCACCCGATGCGCCGGAAGCATCGAACTGGATCCGCGGCTCGTTCGATTCTCCGGCTCCGGATCCGTCAACCCAGGGGGCCAGCCAGCACCGCGAACCGCCAGGAGTCACGACCCGTGACCGCAACCCTGATCCGACAACAGAACATCGTCAGGACCGATGGCACGACCGCCGCCGCGACCGTCGACCGCACCGTGCCCGCGCTCCTCGTGGCGAGCGTCACGAAGCGCTTCACCGTCGGCCGCAAGCGCAAGCCGGTGACGGCGATCGCGAACGTGTCCCTGCGCCTCGAGCGCGGCGACATCGTCGGGATCCTCGGCGCCAACGGCTCGGGCAAGTCGACCCTGATCCGCCTCGTCTCGGGCCTCCTGACCCTCGACGAGGGCCGCGTCGAGGTCTTCGGTCACGACATCGAGCGCGCGGAGATGGAGGTCAA
This sequence comes from Candidatus Limnocylindrales bacterium, assembly GCA_035699725.1. Classification (GTDB taxonomy): domain Bacteria; phylum Chloroflexota; class Limnocylindria; order Limnocylindrales; family CSP1-4; genus CF-46. Next base: position 23,135 of record DASSPG010000230.1, on the reverse strand, counting down.
GCGGCTGATCAACCGGGTCAGCGTGGATGCCGCCTTCTTCAAGAAGCTCAGCCCAATGGAGAACCTCCTCTTCGCGGCCCGGCTGTACGGCCTGGACGCGAAGCGGGCGAGGACGGAGGCGGTCGAGATCCTCGGCCGACTGGGGATTGCCCAGAAGCGGACCGGCCGGCCGATCGAGCAGATGAGCCGCGGGATGCAGCAGAAGGTCGCGATCGCTCGCGCCCTCCTGACCAGCCCGTCGCTCCTCCTCCTCGACGAGCCGACCACCGGCCTGGACCCGCGCTCCAAGCTCGACGTCCAGACCTTCATCGAGGAGCTCCGGGAGACGCACGACGCGTCGATCGTGCTCACGACCCACGACCTCGCCGAGGCCGAGCGCCTCTGCGACACGATCCTCGTCCTCGCCGGTGGCCGGACCATCGTCGAGGACTCGCCGGCCGGGCTGATCGCAGCCGAGACCGAACGCACGGGCCGCGAGGCCACGCTCCATGACGTCTTCATGACCCACACCGGCCGCTCCCTCGACGACGACGTCGAGGACGAGGACGGCGAGGACGACTCCGAATGAAGGGAGGTGAGATCGAGATGTTCAGCGCAGTGAACGACCGGCTTCGGCTGGTGAACGAGATGCGCGCGGCGCAGATGCGCGAGGCGGCCAACAGCCGTCGCGACGCGAAGCCCGCGGTGTCCATCCGACGTGCCCTCGGCACCCGGATCGTCCGCTTCGGCACCCGCCTGGCGGGCGAGCCGACCTACAGCCTGGCCCGGTCGCGGTGAGCGACCGGGCCGGCGCCCCCACCCGGAGAACCCCGATGATGTCCCTCGGTCACGAGCTCAAGGCGTCGTACGCCTTCGTCGAGCGCAACTTCTTCCTGACGCGCCGCTACTGGGGCTGGGAAGTCGCCTTCCTGGTCTACTCGGTCGCGGGCGCGCTGAGCATCTCGCTGATCGGGGCCGACCAGGGCAGCCCGCGGCTGATCCTGCTCCTGATGGTCGGGGCGATCTTCTGGAACTACCTCTCGGTCGTGTTCAGCTGGATCGCCGAGACGATCAGCGTCGAGCGCTGGGAGGGCACCCTCGAGTACACGATGATGGCCCCGATCCGGCGCTGGTCGCAGCTCCTCGGGTCGGTCCTGTACGCGATGGTCTACGGCCTGATCCACACCGGGGTGATCCTCGTCGTCCTCGCCCTGTTCTTTCCGCAGCTCGACGTGACCGGTGCGAACCCGGTGACCGTGATCCTGTTCATGGTCCTCGGCTCGTTCAGCTTCGTCGGCATCGGGATGATCGCGGCGATCCTGCCCCTGCTCTACGTGGAACGCGGCGCCCAGATGACGTTCGTTCTCCAGTCGTGCCTGCTCCTCGTGAGCGGCGTGTACTACTCGATCGACGTCCTGCCGGGATGGATGCAGGTCCTGTCGCGGCTGTCGCCGGCGACCTACGTCCTCGACGGCGTCCGGAGCGGGCTGATCGACGGCGCACCGATCAGCGCGCTCGTCCACGACGTGTGGCCGCTGCTCGTCATGGGCGCCTTCCTCATCCCGTTCGGGCTGTGGGCGTTCGGCCGGGCCGAGCGCTACGCGAAGCGGACCGGCAAGCTCAAGCGGGTCGGCTGACATGACCGACGCGCTCGTGGCGCCGCCGACCCTCGAAGCCTTCGGGTACACGCCCGAGCTGGCGACCGCCTTCACGCCGCACGCGGCGCTCGGCCGTGAGCCGGCGCGGGCGGTCGCCGAGGATCGCGGCTCGTACGACGTCGTCGCCGCGTCGGGCGAGCGCCGGGCCGCGATCAGCGGCCGCTTCCGCCACGAAGCGGCCGGCGACCCGAGCGCCTACCCGGCCGTCGGCGACTGGCTGGTCATCGAGCGCACGTCCGCCGGTGACACGACGATCCACGCCCTCCTGCCCCGTCGGACGGCCCTCATCCGCCAGGCGCCGGGCAAGCGGACCGAGGCGCAGGTGGTCGGCGCCAACCTCGACACGGTCTTCGTGGTGGCTTCGCTCAACGCCGATCTCAACCTGCGCCGCCTCGAGCGCTATGTCGCCGCGGCCTGGGAGAGCGGCGCCGAGCCGGTCGTCCTCCTCTCGAAGGCGGACCTCGGCGGTGATGCCGAGGCAGCCCGGCTCACGGTCGCCGGGGTCGCCGCCGGTGCCTCCGTCGTCGTCGTGAGCTCGTTCGACGGACGCGGGGTCGACGAGGTCCGCGCCCGGATCGGGGCCGGGCGCACGGTCGCGTTCGTGGGTTCATCGGGGGTCGGCAAGTCGACCCTCCTCAACCGCCTCGCCGGCGAGGAGCGCGCGGCGGTCCGCGAGATCCGTGAGGACGACGCCCGCGGCCGGCACACCACGACCCGCCGCCAGCTCCACCTCCTGCCGGGCGGCGGGCTGATCCTCGACACCCCCGGCATGCGTGAGCTGGCGCTGTGGGATGCCGACGGCCTCGACCAGTCGTTCACCGACATCGACGCGATCGCCGAGCGCTGCCGGTTCACGAACTGTCGTCACAACGGCGAGCCCGGCTGCGCGATCGCGGCTTCCGTCGCGGACGGCAGCCTGGCCGAGGACCGCCTCGCAGGCTGGCAGAAGCTCGTCCGGGAGGCCCACCACCACGAGCGACGCGTCGACGCCCTCGCCCGGGCCGAGGAGCGCCGGAAGTGGAAGGCGATCGGCAAGTCGGTCGCCAAGCACATGAACGCGAAGTACGGACAGGGAGGCTGGTGATGACGGCGATCGATCGACGGGCTCCATCGGTCCGCCTGCGACCGACGCCCGACCTCGGAGCGGAGATCCCCGCCCTCTGGGCCGTCCAGGACGCCGCTCGCGTCGCCGACGGCGAGATCGAGCGCAACAGCCTTCAGGGATTCACGACCTACTACAGCCACCTCGAGCGCTGCGATCCCGCCCGGGACCTGATCGTCGCCGAGGCCGACGGACAGGTCGTCGCCTACGCCCGGGTCGAGTGGAACGACTCCAACGACGGCGAGCGCTGGTACGAGGGCACGTGCCACGTCCACCCCGACTGGCGACGACGCGGCCTGGGCTCGAGGCTCCTCGCCTGGACCGAGGTCCGCCGATGGGAGATCGCGGCCGACCACGAGGCCGCCGGCGAGGCCCCAGACCGTGCCCGCGCGTTCACCACGTTCCTGCTCGATGGCGACCGTGGCGGTGCGACGCTGCTGACGCGGGCGGGCTACGTCCCGTTCCGGCGGTTCGCGTCGATGCGCCGGACGGGCCTGTCCGACCTGCCCGCCCACCCGCTCCCGGACGGGATCGAGATCCGCCCCGTGACCCGCGACCGGGCGGCGATGCGCCAGGTCTTCGACGCGGACGTCGAGGCCTTCCGGGACCACTTCGGCTGGACGGAGTCCTCCGATGAGAAGTTCGAGGAGTTCATCGGCTACGACAACGTCGATCCGGCCCACTGGGTCGTCGCGTTCGACGGCGACGAGGTCGCCGGGGCGAGCCTGAACGGCATCCACACCGACGCCGATGGCGGGCGCACGGGCTGGCTCGACTCGATCTTCACGCGCCGGCCGTGGCGCAAGCGCGGCCTGGCCCGGGCGTTGATCGCCCGGAGCCTCGCGCTGCTCCGCGACCAGGGGTTCGACGAGGCCTACCTGGGCGTGGACCTCGCGAACGCCAATCAGGCCCTCGCCCTCTACGAGTCGTGCGGCTTCGCCGTGCTGTCCGGCGCGACCGCCTACCGCAAGCCGGTGCCGGCCACCCCCTTCGCCCCCTCCACCGATCCCGAGGAGCGCGCGTCATGATCGACACCGCCGTCCAGCTGCCCGACGCCCCGGCGATCGCCGGCCTCCGGTTCCGGCCCTTCGACCCGGTCCGCGACTACGGGGCGTTCGTGGACCTGATCCGGGAGGCGAACATCGCCGACGGGCTCGAGTACATCCCGACCGCGGAGAACCTCCGACTCGAGCACGAGCATGGCGGGGCGTTCGATCCGCGTCGCGACGTGCTCCTGGCCGAGGTCGATGGCGTGCTGGTCGGGGCCGCCCAGACGGACGTCCGGACCCGCGACGGGATCGGCGTCCACCAGCTCGACGGTTGGATCCGTCCTGCCTGGCGCCGGCGCGGCCTGGGACGGGCCCTCCTGCACTGGACCGAGCGGCGGGCGCAGGAGGTCGCCCGCGGCGACGGACGCGGCCCGGAGCGGGCGATGAGCGCCTGGCCCGACTCGGAGCAGGCCGGCGCCACCGCCCTCTACGCGAGCGAGGGCTACGCGATCGTCCGTTACGGCTTCCTGATGGTCCGCGACCTCGCCGACGCGATCCCCGACGCGCCGCTGCCCGCGGGGCTCGAGGTCCGGCCCGTCAGCGCGGCGGACCACCGCCGGATCTGGGATGCCGATACCGAGGCGTTCCGGGACCACTGGAGCCCGGGCGAACGGACCGAGGCCGATTTCACGTCGTGGTTCGCGACCCCCGAGCTCGACACGGGGCTGTGGCGCGTGGCCTGGGACGGCGACGAGGTCGCGGGCTCGGTGATGAGCTTCATCTGGTCCGATGAGAACGAGACCCTCGGACTGCGCCGCGGCTGGCTCGAGCACATCAGCGTTCGCCGGCCCTGGCGTCGGCGCGGGCTCGCCTCGGCGCTGATCGCGCAGTCGCTCCATGCCCTGCGCCGGGCCGGGATGACCGAGGCGGCCCTGGGCGTCGATGCGGAGAACCTGACCGGCGCCCTCCGGGTCTACGAGGCGCTGGGATTCCGGCGGCTTCGGACCGGGGTGTCGTACCGGAAGTCGTTCCGGGTCGATTGACGATCGAGCGACCCTCGGCGCAGCGGCCGGGCGGTCCTCAGCCGGGCAGGCGACCCTGCGCCCGGACCATCTCGAGCCACGGTCGCTCACGACCGATCGTGGTCGGCGCGCCGTGTCCCGGCAGCACCGTGACCGTCGGCTCCAGCTCGGCCAGGCGGACCAGGGACTCCACCATCGCCTCGGCGGAGCCACCCGGCAGATCGGTCCGACCCCAGGCGCCGGCAAACAGCGTGTCGCCGCTGTACAGCAGCCCGTGGTCGTCCGACTGGAGGCAGACCGAGCCCGGCGTGTGGCCCGGGGTGTGCAGGACGCGGAGACGGAGCTCGCCGAACCGGATCTCGCCGCCCTCGGCCAGGTCCACCGCCGGGACGGACGGCGGGATCGGGAACGGAGCGAAGAGCGGCTGCGGCCGGACGAGACCGGCGCGGTCCAGCACGTGGACGGCGATCTCGGCGCCCGTTGCCCCGGCCAGCGCGGCGTTGTCGCCGATGTGATCCCAGTGGTTGTGGGTCGAGACGATCAACTTGAGGGTCCACTCGCGGGCGGCGAGCTCGTCCGCGATCCAGGCGAGCGACGGGATCGCCGTGTCGATCGCGATCGCCTCGCGCGACCGCTCGTCGGCCAGGATGTGGACGTTGGTCGCAACCGGCCCGACGACCCGGCTCAGGCGCTCCACGACAGCAGGCCGGGAGGGTTCAGTCGACTGCCGGCCCGTCGTCGGACTCGACGAAGACGGGCAGGCTGAACGAGAACTCCGAGCCACCGCCTGGGCGGTTGACCGCCGACACCCGGCCGCCGGAGCCCTCGACGAGGACGCGGACGACGAACAGTCCGATGCCGGCGCCCTGGGCTCGGAGCCGGGCCTCGTCGGTCCGGTAGAAGAGCTCGAAGATCCGCGCGGGATCCTCGACCGGGATTCCCGGACCCTCGTCGGCGACGCTGAGCGCCACGAGGTCGCCGTCCCGGCGACAGGTCACCGTGACCGTCCCGCCCACCGGGCCGTACTTGATCGCGTTCGAGACGAGGTTGCGCAGGACGAGCTCGACCGAGGCGTCGTCGCTCGTGACCGGCGGCAGGCCCGGCTCGATGTCGACCTCGATCACGGCCGTCGGGAACCGCCGCCGCTTCTCCTCGATCACCCGCGTCAGGAGCGGCCGCAGGAGGACGGGGTCACGGCCGCCGAGGCTGGCGTGGCGCTCGGCCCGGGCGAGGACGAGGAGGTTCTCGACGAGCCGCTCGAGCCGCTCGCTCTCGGTGATGATGTCGTCGATGATCTCGCTGCGCGTCGCCTCGTCGACGTGGCCGCGTCGGAGCACCTGGCTCCCGCCGTAGATCGAGGTGACGGGCGTCCGGAGCTCGTGGCTGAGCATGCCCACGAACACGTCGCGCAGGTCGTCCGCCTGCTTGCGCTCCGTGATATCCACGACGACGCCGATCGAGCGCAGCGCCCGGCGCCGCGGGTCCGGCCTGGGATGCGAGAAGTAGGTCTGGCCGTGGGTCGAGACCCAGCGGACCGTGCCGTCCGGCCGGACCATCCGGTATTCGTGGTCGAACGTGCCGTCACTCTCCGGCGCCTGGGCCGCTGCGAACCGCTCGAGGGTCCCGTCGCGATCGTCCGGATGAATCGCCGCCTTCTCGGGCGCCGCAGCCTCGCCGTCGGTGCCGAGGATCACGTGGAGCTCCGGTGACCAGTACATGCCGCCGTGCTCGAGGTCGTAGTCGTAGAGGCCGAACCCGCCGACCTCCGCCGCCAGCCGGACCCGCTCCTCGCTGGCCCGGATCGTCGCCTCGGTCTCCTTGCGGCCCGTGATGTCCATCCCGATGCCATGGAGGAAGATCGGCCGGCCGGCCTCGTAGGTGGCACGACCTCGACCCTCCATCCAGCGCCACGTGCCATCGGTGTGCTGGAACCGGAACTCGATCACGTAGTCGTCACCCGTCTCGATCGCCCGCGCGACCGCCCGGTCGATCGCCTCGCGATCATCAGGGTGGACGAAGTCGAGGAACATGTAGCGATCGCCGGAGAACGAGCCCGGCGGCAGGCCGAACAGCTCCTCGAGCTCCGGGCTCCAGGTCACTTCCTCGGTCGTCAGGTCGCGCTGCCACCAGCCGATCTGGCCACCCCGCATGGCCAGCGCCAGGGCGGACTGGATCCGCCGCAGCCGTTCCTCCGCGTCGCGGACGTCGTGGATATCGGTCGCGGTCCCGTACCACAGCGTTTCGCCGCCATCCTGCGACGACCGCGGGACGCCGCGGCTGAGGTGCCAGCGGTACTCGCCGTCGGCCATCTGGAGGCGATGCTCGTGCTCGTAGGTCGCGCCGGCCGCAACGGCGGCGGTCCAGGCTGCGAGCGTGTCCTCGAGATCGTCCGGGTGGACCATCCACTCCCACGTCCAGCCGTCGTCGGCGGCGTTGCGCGGCCCGCGGTACCCCGCGATCCGGCCGCTGTACTCGCGGACGACGCCGTCGCTCCCGGCCACCCAGACAAGGTGCGGGACGGCGTCGGCCAGCCATCCGAGGAGCTCCGGCCCGTCCGCGCGCGGCCGCGTCGCCGCCCGGCGGCCGCCATGCAGACCGGTCAAGCCTCGAGCTTCGACTTCATGCAGGTGAAGGTCTGGCCGATCATCTTGTTGGCCGTGCCCTCGATCAGCCGTGCCCCGAGCGAGGCGAGGCTCCCGGAGATCGTGACGTCCGCGCTCCAGTCCATGCGCGTGCCGCCGTCGGCGCCGTCGCTCAACGCCATCTGCGCGACCGCGTCGACGGCGCTGCCCGGCGCCTGGCCATGGGCCTTGATCACGGCGCGATCCGGCGGGGCCTGCTCCGCCATCTCCATGTTGACGACGAACCGGGCGCTGATGAACCCGATCCCGACCTTGGCCGTGGCCTTGAAGTGGGTGTCGTCGATGACCTCGATCGACTCGACGCCGGGCCCGCACTGGCCGACCTGGTTCGGATCGATGACGAACGCCCAGACCCTGTCACGGGGGGCGGCGATGTCGACGGTGCCTGCGAACTTCATGTGGTCTCCATGGCGTGACTGCCGGGGTTCGCGAGGAAGGACGCCGGATCCTTCATGAACCTGGTCCGGCAGCCGATCGAGCAGAACGAGTAGACGATACCCCCCTCTTCGGCAAGGTGGCGAGCACGCGACCGGTCGACCGTCATCCCGCACACCGGATCGAGCAGCACGATGTCGTCCACGACCGGTTGGAGCGGCGTGACCGAGGCCCCGGCCGCGAGCCCGGCGATGGTGGCGGGTCCCGGAGCGGCCACGAAGTCGGCCCGGCCGCGACGGACCTGGACGAGCTCGGCCAGGATCGAGAGCGCGATCTCCTCCGCCGTCTCGGCCCCGATGTCCATGCCGGCCGGGGCGCGCAGGGCGGCCAGTCGCTCCGCGGGCAGGGCCGTCTCGTCGCGGAGCCACTGGCGGACGACGGTGGCTCGCGTCGGCGAGGCGACCAGGCCCACGTACGACGCGTTCCGGCGCAGCGCGGCGGCCAGCGCCTCCTCGTCCCACACGCCCTGGGTCGCCACGACGATCCACGGGCTGGCATCCGGGTCGACGCGACCGAGCGACGTCTCCGGGCTGACCCGCTCGGCCGCGGGGAAGTCCTCGGCGGCGGCGTCCGGGTCGAACACGGTCACCCGCCAGCCCGAGGCGGCGCCGAGGGTCGCGAGGGCACCGGCGATCGGGGTCGTGCCGGCGATCCACAGGAGCGGGGCGGGCAGGTGCGGTTCCACGTAGATCTCCAGGGTTCCGCCGGAGTGGCAGGTCATGACGAGCTCGATGACACCGTCGGCGCGGCGGCCCTCTGCCGGACCGTCCTTCGACAGGCGGAGCAGGCGCGGCTGGCCGTCGCCAAGGGCGTGGAGCGCCTCGCGGACGACGACCGGCTGGGCACAGCTGCCACCGACCCAGCCCTCGATCGTGCCGTCCGGGTGGACGATCCCCGACGCCCCGGGACGGGCGGACGTGGGCCGGGCGACAGCGACGACGGTGGCCACGACGAACGGGCGACCGGCTGCCTCCAGTTCGGCCGCCCGGATGAACGTGCTGTGGGTCATGGATGGGTTCCGGTTCCGGGCAGCCCGCCGGGGCCTAGGCGAGGCCCTTCTCGTGGAGGATCGCCCAGACCTTGGGTGGGGTGATCGGGATGTCGATGTTCCGCACGCCGAGATGCCACAGGGCATCGACGACGGCGTTGGCGATCGCCGGCGGGGCGCCGACCGTGGCCGACTCCCCGACGCCCTTCGCGCCGATCGGGTGATGGGGCGAGGGGGTCACGGTCTTCTCGAGCTCCCAGGCAGGGGTCTCGATCGCCGTGGGGAGGAGGTAGTCCATGAACGTGCCGGCCAGGTTGTTGCCGTTCTCGTCGTACGAGATCTCCTCGTACAGGGCCGGGGCGAGGCCCATCGTCAGGCCGCCGTGGAGCTGGCCGTCGACGATCATCGGATTGATGATGTTGCCGCAGTCATCGACCGCGACGAAGCGCCGCACTGAGACCACCCCGGTGCCCTTGTCGATGTCGACGACGCAGATGTACGAGCCGAACGGGAACGTCAGGTTGGGCGGGTCGTAGTAGTTGACCGCCTCGAGCCCCGCCTCCATCCCCTGTGGATGGTTCGTGTACGCCGCGAAGGCGATCTCCTGGATGGTCTTGAACCGGTCCGGCGAGCCCTTGACGCTCCAGCGGCCGTTGGTCCACTCGAGATCGTCGGCGCTCGCCTCGAGGAGGTGGGCCGCCAGGTGGCGGGCCTTCTCCTTGATCTTGCGGGCGGCCATCGCGGTCGCCGCACCGGCGACCGGCGTGGATCGCGAGGCGTACGTGCCCAGGCCGTACGGGGCCGTGTCCGTGTCGCCCTCCTCGATCTTGATGTCGGCGACGGGGAAGCCGAGCTCCTCGGCGATGATCTGGGCGAACGTCGTCTCGTGGCCCTGGCCCTGTGTCTGGACCCCGAGCCGGGCGAGGACCTTGCCGGTCGGGTGGACCCGGATCTCGCACGAGTCGAACATCTTCAGCCCGAGGATGTCGAAATCGTGGGACGGACCCGCCCCGACGATCTCGGTGAAGCTGCTGATCCCGATTCCCATCAGCTCGCCGCGCTCGCGCTTCTCGGCCTGCTCCTTGCGCAGGCCGGCGTAGTCGATGAGATCGAGCGCCTTCTGGAGGGCCGGCGCGTAATCGCCCGAGTCGTATTCCCAGCCGGTCGGTGTGCGATACGGGAACTGGTCCTTGCGGATGAAGTTCTCCATCCGGAGCTGGGCCGGGTCCTTGCCGATCTCATGGGCAAGGATGTCGACCATCCGCTCGATCGCGTGGACCGCCTCGGTGACGCGGAAGGAGCAGCGGTAGGCGACGCCGCCGGGCGGCTTGTTGGTGTAGACGCCGTCGACCTCGACGAACGCCTTGTCGAAGTCGTAGGAGCCCGTGATGACGTTGAACAGGCCGGCCGGGAACTTCGACGGGTCGGCGGCAGCATCGCTGTAGCCGTGATCGGCGATCGTCTTGACCTTGAGCGCCTGAATCCGGCCGTCCTTCGACGCGCCCAGCTCCGCCCGGATGTGGTAGTCGCGGGCGAACGAATCCGCCTGGAGGTTCTCCGAGCGGTCCTCGATCCACTTGACGGGCTTGCCGATGAGGAACGATGCGGCCACGGCGAGCACGTAGCCCGGGTAGACCGGAACCTTGCCCCCGAACCCCCCGCCGATGTCGTGGGTCTTGACCCGGATGTTCTGCTCGGAGATCGGCAGGCCGGCGCCCGCCGCGACGAGGGCCAGGACGGTCCGGATCGCGTGCGGCGCCTGGCTCGTGATGTGGAGGGTCAGCTGCTGGCGGACCGGGTCCCAGTCGGCGACGCAGCCGCAGGTCTCGATCGAGGCGACGTGGATCCGCGGGATGTAGATGTCCTCGGTCACGCGGACCTCGGATGCCTCCAGCGCGGCCTCGGCCGCGGCTCGATCGCCGGATTCCCAGTGCCAGATGTGGTTGGTCTGCTTGCCCTCGCCGCGATCCGGACGGAGGATCGGCGCGCCGGCCTCGAGGGCCTTGTGCGGGTCGACGACGACCTCGAGCGGCTCGTAGTCGACGAGGACCGCGGCGGCGCCATCGGCGGCGGCGTACTTCGAGGTCGCGATGACCGCCGCGACCTCCTGGCTCTGGTACATGACCGTGTCGGTCGGCAGCACCATCTGCATGTCGCCCGCGAGGGTCGGCATCCAGTGCAGCTTGTAGCCCTCGAGGTCCTTGCCGGTGATCACGGCCAGCACGCCGGGGACCTTGAGCGCCTCGCTCGGATCGATGCTCTTGATCCGGGCGTGGGCGTACGGGCTCCGCGCGATGTCGAGCCAGAGCATTCCGGGCAGGGTGACGTCCTCGATGTACTCACCCTTGCCGCGGATGAAGCGGGGATCCTCCTTGCGCTTGACCGAGTGGCCCATCCCCCCGACTTCGGGGGTCGTCTGGAGCGTGGCAGTCTCTGTCATCGTCTGGCTCCCGCTCAACCGGCCGCGGCCGGTTCGGCCGTGACGTCCTGGCCGCTGACCGTGTCGGCGGCCACGACCGGTGCCGACTCGCGAGTCTCGAGCGTGCCGGCGACCTGCTGGATCGACTTCACGATGTTGACGTAGCCGGTGCAGCGGCAGAGGTTGCCTGCGATCCCCTCGCGGATCTCCTGCTCCGACGGCTTCGGGTTCTGGTCCAGGAGCCAGGCCGCCTGCATGATCATGCCCGGCGTGCAGAAGCCGCACTGGAGGCCATGCTGGTCCCAGAACGCCTGCTGGAGGGGATGGAGGGTGGCGCCGTCGGCCATGCCCTCGATCGTCGTGAGTGAGCGGCCGTCTGCCTGGACGGCGAGCATCGTGCACGACTTGGCGCTCTCGCCGTCGACGTGGATCGTGCACGCGCCGCAGTTGCTCGTGTCGCACCCGACGTGGGTCCCGGTCAGGCCGAAGACTTCGCGAAGGAGGTGGACGAGCAGGAGGCGCGGCTCGACGTCGGCCTCGCGCGCCTCGCCGTTGACCGTCATCGAAACGTGCTGCGTGGTCACGACCCGTTCCCTCCCGTCCAGGCCAGCGCGCGCTCGACGGCCGTTCGCAGCGAACGGAGCGTGAGCTCGGCGACCATGGCCCGCTTGTACTCGACCGGTCCGCGGACATCCGCCGCGGGCCGGCTCTGGGCCGCGGCCGCGGCGCCCGCCGCCCGGAAGCGCTCGTCCGACGGCACCGCCCCGATGAGCTCGGCCTCGGCGTCGGTCGCCGCGAACGGCGTCTCGGCGACGCCGGTGACGCCGATGCCCGCCCCCCGGATCGAGCCGTCATCGGCGAGGCGGAGGACTGCGCACACACCGGCCGTCGCGAAGTCGCCGGCACGGCGCTCGAGCTTCGTGTAGCCGCCGCCGGTTCCCTTGCGACGGCGCGGCACCCGGATCTCGACGAGGACCTCGGTCGGGCTGATGGCCGTGGTGAACGTGTCGAGGAAGAACTCGCGGGCCGGGATCACCCGCTCCCCGCCGGTGCTCCGGCAGACGAGGCTGGCGCCTCCTGCCAGGAGCATGGCCGGCCAGTCCGACGCCGGGTCGGCATGGGCGCAGGAGCCGCCGATCGTGCCCCAGTTGCGGACCTGGGGGTCGCCGATTCCGGCGGCCAGGCCGGCCAGCATCGGGTAGCGGCTCGCAACCGTCGGGTGCTCGTGGATCTGGCGGTGCGTGGCGCGGGCACCGATCCTGAGCTCGTCGTCCGTCTCGGAGATCCCGTCGAGACCCGCGACATCGCGGAGGTCCACGAGGAGGCCAGGCTGGGCCAGTCGGAGCTTGATGAGCGGCAGGAGGCTGTACCCGCCCGAGAGCACCTTTGCCTCACCCTCGCGCTCGGCGAGGATCGTCAGGGCGCCGTCGAGGTCCGACGGCCGGACGTAGTCGAAGGGTGCCGGAATCATCGCGCGATCGTCCTCCTCCGCCCGTGACGGGGCGCTCACGAACCGTCGCGCTGGTGTGCAGACGGTTCGGCCAACTGCCTGACGATCGGGCCGGCGGAGTGGTCGGCGGCGGGTTCCAGCCGTGACCCATCCCCGGGGGTCCGCGGTCCCAGTGTGCGCCCGCGATCGTTGGCCGGTCAATCGGTTTCGGACGGGTGATCGCCGGGCGCAACGGGCGTCGGCCGCGGCCGGTGGCCGGGTGGTCATGCCGCTCACCGAGGTCGCCCCCGAGACCACCATCGCCCTGCTCGCGGAACCCGAGGGCCTCGTCGTCGGGATCATGTCGATCGCGCGAGCCGACCAGCGGGACGGGACGTTCAGCCCGGTCGCAACCCGCCGGATGGCCCCCGGATTGGGACCACACCGACCATCCCCGGGCCGCACCCCCACCGCCAGACTCGTCGCGGGGACGTCCCGCGCGGTACCCCGTCGGGTTCCGACCTCGACCTGAGCCCCGAAGGGAGCCCTGGAGCCGGTGGATCAGCGCCACGCCTGCCTCGACGGCAACGAGGCTGCCGCCCGGATCGCCTATGCCCTGTCCGAGGTCATCGCGATCTACCCGATCACGCCCGCCTCACCGATGGCGGAGCACTGCGACGACTGGTCGGCCGCCGAGCGACCGAACCTGTGGGGCCAGGTGCCGGAGGTCGTGGAGATGCAGTCCGAGGGGGGCGCTGCCGGCGCCCTCCACGGCGCGCTCCAGAAGGGCGCCCTGGCGACGACGTTCACCGCGTCGCAGGGCCTGCTCCTGATGATCCCCAACATGTTCAAGATCGCCGGCGAGCTCACCCCGGCGGTCGTGCACGTCGCCGCCCGCTCGATCGCGACCCACGCCCTGTCGATCTTCGGAGACCACAGCGACGTCATGCACGCCCGCGCGACGGGCTGGGCGATGCTCGCGGCCGGCTCCGTGCAGGAGGCCCACGACTTCGCCCTGGTCGCCCACGCCGCGACCCTTCGGGCGCGCGTCCCGTTCGTCCACTTCTTCGACGGGTTCCGCACGAGCCACGAGGTCAACCGGATCGCGCTGCTCGAGGACGGCGACCTGCGCGCCCTCATCGGCGAGGACGACGTGCTCGCCCACCGTCGGCGCGGCCTGACCCCCGACGCGCCCGTGGTTCGCGGCACCGCCCAGAACCCGGATGTCTTCTTCCAGTCCCGCGAGGCGGGCAATCCGTGGCACGCGGCGGTGCCGGGCATCGTCGCCTCGGTCTTCGACGAGCTGGCTGCGCGGACCGGCCGGCGCTACCACCTGGCCGACTACCACGGCGCCCCCGATGCGGACCGCGTCGTCGTGGTCATGGGCTCCGCGGCCGGCGCGATCGAGGAGACAGTGGACGTGCTGGTCGCCGGAGGCGAGAAGGTCGGGATCCTCCGGCTCCGCCTCTTCAACCCCTTCCCGGGGGCCGAGATCCTCGCCGCGCTGCCGCGGACCGTCCGCGGGATCGCCGTCCTCGACCGGACCAAGGAGCCGGGCGCGGTCGGCGAGCCGCTCTACCTCCAGGTCCTCGCGGCGCTCAACGAGGCGATGGACGGGGACGCCCCGCCGTTCGCCGACGCCCCACGGGTCATCGGCGGCCGCTACGGGCTGTCGTCCAAGGAGCTCACCCCGGGCATGGTCAGGCCGATCTTCGCGGAGCTCGACGCGGACCGCCCGAGGCGGCACTTCACCGTCGGCATCCGCGATGATGTCAGCCACCTGAGCCTGCCGATCGACGAGGGGTTCCGTGTTCCCCGCCCGGCCGGCGAGGTCCAGGCGATGTTCTTCGGGCTCGGGTCGGACGGGACGGTCGGGGCGAACAAGGCCTCGGTCCAGATCATCGGTGAGAGCACGGACCTGTACCCCCAGGGCTACTTCGTCTACGACTCGAAGAAGGCGGGCTCCGTCACGGTGTCGCACCTCCGGTTCGGGCCGGAGCCGATCCGCTCGACCTACCTCGTCGAGGACGCCGACTTCGTGGCCTGCCACCAGTTCGCGCTGCTCGGCTCGGTCCCGGTCCTGGAGCGGGCCCGCCACGGGGCGACCGTCCTGATCAACGCCCCGTACGGGCCCGACGAGGTCTGGGACCACCTCCCGGCCGCCGTCCGCCGCCAGCTCGTCGAGAAGGACATCGACCTGTGGGTGATCGACGCGCTGGCGGTCGCCGCCGAGGCCGGCATGGGCAGCCGGATCAACACCGTCATGCAGCCGTGCTTCTTCCGGCTCTCCGGCGTCCTGCCGGCCGAGGAGGCAATCGAACGGATCAAGGCGTTCGTCGAGAAGACCTACGCCCGGCGCGGACCGGCGGTCGTCGCCCGCAACTTCGCGGCGATCGATCGCTCGCTGGCGGCGCTGCGGCACGTCCCGCTCGGCCCGGCCCCGGACGCGCAGACCGAGCGGGCGGCCCGGACGGCCGCCCCCAGCGAGACCGCCACGACGGACTTCGTCGCTCGCTTCACGACCCGCCTGATCGCCGGCCAGGGAGACCTCCTCCCCGTCAGCGCGATGCCGGCCGACGGCACGTTCCCGACCGGCACCGCGAAGGTCGAGAAGCGGGCGATCGCCCAGATGCTCCCGATCTGGGACCCGGCGATCTGCATCGACTGCGGCAAGTGCGCGATGGTCTGCTCGCACGCAACGATCCGGATGAAGGTCTTCCCGAGCGCCGCGATCGCCGACGCGCCGGCCGGCTTCCTCTCGAAGGAGTTCCGCTCGCGCGACCTCGTCGATCACCGGCTCACGGTCCAGGTCGCGCCGGACGACTGCACCGGCTGCGGCGTCTGCGTCGAGGTCTGCCCGGCGAAGAGTAAGACCGACAGCAGCCACAAGGCGATCAACATGGCGCCCGCGATCGACCATCGCGACACCGAGCGGGCGCGCTGGGAGACCTTCCAGGCGATCGCCCCCCTGGATCGAACGCTGATCGCCCATGACACCGTCAAGGGCAGCCAGGTGCTCGAGCCGCTGTTCGAGTTCTCGGGGGCGTGCGGCGGCTGCGGCGAGACGCCGTACCTGCGGCTGGTGACCCAGCTGTTCGGCGATCGCATGATCGTCGCCAACGCGACCGGCTGCTCCTCGATCTACGGCGCGAACCTGCCGACGACCCCGTGGACGTCCAACGCCGAGGGGCGCGGCCCGGCCTGGGCGAACTCGCTCTTCGAGGACAACGCCGAGTTCGGGCTCGGGATGCGCCTGGCGCTCGACGCCCAGGCGGGCGAGGCACGGCGGCTGGTCGAGAAGCTCGTCGGGGTGGTGGGCCACGACCTGGCGCGCGACATCCTCGACGCCGACCAGGACGACGAGCCCGGGATCGCGCGCCAGCGGGAGCGGGTCCAGCGACTGGGCGCCGCACTCGCCCCGCTCGCGGCCGGCGACGGCGACGCCGCCGCGGACGCGCGCCACCTCATCGGACTGGCCGGCAACCTCGTCCGCAAGGGCGTCTGGATCGTCGGCGGCGACGGCTGGGCCTACGACATCGGCTTCGGCGGGCTCGACCAGGTCCTGTCGTCCGGTCGGAACGTGAACATCCTCGTCCTCGACACCGAGGTCTACTCGAACACCGGCGGCCAGTCGTCGAAGGCGACGCCGCGCGGGGCGGTGGCGAAGTTCGCGGCGGCCGGCAAGACGACGCCGAAGAAGGATCTGGGCGCGATCGCCCGGTCCTACGGCAACGTCTATGTCGCCCAGATCGCGATGGGCGCGAACGACGCCCAGACGACGAAGGCGCTGCTCGAGGCGGACGCCTGGCCCGGCCCGTCGCTCGTGATCGCGTACAGCACGTGCATCGCCCACGGCATCGACATGAGCCAGTCGATGGCCCACCAGCGCGACGCGGTCAGGAGCGGCTACTGGCCGCTCTACCGGTACCGGCCGTCCGAGATCGAGGCCGGGCACCCGTTCAAGCTGGACTCGGCGAAGCCGACGCTGCCGATCGCCGAGTTCGCCGCATCCGAGACGCGGTTCGCCGTCCTCGGCCGGACGCATCCGGAACGGGCGGCCGAGCTGGCAGGCCTCGCCCAGGCCGACGCCGACGAGCGCTGGCGCTTCTACGAGCAGCTGGCCGGGCTCGAGCGGACGGTGCCGCACATGGCGCCGCAGGCGGACGCGGGTGCCCCCGACGGACGCCAGCGATGACCGTCGACCTCGCCACGCGCTACCTGGGCCTGGAGCTGCGGTCGCCACTCGTCGCGTCGGCGGCGCCCCACAACGGCGACCCGGAACATGCCCACCGCCTCGATCGGACCGGCATCGGTGCGATCGTGCTGCCGTCGCTGTTCGAGGAGGAGATCGAGGCCGAGGAAGTCGAGCTGGACCGGGTCCTTGCCCAGGGGACGGAGCACGTTGCCGAGGCGCTCGACTACTTCCCCGCCCTCCCGTCGTTCCGCGGCGCGGCGGATCGCTACCTGGTGTCGCTCGAGCGGGTCAGGGCTGCGGTCACCGTCCCGGTGATCGCCAGCCTCAACGCCTGGACCGCGGGCGGCTGGATCCACCACGCGCGACGGATCGAGGCCGCCGGCGCCGACGCGCTCGAGCTGAACCTGTACCACGTCCCGGCCGATCCGGAGCGGACCGCGGCCGGCGTCGAGGCGGCCGATCTGGCGCTGATCTCCGCGGTGCGAGCCGCGATCTCGATCCCGCTGGCGGTCAAGTTCAGCCCCTTCTACTCGGCATTCGCCCACGTCGCCGCCGAGGCGGTGGCCGCCGGCGCGGACGGCCTCGTCCTGTTCAACCGCTTCTACCAGCCCGATCTCGACCTCGAGACGCTCCACGTGGAGCCGCGCCTGGACCTCAGCGCGGCCTGGGAGCTGCGCCTGCCGCTGCGCTGGATCGCGATCCTGCGGCCGCAGCTCGGGCCGGACGTTTCGATCGCCGCGACATCGGGGATCGGGTCCGGCGGCGACGCGCTCAAGGCCCTCCTCGTGGGCGCCGACGTGGCGATGATGACCTCGGCGATCCTGCGCCACGGCCCGGATCACGTCGCCACCGTCGAGGCGGAGATGCGGTCGTGGATGGCCGAGCACGAGTACGTGTCGGTGGACCAACTCCGGGGCAGCGCCTCGTCGGCCACGGCCGCCGATCCGACCGCCTTCGAACGCGCGAACTACCTCGCGACGCTCCGCTCGTGGACCGCCCCGGCCGAGCTCACCCCGGCGGCGCCGCGCCGCTGATCCCGTCGAACCGCGCGCCTCAGCCCGCGGCAGCCTCGACGTCGCCCGCGGCAGCCTCGACGTCGACCGGCGTCATCGGCTCGCAGCGTCGCGCCGGCTGCTGCCCTGCGGCTCTCAAGGCCTCCAGGTCACGATCCCGATCGCGCCGACCGGGGGCGTGACCAGGGTCCAGCCGTCGTCGTCGCGCTCGCGGGCCATCTCGGTCAGCGCCGCGCGGAATCGCTGGTCCTTCTCGCCGTCCTCGGTGATCCAGAGCTGGCGGCGGAGGAAGGTCGCGAGGCCGTCGAACGAGTCGAACGTGCGCGGCGCGCGCTCGACCCGCACCACATCCGCGCTCCGGCCGCGCGCCCGCAGCAGTTCGAGCAGCTCGGGGAGCGCCGGCAGCGGCACGCGCTCCATCCCATGGACGATCGGCCAGAACGGGTCCGCGACCGAGGCCGGGCTCTGGTCGGTCAGCATCGCGACGCAGAGGCGGCTCGCGGCGCGGTCCATGGCGTCGAGGAAGGGCCCGATCGCCTCGATGTCGTACCCGACATGGGCGACCAGCGCCACGTCCGCCACGGGCGGCTCGCCCAGCTCGGCGAGCGCGTCCGGCCAGGCCGCACCGACGATCCGGATGTTGTCGAGCCCGTGCTCCGCCTTGCCGGTCCGGAGGGCGTTGCGCATCGACGCCGACGGCTCGACCGCGATGACCTCGGCGACGCGGAGCGCGAGCGGCAGCGCGTAGCGGCCGGCGCCGGCGCCGATGTCGAGCCAGACCTCGTCGGGGTCGGCGATCGCGAGGAGGGCGTCGAGGGCCTCCTCGCCGGTCCGGCGCGGGTCGGCCACGAAGAGCGAGGACACCGGGGCATAGAAGTCGTGATCGGGCACCTCGCGGACCCGGTCGACCTGATCGCGGTTGGCCCGGACGCGTTCGCCCCAGGCGGCTTCGAGCGCGGCGGCGGTGGCGGTCGTCATCGCGTCATGATCCACCACCGGGCGACGTCCGGTCAGCCGCGGCCAGTCGCGCGAGATCGGCGGGCGTGTCGATGTCGGGGTTGGCGCCGCTGACGGCGACCCAGCCGACGAGCTCGGGGTGGGCGCCGAGCAGCGGGCCGAACCCGCGATCGCCGGCCAGCTCGTCGGCGAGCCGCCAGGCCGAGCGACGGGCATGAATCGGATTCGGCGCGCCGTCCGCGGCGTAGCGCGCGGCGACGAACGCCGTGGTCGGGTGCGCCGCCGCCACCTCGATCAGTCGACGGATCACCTCGGCCCGGACGAAGGGCTGGTCCCCGGGCAGGATCACGGCGGCGCCGACCTCCTCGTCGCGCTCGAGCGCCCGAAGTCCCGCCCGGACGGAGCTCGACAGGCCCTCCGCGGGATTCGGGTTGACCACCCGGCGCACCGCGCCAAGGTCCAGATCGTCGAGCTCACCGCCCGGCGGGACGACGACCGCGATGGGATCGAGGTCGGCCGCGCGCGCGGCGTCGACGACCCGGGCCAGCATGGGCCGGCCGCCGATCCCGGCGAGGAGCTTGCCGCCGCCGAACCGGGTGCCGGACCCGGCCGCGAGGATGACGGCGGCCGTCGTCATCAGCCGGCGACCGGCGTCCCCAGGGGCGCTGCCGCCCGGGCCCGCTCATGGAGTGGCACGCCGCTGCCCCCGTACCGCTCGGCGACGACCTCGGCGATGATCGCGAGCGCCGTCTCGGCCGGGTTGCGGCCGCCCAGGTCGAGCCCGACGGGACCGCGCAGGCGATCGAGCTCCTCGTCGGTGACGCCCGCCTCGCGCAGCCGCTCGCGTCGATCCCCCTGGGTCTTCTTCGACCCCACCGCCCCGACGTAGCGGCAGCCGCGCCGGAGGGCCTCGACGATCGCGGGCTCGTCGAACTTCACGTCATGGGTCAGGACCGCGACCGCGTCAGTCGGGCCGAGGCCGATCTCGTCGGCGACCTCGTCGGGCCAGCCGACGACGAGGCGATCGACCCGATCGGCCGGGAATCGCTCCGGGGTCGCGAACGAGGCCCGGCCGTCGACGACAACGACCTCGTACCCGAGCTCCTTCGCGTAGACGGCGAGCGAGCGGGCGACCTCGACCGCGCCGACGATCACGAGGCGCGGCCGGCGCGGGAATGCCTCGACGAACACCTGGCGGTCGCCGATCGCGACGGTCCGCGAGGTCCCGCGCAGGAGCGCCTCTTCGGCGGCCGCGACGAGGGCGGCGTCGGCCTCGGCCGAGCCCAGGGAGCCCGCGAGCGTGCCGTCCGCTCGGACGACGATGGATGGCTCCGGCGGCGCACCCTCACCCGGCTCGTGCCGCCCGAACTCCGCGGCGGGCGCGTCGGGAGGAAGGATCGTCCCGACCGCCACGCCGCGGTCGCGGGCCCCCAGGACCGTCGCCGCGGGCACGGTCGGCTGGATCAGCACGTCGATCGTGCCGCCGCACGCGAGCCCGACGTCCCACGCCTCCTCGTCGCTGATCCCGTAGCGGATCACCCGATCGTGCCCGTCGCGCCGGGCGCGATCGATCTCCTCCGCGGCGGCGCCCTCGACGCAGCCGCCGCTCACGGATCCCGCGATGCGCCCGTCGTCGGCCCGGACCAGGACGGCGCCCTCCGGCCGGGGCGCGCTTCCGAACGTCCGGACGACGACCGCGCGGCCGGCCGCGACGCCCTCCGAACCCCACAGGTCGAGGGTCTCGAGCAGCTCCTTCATCGGGCGGCGCTCCCCTGCCCCAGCGGGCGCGCGTCGGCCGGATCGACCGTGCCGGCCCCGACCGGGAGTGGCGGGATCGGCGCCCGGATCGCGGCGCTCGATTCGCGACCGCCGGCGTCTGCACCGGCCGCCGCCTCGCCGCCCCGTCGCGTGTCGTTCGTCCGGATCCCGGCGAGGATCTCGCCGAGCCGCTCGAGGCTCGCCACGGTCCCCGCCGGCACGAAGTCGTCGACGTACGGGAGCGCCGCCCGCATTCCGCCGGCCAGCGGCTCGTAGCCGGGCGTGCCTGCCAAGGGGTTCAGCCAGACCAGCCGGTGGCAGTTCCGGCGGAGCCGGGCGGTCTCGGTGGCAACGAGTGCCGGGTCACCCCGGTCCCAGCCGTCCGACACCACGATCACCACGCCGCTGGTCCGGAGCGTGCGGCGCGCCCAGTGCAGGTTGAAGTCGCGGAACGACTCGCCGATCCGGGTCCCGCCGGCCCAGTCGTTGACGCTCTCGGCCACGCGCGCGAGCGCCCGGTCGCGGTCCCGATCGCGCAGCAGCCGCGTCACGCGCGTGAGGCGCGTCCCGAACACGAACGACTCGGTCTTGACCGACGATGCCGCCGACAGCGCCTGGACGAACCGCAGGAGCAGCCGCGAATGGCGCTCCATCGAGCCCGAGATGTCGCACAGGACGACGATCTGGCGGGGCCGCTTCGTGGGGCGGCGCCAGACCCACTCGGTGAACTGACCGCCGGTCGCGATGTTCCGACGGAGCATCGTCCGCGGCGCGAGCAACCGGCCGTGGTGATGGAGCTCGTAGCGCCGGGTGCGGCGCAGCTCGAGCCGCGGCTCGAGCAGGTCGACGAGCTTCTCGGCGTCTCGCAGCTCGGCCGCCGTCATCCGGTCGAAGTCGCGGTGGCGGAGCAGCTCGCTGCTCGACCAGGCCGTCGGCGCGGCGATGATCCCGTCGATCTCGGCGTCGCCCTCCTCGTCCGACGAGATCGGCATCGGGATGCCGTCGATCGTGTTCGCGTCCTTGCCCGCGTCGCCCTCCTCGCCGGCCGGGTTCGCGACGCCGCTCTCGTCCTCGGCGGCATCCTCCTCGGAGGCGGGAGTCAGCGGGCCCTCCGTCGGTGGTCGCTTGCGGCTCCGGCGGCGCCACCACCGCGCGAACGTCCGGTCGTACGGCTCGCGGTCGTCGCGGCGCCGCACGAACACGGCCTCGCCGGCGGCCCGAACGGTGTCGCGCTCGCCCATGTCGATCAGGGTCAGGGCCCGGGCGAAGTCGACGGCCGCCCCGAGATCCGTCTGGAGCCCGGCCGCGCGGAGCGCCCGCCCGAACCCGACGCTCTCTGCGAGCAGGCGCCGCCCATCGACCTCCGGCCCCCATGGCGCGCGGACGATCGCCGGATCGTGCGGGTCACGCGGGGCGGTCATCGGGGTGCTCGTGGGGCGCCGGCTCAGGCGCTCGCTTCGGCGAGGTAGGACCGGGCCGTCGCGCCCCGGATCCGGCGGATGTCCTCCTCGTACTTGAGGACGACGCCGAGGGTCTCGTCGACGACCTCGCCGGTCAGCTCGCGCGAGCCGAGGGAGAGGAGCGCGGCCGCCCAGTCGAGCGTCTCGGCGATGCCGGGGACCTTCGTGAGATCCGCCTCGCGCAGGCGATGGACGAACCCGACGACCTCGCGGGCGAGCCGCTCCGGCGCGTCCGGAACGCGGGCGAGGACGATCTCGAACTCCTTCTGCGCGGTCGGATAGTCGATCCAGTGGTAGAGGCAGCGTCGCTTCAGGGCGTCGTGGACCTCGCGGGTCCGGTTCGACGTGAGGATCACGCGCGGCGGGCGCTCGGCCTTGATCGTGCCGATCTCGGGCACGGTCACCTGGAAGTCGGACAGGATCTCGAGCAGGTACGCCTCGAACTCCTCGTCAGCCCGGTCGATCTCGTCGATCAGCAGGACCGGCGGCTCGCCGTCCACGCTCGCCTCGAGGGCCTGGAGGAGCGGCCGGCGGATCAGGAAGTCCGGGCCGAAGATGTCGTGGGCGGTGGCGCGATCCGCCTCGCCGCGCGCCTCGAGGAGCCGGATCTCGAGCATCTGGCGCGGGTAGTTCCACTCGTAGACGGCGGCGGTGACGTCGAGGCCCTCGTAGCACTGGAGGCGGATCAGTTTCGTGCCCAGACTGGCCGCCAGGACCTTGGCCAGCTCCGTCTTGCCGACCCCGGCCTCGCCCTCGAGGAGGAGCGGCCGTCCCAGCCGGAGGGCGAGGAACACGGCGGTCGAGACGGAGCGGTCGGCCACGTAGTCGCGCGTTCGGAAGGCCTCCTGGATCGCCTCGATCGAGTCGAGCGTCGCGGGGCTGGCGGGGGCGGCGACAGGTGCGGGATCGGGCGTGACGGCCATGGCCGCGATGCTACACCGCGCCCCGCAGCGCCGCCCACGCGCCCCTGGTGGCCAGCGATGCCACGCCTGGGCCGCGCCGGTCCCGGATCGGGCGCCGGGCGACCGAACGGAAGAACGAAGCGCCTGATCACCGAGCTCAGCCTCGGATTCGGGCGACCCGCGACCG
>DASSPG010000229.1:0-25967 GCA_035699725.1 Candidatus Limnocylindrales bacterium | reverse complement strand
CCAGCGACGCCCCCACCGAATGACGGGTGCCGCGCGGACCGGGGCGCGCCGGTGGCGGCTGCCCGGCCCGACCGGGCTGGCGGCCGGAGCCGTGTTCGGTCTGGCCCTGCTCGCCTACCTCCGGACCCTGCTCCCGGGACCAAGCTTCGGCGACTGGGCCGAGATGCAGTTCATCCCGTACCAGCTCGGCATCCCCCACCCGACCGGGTATCCGCTCTACGTCCTCCTCGGCAAGCTCTTCAGCCTGGTCCCGATCGGATCGATCGCGTGGCGAGCGGAGCTCCTGTCGGCGGTGGCTGCGGCCGCGTCGGCCGGCACGGCGGTCCTGATCGCGGGGCGGCTCGGAGCGCGCCCGACCCTCGCCCTCGCCGCGGGCCTCGCGCTGGCCGCGACCGGCACGCTCTGGCTCGAGGCGACCTTCTCCGAGATGAACTCCCTGCATCTCCTCCTGGTCGCCGCCCTGATCCATCGCGCCCTCGTCTGGCGCGCCGAGCGACGCGATCGCGATCTCCGCATCGGAGCGCTCCTGGCCGGGCTTGCCCTGTCGAACCACCTGCTGGCGATGACCGTCGTCCCGATCATCCTGCTGTTCGTCCTCGCCGACGCCCGGCAACGCCTGATCGACCGCCCCGCCCTGATCCTCCAGGGCGTCGGGCTCGGGCTGCTCGGATTGACGCCGTACCTGTTCATCCCGATCCGGGCGCTCGCGGGGCCGGCCTCGATGTACGGGCGGTTCCTGACGTGGGACGGGTTCCTCTCGCTGGTGAGCGGGGCGGACTTCCGGCGCGACATGCAGTTCGCCTCGGGCTCCAGCCTGGCCACCGCGTGGCGGGCGGTGCCCGACATCGTCGAGCAGTTCCAGGAGCGGTCCCACGCCGTCTTCGTCTTCGGTGGGCTGGTCGGAGGCGCCGTCCAGCTGCTGCGCGACCGCTGGACCGGGCTCCTGTTCCTCGCGATCGTCGTTGCGAACGTGTTCTTCTA
Source organism: Candidatus Limnocylindrales bacterium (assembly GCA_035699725.1). Taxonomy (GTDB): domain Bacteria; phylum Chloroflexota; class Limnocylindria; order Limnocylindrales; family CSP1-4; genus CF-46. The sequence continues at coordinate 24,986 of DASSPG010000229.1, read as the reverse complement.
CGCCAACTACCTCGGCGATCTCGAGCACTACCTGCTGGTCACCTGGCTGATCGTGGCGGTCTGGCTGGCCGTCGCCGCGGAGGCGGTGCTGGCGTGGCTCGAGGACCGCCTCCCTGCGCTCGCCGCGGAGCCGGGACCGGCGGTCCTCGCGCTCGTGCTGCCGATCGTCCTGGTCGGCAGCCATTGGGAAACCTACGATCAGAGCCGGAACCACACCGGCGAGCGCTTCGCCGAGGCCGTCTTCGCCGAGCTGGCACCGAACGCCGTCCTGATCAGCTACTGGGACACGCTCACGAACCTGAGCTACATGCACTGCGTGGAGGGCGTCCGGCCCGACGTCTCGCTGCGCGCGTTCGATCCCGCCGCCCGGATCATCTGCGACCCGGTGGAGCTCGATCTGGAGAAGGTCGCCCGCGAGCGTCCGCTCTATGCCCTGTTCGCGATCGACAGCGAGCTGAACGGCGTGCGCGAGACGTTCGACCTGCTCCCGGGCCGACAGTTCGCGCTCTCGTACGGCCGGCGGACGCTCGACCACTCCGGAACCCTGTACCGCCTGATCCCGAAGGACCAGGCGGCTGACGCCGGGGGTTGACCCCGCGGCCCGGGGCTGGCCGTGGCCACCCGGGGAGTGGCCTCGCCGGCCGGGGGCCGACCCCGCCCCCGGGCAATTGGTCAGGTGGCTGCCCGCATCTCCGCCGCGGCGCGCTGGACGGCCTGGACGATCGGCTGGTAGCCGGTGCAGCGGCACAGGTTGCCGGCCAACCCGTCGCGGATCGCCTCCTCGCTCGGGTCGGGATCGCGGGCGAGGAGGGCGGCCGCCGAGATCAGCATCCCGGGCGTGCAGAACCCGCACTGGATCCCGCCGCCCTCGAGGAACGCGCGCTGGAGCGGATGGAGGGTCTCGTCTCGAGCCAGGCCTTCGACGGTCGTGATCGCGCGACCGGCCGCCTGGAGCGCGAGATAGGAGCACGAGTTCACCGGCAGGCCGTCGACCAGGACCATGCAGGCACCACACTCGGAGTCGTCGCAGCCCTCTTTCGTGCCGGTCCGACCGAAGTCGTCGCGCAGGACGCGGAGCAGGGTGCGGCCGGGATCCACCATCGCGCTCAGCGGCAGGCCGTCCACGGTCAGCTGGAGGAGCTCGGGCACGGGTCAGACCTCCTGGCCATGGGCCCAGCGCGAGGCCGGGATCGGGATGGACTCCCCGCGGGCGCGGGCGACTGCCGCCGCCACGGTCCGCGCGACGACGACGGCGAGCATCGCTCGGCGATAGTCGGCGCTGGCGCGGACGTCGTCGATCGGGCTCGCGGCGCCGGCGGCAGCGGCACCGGCGGCGCGGAAGGCGGCCGCGTCGGCCGCGGCGCCCACGAGCGCGATCTCGGCCTCGGGGGCGCGCACGATCGTCGGCGCGACGGCGGTCAGCGCGATCCGGGCGGCGGCGATCGTCCCGTCGCCGGCCAGGGTGACGAGCGCGGCGGCGCCGACGACGGCGATCTCCATCGCCCGCCGATACTCGAGCCGGATGTAGGCCGAGCCGCTCATCGGATCGGGCGCCGGGACGACCACCGTCGTGAGCAGCTCGTCCGGCGCCGCCGAGGTCCGGCCGGGGCCGGTCGCGAGGCTCGCGACGGGCACGATCCGCGAGCCGCGGCCGATCGCCCGGAGCATGACGTTCGCGCCGAACACGACGAGGGGCGCCGTCGTCTCGGCCGCCGGCGAGGCATTCATCAGGTTGCCGCCGATGGTGCCGGTCCCGCGGGTCGCCGGCGAGCCGACGATCGCCGACGCGTCGGCGAGGGCCGTCCAGCCGGAACGGACCTCCGGGGTCTCGGCCAGCCAGGCGTGGGTGGTCAGGCCACCGAGGACGAGCGAGCCGTCGGCCACGGCATGATGGGCCAGCTCCGCAATGCGATCGATCGCGACGATCGACTCGGGCAGGGGCCGGCGGCCCTGGCGGGACGCCACGACCAGGTCGGTGCCGCCTGCCACCGGGCGCGCGGCCCGGTCCCGGCCCAGGATCGCCAGCGCCTCCTCGAGTGATGTCGGGGCGGCGAAGCGCTCGGTCATCGGCGCCCGATCCCGGCGGCGGCGAGGGCCGCCTCGCTCGGGCCGAACGGGGCGTTCGCCTCGGTCGCGCCATCATCGCCGGTCGTGACCGCGCGCCAGACGCGCTCCGGCGTCATCGGCAGGCGCCGGACGCGCGTCCCGGTCACGGACGCGATCGCATTCGCGACGGCGGCGGCGGTCGGCACGATCGGCGGCTCCCCCACTCCCTTGGACCCGCGCGGCCCGCCGTTCGACGCCGGGTGCTCCACGAAGACCACCTCGATCTCCGGGGCGTCGGCTGTCGTCAGGAGCTTGTAGTCGAGGAGCGACGCGTTGCGCTGGCGGCCGTCCGCGCCGAAGACCGTGCCTTCCATGGTGGCGTTGCCGAGCGCCATGACCACGCCACCGGTCATCTGGCCGGTCGCTCCCGGCGCGTTGAGGACGCGCCCGACATCGGTCGCGGCGACCACCTTGCGGGTGCGGACGATGCCGGTGGCGGGATCGACGTGAACGCGAACGGCGTGGCAGAAGAAGGTCGGCGACGCGAACGACTCGAACCCGAGCCGGCCGACGCAGGCGGACGCGTCGTGCTCGGGATTCTCCGGCGGGAGCCCCGAGCCGCGGGCGAGGAGGAGCGCTCCATCGTGCGCCGTCGAGGCGAGGTCGGCGATCGACACGCGCCGATCCGGGCTGCCCACGACGCCCGCATGACCGTCGCGCAACTCGAGATCGGCGACCGACGCCTCGAGCTGGACGGACGCGAGCTCGAGGAGCTGGCGGCGCACCTCGCGGGCGGCCTCCACGACCGCTCGGCCGTTGTTGAACGTCGTCTGGCTGCCGGAGCTGCCGCCGTCGTACGGCCCGGTGTCGGTGTCCTGGTACGTGATCGCGAAGTCCTCGGGCCGCATGCCGAGCTCCTCGGCGGCGAGGATCGGGAGGGCCATGACCGCGCCCGTGCCGTTCTCCTGGGCGCCCGTCACGATCCGGCCGCTGCCGTCCGATTCGATCCGGACGAAGGCGCCCGAGGCGCCGGGAGCGCTGAACCACCAGCCGGACGCCACGCCGATCGCCTCGCCCGGACCCAGCGGCCCGTCGGCCCGGATCCGGTCCGCGGCAGCGTTCAGGGTGTCGATCGCGCCGTCGCCCTCGTGGCGCTGGCGGGTCGGGCCCTCGTCGCCGTCGTGGACGAGGTTGCGGCGGCGGAACTCGACCGGATCGAGCCCGACCCGGGTGGCGAGGACGTCGTGGTGCTGCTCGACCGCCCAGCAGGCCTGCGGCCCGGTCGGCGCCCGGACCGAGCCCGCCGGGGTGCGGTTCGTGTAGACGCTGATCGCCTCGATGTCGACGTCCGGGATGCGGTACGGCCCCGCGATCATCATCGCCGCGATCTGGCCGAGGACCGGGGTGTCGCTCGCGTACGCGCCGCAATCGAGCAGGATCCGCGACCGTCGGGCGAGGATCGTCCCGTCCTCGGCGACACCCGTCTCGAGGTCGACGACCATCGCATGGGTCACTTTGTCGGGCGCGATGAACTCCTCGTGCCGGCTCAGGACGAGCCGGACCGGCCGCCGGGCAGCACGCGCGAGCGCCGCCACGTGACCCTCGAAGTGGAAGTCGCACTTGCCGCCGAAGCCGCCGCCGAGATGGGTGACGACGACGCGGATGCGATGCTCCGGGATCTGCAGCACCTCGGCGGTCTTGCCACGCGCCGTGAACGGGACCTGGGTCGAGGAGTAGATCGTGACCCGGTCACCCGACCAATCGGCCGTCACCGAGTGGGGCTCGATCGGCACAGGGTGGGCCATGTCGGCCACATAGCGTTCCCGGACGACCACGGCGGCACCGGCGAGGGCCGCCGCCGCGTCGCCCTTGACGATCGTGGAGCGCCCGGCGACGTTGCCGGAGGGATCGAGGTTCGGGTCGTGGGCGTAGCCGTCGATGTCCGGATGGACGAGCGGCGACTCGGGCCGGAGGGCGCCTTCCACGTCGAGGATCGGCGGCAGGTCCTCGTACTCGACCTCGATCGCGGCGACGGCGGCGGCGGCCTGCTCCGGCGTCAGGGCGGCGACGGCGGCGACGACCTCGCCCTCGAACCGGACGACATCGCGGGCGAAGAGGGTCCGATCGAGGACGTAGTCGAAGGAGCCGTAGCGGAGATCCGGGACGTCTGCCTGGGTCAGGATCGCGAGGACGCCGGGCAGGGTCCGGGCGCGGGTCGGATCGAGCCGGGTGATCCGGGCGTGGGCCCGGCCCGCGAGCAGGAGGCGCGCGTGGGCGAGGCCGGGGAACGTGAGATCGGCGGTATAGCGCGCCTGGCCGGTGGCCTTGGCCTGGCCGTCGGCCCGGATCCACGGTCGCGACCCGTCGCCTGATCCGGTCGCCGGCTCCTGATCGGGAGGGCTGCCGTCGCGGTCCGGGTGCTGGGCGTTGCCTTCGGTCACGACGCGACGTTCCTCCTCACCGGGTGTTGGGCCGAGGATAGGCGCTGGATCGGCGGATCGTGGGACCGGACCGTACCGCGGATCGGCGGTCCGGCTTCGTCACTCGACCTCGATCAGCCGCCCGGTCGCGACGTCGAAGATCAGGCCGTGGATCGGCACGGGACGGACCCACGGATGGGTCCGCAGTCGCTCCACCTGGCGGCGGACCGACGCCTCGACGTCGGCGAACGCCCCGAACACGAGATCGAGCGAGGCCCCCGTCCGCTCCTGGAGCTGGGCGCGGATCGTGGCGTCGTCGGCGCCTTCGAGGCCGCAGCGGGTGTGGCCGATGACCAGCACCTCGTCGGTCCCGAGCAGCTCTTGGCTCACGATCAGCGAGCGGATCGCATCGTCGGTCGCGAGCCCACCCGCGTTGCGGATGATGTGGGCATCGCCGGTCCGCAGGCCGAGGGCCTCCTCGACGTCGAGCCGCGCGTCCATGCAGGCGAGGATCGCCAGCCCGGACAGCGGCGAGGCCGTCAGGGCGGAGCGATCGAAGGCCTCGACGTAGCGACGGTTCTCGGCCAGGATCCGGAGGTACTCCTCGGGCTCGCCGGCGTCCCCGGACCGGGCGTCGGTCATCGGCTCACGCGGAGGCCTGCGGGCCGGAGCCCCGGTAGCGATCCACGATCTCGCCGATCGTCATCTCGCCGTACCGCTCCGACAGCTCGCCGCGGGCGATGCGCCACATCGTCCGGAGCGGGCGCGGGCCGGACCGGTCGAGCTCGGCGAGGCGGATCGAGCCGAACCGCTCGATCCCCGGGATCGCCGAGAGCTCGCCCGCGAGACGCTGGGCCGCGACGTTGATCGTCGTGTCGCGGCCGATCGACGGCGCAGCCGGCGCAGATCGCAGCGCGGCGGCCGTGGTCCGTCTCGCCTCGGTCATCGATTCGTCGACGCGGTCCATCGCCGCGCGGGTCGCCGCCTCGCCGGCCGCAACGGCGGCGGCGGCATCGGCCGGTGAGACCTCCGGCGCCGAGGCGCCGGAGGTCTGCGGCCGGGCGGATGAGGCAGAGCGCGATGGCGTGGGTCCGGTGGCGGGCGCCGTCGCCTTCGCCGCGCCGCGCCGGCCGGGGCCGGACGAACCGCCACTCGAGCCGCCGGTTCCACCGCCTCCGCCGCTCCCGCCCGAGCCGGCGGAACCGCCGGTGCCGCCGCCCGCGCCGCGGATCGCGCCGCTGATGAGGTCCGGCACGTCGAGCCCGGTGAGGCCCTTCACGACGGCACCCGCCTCGGTGACGGTCCGCGTGGCGTTCTTCACGACGTCCGACGCCCCGTCGGTGGAGAGGACGGTCAGCGAGTCGATGGATGCCATCGGCTCGGCCGCCGCCCGGACGATCTCCGGCAGCATCGAGAGCACGGTCTGGATGATCGCCGCCTCGTTGAACTGGCGGTAGGCCTCGGCCCGGAGGGCCAGCGCCTTCGCCTCGGCCTCGCCCTTCGAGAGGACGATCCCGGCCTCGGCGTTGCCCTCGAGGGTCGTCTGCTTGGCCGTCGCCTCGGCGGTCACCTCGACCACCCGTGCCTGGGCCTCGCCGGCGAGCTTGACCCGTTCGGCGTCGGCCTGGGCCTGGGCGATCCGGGCGAGCTTGTCACCCTCGGCCCTCCGGACCTGGGCGTTGGCCTCGGCCTCGGCCGGGCGGACGGTGGAGGTCAGGAGCTCCTTCTCCTTGCGCGCCGCCTCGAGCTCGGCCAACTCGGTCTGCTTGCGCGTGACCTCCTGCTGGGCCTCGGCCTGGGCGAGCGGTCCGGCCTGCGCGGCGCGCGCCTCGGCGGCCGCGATCTGGGTCTCGGTCTCGGCCCGTCGGAGCGAGACGTCGCGCTCTGCGTTGATCTTCACCTGGTTCGCCTCGGCCTCGCGGACGGCGGCCTCCTGGTCGGCGGTGGCCTTGGCCATCCGGGCGTCGCGCTCGCGGCGCGCCGTCTCCTGCTGGCCGATCAGGTCCATGTACCCGGATTCGTCGCGGATCGCCTGGATCGTGAACGAATCGATCTGGAGGCCGGACGTCGAGAGGTCGCCCTTCGCCGCATCCTGGACGGCCTGCTGGAACTTCTGGCGGTCGAGGTTCAGCTCCTCGATCGTGAGCGTGCCCACGATCGAGCGGAGCGACCCCTCCAGGACGTTCTTGACGATCGAGTCGACCTGCTCCTCCTGCGCGTCGAGGAAGCGCTCGGCGGCGTTCCGGATCGACTCGTCGTCCGCCCCGATCTTGAATGTCGCGACGCCCTGGACGGCGACCTTGATGCCCTGGCGTGACACGGCGTCGGCGAGGTTCACGTTGATCTGGCGGGCGGTCAGCTTGAGCCGGCCGATCTTGTGGAACAGGGGCAGCACGACGATGCCCTGACCGCGGACCACCTTGAGACCGGCCTCGCCGCCGCCGAGCGGGGTTGCCCGCCCGGACCGGATCAGGGCCTCGTTCGCGCCGGCCACCTTGTAGCGGCTGCCGAGGTAGGCGAACAGGAGCGCCACGATGACGATCGCGACGAACACGACGATCACGCTCGTGTCGAACTGCAGGAAGTCAAACATCCGGGTTCCCTCCTGGCCCGGCCTCGCCGGATGTGCCGGCCGGCTCGGCGCCGGGCGTGCCGGCCGGCTCGGCGCCGGGCGTCGGCGGGCCGGGCGGCACGATCGGCTCGACGATGAGCCCGGTGCCGGCCGTGCCGGTCACGGTGACGGGCGTCCCGACCGGGACGTCGACCGTGGCGGTCGCACTGAACTCGTGGGTCTGGCCCTCGGCCTTGACGAGGACGCTGCCGAAGCGCCCGGCCGGGATGGACACGGCCACCGACGCGGTCCGGCCCACCAGGCTCGCAGTCGAGAACGGATTGGCGCCCTCGGACCTGCGCAGGATCGAGAAGAGCACGAACACGATCGCGAACCCGAGGAAGCCGCTCAGCGTGCCGACGAGAGCCGCCTGCCCGGCGTGGAGGTCGAGGACCTGCGTCGCGAACAGGCCGCCGACCCCGAACATCGAGACGAAGGCGAGCAGGAGCGGCATCAGCGACACGCCCCCGATGTCGAAGCCGATGTGGAGGGCGTCGAGGAGCCCGCCGAGGATGTCGTCGACGAGGACGGTGATCAGGAGGAGCCCGCCGCCGACGAGCGTGCAGAGGACGAAGATCAGGTCCTCGATCGGGATCGACAGCATGGCCCGGGAGCTCCCTCACCCCGACGCCCGGCCGGGCGTCCGTCGACCAAGGATACGACGCCACGGACCCGCCTACGTCCGGTCTGCGCGGGTGCGCGCCCGCGTGTCGACGATGCAGGGCGAGTGCGGCCGATCAGGCCGCGTCCGCCCCCGATCGGCCCGCGCGCTCGGAAGCCGTGCCAGCGAAGCGGTGGCGGTCCACGATCAACGCAGCAGCGGCGACGACCGCGACGATCGGCCCCGAGATCATCGGCGGAGCGGGCGGCTGGCCCGGCGCCGTCCCGAACACCACGTAGGCGACCGGGACGAGAGCTGCCCAGATCGGGAGGACCCACAGCGTCCTCCATGCCCAGCGCTGCCCCGCCCGGTACGGGACGGCGACGAGGACGCCGAGCAGCATCCCCAGCAGGGCGAGATTCACGCCGCCCGAGCGCGCCGCGAAGTCGAAGAGCCGATAGCCGATCGGGTCCTGCGCCTGCACCTCGCCCGGCGGAAGCCCGGACAGCGTCACCGTGATCGCCGGATCGGCGGCAACGCCGACGAGGGCATCGCCGACGCCGAAGACGACGATCATCGCGGCGAAGAAGGCCAGCACCCACCATGCCCGGCCGCGAAGCTGCCTCACGAAGCGCCCCCTGCGCTGCTGCTCAGGGTCATCACCTACCTCAGGCTGCGCCGGGCAACGGCGACCAGAAGGAGCCGGATCGGAATGGCCGCCAGGAGGAATGGGAACGCGAAGCCCACCGCGAGAGCGAGGGACGCCGGCGTCAGCGCGACGCCGAGGCGGGCTCCGCGTCGCCTCCCCTGCCACAGCCAGATCCCGGCGAGCGCATCGAGGAGGCAGACCACGACCAGTGTCCAGCCGAGCACCTGGAACCCGTCGGGCCCCACGGCCTCGAACGGCCCGGAGTGGGAGCGGAACCCGAACGGCGTCATCGGCAGCTCGCCGGTCCGCCGGAGGTGGTCGAGCACGAGCGGCGTCGGCAGGCCGAAGCCGGCGGCCGGGAGGACGAAGGCGAGCGCCGCCCAACGCGCCGGCCGGCCGGACACGGACGAGCCGGCGTCTCGGCCGGCCAACGAGATCATCGGGCCGCGCGGCCAGAGGTGAGGCCGCGGCGGGTCCTGGCCGGACGCGACGGCTTCAACGGATCCATTGGTCGGTCCTCCCAGGACGCCGGTGTCGGTGTCGTATGGCCAACAGTACCGATCGGTTGTCCCAGCGTCATGGGATCGGGGTCCCGAACCGCGCGGGACAGAAGGTTCGCGCCGCGGATGACCCGGTCAGCCGGGCCCGAAGAGGAGCGACAGCCACGACTCGAGCGGCGTGCCACGTGCGTCGCCGGCGCCGAGCCGGGCGGAGGCCGAGCCGGGGGCGCCGTCGACCGGATCCGGGATCGACGAGTCGAGGGTGAACGGGATCTCGCGCGCCGCGCCGAGCGCGTAGCCGCGGGCCTGCTGGGAGACGTACTCGGGCCGGACGATCAGCTCGACCTCCCCGCGGAGCGCCTCGACTTCCGCCGCGAGGGCGGCGTTCTCGGCCGCCACCTGCGTCGCGAGGTTCGCCGCGGCCGTCGCGTCACCCACCTGGCGCGCGAACACGATGAGGATCCAGACCGACAGGAACCCGGCGGCGACCCAGCCGACCCGGCGCCGGGTGATGCCCGCGATCGACAGCCCGCTGAGGTCGATCGGACCGCGGTCACCGGCGCCCGGATCCTCCGGACGACCGGACGCCGCGTCGTCGGTGGCGAGGGCGACGTCGGTGGCGGTCCGATCGAGACGACGGGGCTCGTCGGCGGAGGCGGCGCGGCGGTCCTTCACGTTCGAGCGAGGGTAGCTGCCCGCAGCTGACATGTCAACTCGCGTGAGCCCTGTGACACCGAACCTGTCACGAGGCCACCGGACGCTCCTGCTAGACTCCCGATTTCGTACAGACGTTCTGTTTCGAGGTGGACCATGCGGACCTATGCCCCGGCGCCGACGGCGGGCGTGCTCGACCGGGTCCTCGCCGAGCCATCGCTCGCGAACGGCGTCCGCCACCACGCCGTGATCCCGGCCCGCGAGGCGGCCTGGCGCGACCACCCGGCGTGGCTGGACCCGCGGATCCGGGCCGGGCTCGCGGCCCGCGGCATCGAGCGGCTGTACACCCACCAGGCCGAGGCGATCGAGGCGGTCCGGGCCGGTCGGGACGTGGTGGTCGTCACGCCGACGGCATCGGGCAAGACGCTCTGCTACGCCCTGCCCGCCCTCCAGGCGATCGCCGACGATCCGTCAGCCCGCGCCCTGTTCCTGTTCCCGACCAAGGCGCTCGGCCAGGACCAGGTGGCCGAGTTCGCCGAGCTCTCGACGGCGGCCGGGCTGGCGATCTCCGCGGCGACGTACGACGGAGACACCCCCGCCCCGATCCGCTCGGCGATCCGCGGGGCGGGCCAGGTGGTCGTGACGAACCCGGACATGCTCCACTCGGCGATCCTTCCCCATCACACCAAGTGGTTCCAGCTGTTCGAGCAGCTCCGGGTCATCGTGATCGACGAGCTCCACACCTATCGCGGCGTGTTCGGGAGCCACGTCGCCAACGTGATCCGTCGCCTGCTCCGGCTGTGCGCCCACTACGGCAGCCGGCCCGTGATCGTGTGCTGCTCGGCGACGATCGCGAACCCCGCCGAGCTCGCGACGATCCTGACCGGACGGACACCGGTCCTCGTGGATCGCAATGGAGCGCCGTCGGGCGAGCGCCACGTCCTCCTCGTCGAACCGCCGTTGACCCACGCCGCGACCGGAGCCCGTGGCTCGGCCCAGACCGTCGCCCACCGCTGGGCGCTGCCGTTCCTGCGGGCCGGCCGCCAGACCGTCGTGTTCGGACGGAGCCGGACCGCGGTCGAGATCATGCTCTCCACGCTTCGGGAGGCCCTCCGCCAGGACCTGGGCCCGCGCTCGCGGATCCGCGGCTATCGCGGCGGCTACCTGCCGACGGAGCGGCGGGCGATCGAGCGCGGCCTGCGCGACGGGGAGATCCTCGGCGTCGTCTCGACCAATGCCCTGGAGCTGGGCGTCGACATCGGGCGGCTGGACGTGTCGATCCTCGCCGGCTACCCGGGCTCGGTGGCGGCGACCTGGCAGCAGATCGGCCGGGCGGGCAGGCGGGGCGGGACGAGCGTCGCGGTCCTCGTCTCCTCAGGCGCTCCGGTCGATCGCTACGTCGTGAACCACCCGGAGTTCCTCCTCGGTGGCCAGGCCGAGGAGGCGCGGCTCGACCCGGACAACCTGCACGTCCTGATCGCCCATCTCCGCTGCGCGACGTTCGAGCTGCCGTTCGAGCCGGGCGAGGTGTTCGGTCCAGGCGTGGCGGACGAGCTCCTCGCGTTCATCGCCGAGTCGGGCCACATCCGCCAGGCGGAGGACGGGCGCTGGTACTGGAGCTCGGAGAACTTCCCGGCCTCGGAGGTCTCGCTCCGGACCGCTGCCCCGGAGAACGTCGTGATCATCGACACGACCCCGGACCGGCCCCGGGTCCTCGGCGAGGTCGACCTGTTCTCGGCCCAGGTGCTGGTCCACGAACGGGCGATCTACATGCACGAGTCGGTCCAGTACTACGTGGACCGGCTCGAGTGGCACGAGCGCAAGGCGTACGTCCATCGCGTGGACGTGGACCACTACACCTACGCCAACCGGGCGGTGACGCTCAAGCCGCTGGACGTCTTCGCGGAGGCCCCGGCGTCAGGCGGGCGGCGGGTCCACGGCGAGGTCATGGTCGCAAGCCTCGTGACCCTGTTCAAGAAGCTGAAGTTCGGGACCGACGAGAACGTCGGCTGGGGTCCGATCGACCTGCCGGAGCTGGAGCTCCAGACGACGGCCTACTGGCTGACCGCGGAGCGCCTGGCGGACGGCTGGCGCCGGAACGAGCTGGACGTCGCCCTGATGGGCGCGGGCCGCGCCATCCAGACCGTCGCGTCGGTGCTCCTGATGGGCGACCCCCACGATCTCGGGCTCGTCACACAGGTGCGGTCGCCGCATCACGAGGCACCCACGATCTACCTGTACGAGGCCACGCCGGGCGGGATCGGACTGAGCGCCCGGCTCTGGGAGCGCCACGAGGAGCTGATTGCGGGGGCGGCAGGCCTGATCCGCGACTGCGGCTGCGAGGCGGGCTGCCCGGCCTGCACGGGTCCGCGGCTGGAACCGGACGTCGACGCCCGGGCGCTGGCGCTCCGCCTCCTCGGGGAGCTCGGGGCCGCGCGGCCGCTCGCGCTCCCGGCATGAGCGGCGCGACCCTCGAGCGCCGGCTTGCGAACTACCGGGCGGCGATCCGGTCGGGCAGCTCGGCGCCACCGGCCGATCCGGGCGAGCGCTCCGATGCGGGGGTTGCGCGGGGCTCGATCGAGCTCGGCCGGCGGCTCGCGGACGCGCTCGACGGTGAGCTGGTGCTCGATCCCGGCGGACCCGTCGTCCGGGTCGAGCCCGCGACGATGGTCCTGGCGCTCGACCGCGAGCGGCTCCATGGCCTGCCGGGCCAGCCTCCGCCGGACGCGCCGCTCGTCTGCATCGACACCGAGACGACCGGTCTCGCGACGGCCGCCGGGACCGTGGCGTTCCTCGTCGGGCTCGGGTGGTGGGAGGACGACCGGTTCCGGCAGGTCCAGCTCCTCCTCCCCGACCACCCGGCCGAGGCCGGACTCCTTGCCCGGCTTGCCGCCCACATCCCGCCGAACGCGTGGCTGGTGTCGTACAACGGCAAGGGGTTCGACTGGCCGCTGCTCGTCGCGCGCTACCGGATGGCACGGCTGCCCGCCCCACCGCACGCGGGCCATCTCGATCTGTTGCCGTTCGTCCGGAGGGTCTTCCGTCACCGCATGCCGGATGCACGGCTCCGGACCGTCGAGACCGAGCTCCTCGGCACCGTCCGCCATGGCGATGTCGACGGCTGGCAGATCCCGGGCCTGTACCTGGACTTCCTGCGCGGTGGCGAGGCGTGGCCACTCATCGATGTCGTCCGGCACAACCGCGAGGACGTCCGCTCGCTCGCCCGGCTCCTCGGCCACATCGACCTGGGGTACGCAGACCCGGTCGCCCGGCGCCGGGCGCCGCTCGGCGACCTGGCCGGGCTGGCGCGGGCGTTCGGCCGGGACGGGCGGCACGAGACGGCACTCGAGTGCCTCGATGCCGCGCTGGAACGACCGGCGCTTCCGCCGACGAGCGTGCGGGCGGTCCGCGAGACGCGTGCTGCGCTCCGGGCCGTCGACGAGCCCGGCGAGGCCGATGCACGCCCGTGGTGGGACCCGGCTCGTCCGGCCGACATCGGCGGGCGGACTCGTCGACCGGGCTGGGACCGGATCGTGACGGGTCGGCTCGAATCGCCGTGGACGGTGGAGCGGGTCACGATCGAGCGCGGCCGGCTCCTCCGGCGGCTCGGGCGCCACGACGAGGCTGTCGCGACGTGGCTGGACCTCGCGGCGGTGCCTGGGGCGATCGCCGTCCAGGCCTGGGTGGAGGTCGCGAAGCTGCGCGAGCACCGCCTCGCCGACCTCGCGGGCGCCCTCGACGCGACCACCCGGGCGATCTCGCTCGCGGAGCGTCGCCGGCGCCTCGGGATGGGCGACCCGATCGTGGAACGGGCGCTCGACGTCCGGCTCGCCCGGCTCCGGCGTCGGATCGCGACGGCCAGTCCGCCGTCGCGGCGTCAGCCCGCGGCAACGCCTCCGGGAACGAGTGGCACCCGCGCGTCAGGCTCCATGCCGGCCCAGGCCGCGCGGACCCAGTCCAGGTCCGGGTCGAACGAGCAGGCCATCGTCCGGCGGTCACCGGCCAGGGCGTTGAGGTAGTAGGCGTCGTCGCCGTGGGCCGCGGTGAACGGGTGGTAGCCGTCGGGGACGATCACGACATCGCCGTGGCGGACTTCGAAGATCGCGTCCCGCGAGCGATCGCCACGGTAGACCCGCTGGATCGCCCAGGCCGCGGGTCGCCGGAAGCCGTAGTGGTAGACCTCCTCGAGGACCGCCTCAGCCGGCATGTCGTCGACATCGTGCTTGTGCGGCGGCCAGCTCGACCAGTTGCCCGACGGGGTGAGGACCTCCACGACCTCGAGGCGGTCGGCCGGGAACGACGGCGCGACGATGTGGCTGATCTGGCGGGTCGCGTTCCCCGCTCCGCGGGTCTCGATCGCGACGTCGCCCGGGCGGATCACGATCGGTTCGGTCGCCACGCCGTCCCGCCCGGAGCGCGGTGCGCGGGCGATCGCGACGATGGCCGGTCCGTCCTCCGGGACCGTCGCCACGCTGACCGTCAACGCCCGGCCGTCGGGCAGCCACAGGGCGGACGGCAAGTCGTCGAGCACGCCATCACGGCCAGGCAACGTCCAGCGCTCGCCGTCGGCCGTCGCGATCGTGACGTCCCGCCCCGCCTGGACCACGACGCACGTCTCCTGGCCGGTGGCCTCGGGAATGTTTAGCCCGTCGCGCGGCACCGGCCGCGCCGCGAACGAGAGGTAGCGCCAGCCGGCGCGCCCCGGGTCAAGGGCGACGACGCCGTCGACATCGGGCCGGAGCAGGAGCTCGGAAGCGGGAAGGTCGCTCGCCAGGGCAGCCGGATGGATCGTCGGTTCTGGCATCTCCGGCTCAGCCGCCGGAGCGGAGGTCGGGGTTCGGGATCATCGCGTCCGTCACGACCTGGAGGAGCTCGTGGTACGAGGCGATGAACGCCCGGAGGGTCCGAGCCGTCGGCGGGAATGTGTCGAAGTCGGCCGCCGCCAGGCCGTCGGGCTCGTAGGCCCGCACGAAGTCCGGGAACGCCCGTGACAGCCCCGCGACGATCGCCGGATCGACCGGCGTGTCCATCCGCGGCCGGACCTCGACGGACGAGGCGTTGAACCGCTTCTGCCAGTTCGACGGCAACGTGATCCCGACGTCACCACCGATCAGCTCGGACCAGTGGTAGTGGTGGCGGATCGCCGCCCCGAGCAGGCGCGCGGTGAACCCGCGCTCCTGGAAGATCCCGTACGCCCGCTTGAAGACGGCGACCCCGGACCATGGCAGGGCGGACGGGTCGGCGACGATCCCATCGCGCTCCGACTGGAGCCGGAGCCAATCCTCGATCCGGCCCATCATGATCGTGACGACCGGGCCCATGTCGGCGACCGACTCGCCGGCCGCCGCACGTCGGCGCATGCCGCGCTGGATCGCCTCGGCGGCCGCGACGGCCTGCGCCACCGAGAAGCACACGGTCGTGTTCACGCTGATCCCGAGCGCGCTGGCCTCCTCGATCGCGGCGATCCCTGCCGCGGTGGCGGGGAACTTCACGATGATGTTCGGCGCGACCCCGGAGAAGTGGAGGCCCTGGGCGACCATCCGCTCCGGGGAGCGATGGAGCGTCGGGTCGGTCTGCGTCGACAGCCGGCCCTTGCGCCCGCCGTGCGCCTCGAATGCCGGCAGGAGCAGCGGCGCCGCCCGGGACGACATCTCGTCGACGATCTGCCACGCCAGCTCCGCCTCGCTCGCGTCGGGTCGCTCGGATTCCAGCGCCTGGACGCGCGACCGCCAGTGAGCGGGCTCCTTCTTCCAGACGTCGGTCACGATCGTCGGGTTGGCGGTCGCCCCGACCGCACCGAACGAGATCGCGTACTCGAGCTCGTCGATCGCGCAGGAGTCGTTCCAGATGTCGGTCGGCGTGGTCGCGATCGTCCGCCCGAGGGGCGTGTCGGCGAGCGGCGGCGCGGGCATCGCGGGCGCGGTCACGCGACCCGCTCCAGGGCCATCGCGACCGACCCCCCGCCGCCGAGGCACAGGGTGGCCAGGCCGTAGCGGCCCTCGCGCCGGCGCAGCTCGTGGAGCAACGTGGCGACGATCCGCGCCCCGGACGCCCCGATCGGATGGCCGAGGGCGATCGCCCCACCGTTGACGTTGACCTTGTCCCAGTCGAAGCCGAGCTCGCGCCCGTCGGCGAGCGTCTGTGCCGCGAACGCCTCGTTGATCTCGACGAGGTCGAAGGCCTCGATGGGCAGCTCGATCCGGTCGAGCAGGCGGCGGACCCCGGTGATCGGGGCCAGGAACAGCCACTTCGGCGCCACCTCGGCCTGGGTGTACCCGACGATCCGGGCGAGCGGCGTCAGGCCGTGCGCCTCGACGACCCGCTCGCTGACGACGACCGTCGCCGCGGCCCCGTCCGTGATCCCCGGGGCGTTGCCGGCGGTGACCGTCCCCGCGGCCGCGTCGCCGCGGTCCTCGCCGGTCGGCAGATCGAACACCGGCTTCAGACGGGCCAGGGCCTCGAGCGTGGAATCACGGCGCGGACCCTCGTCCACGTCCACGAGCGTCTCGCGCCCTTTGGCGTCGCGGACCGTGACCGCGACGAGCTCGTCGGCGAAGCGGCCCGCGTCCTGGGCGGCCACCGCCCTCTGGTGCGAGGCGAGGGCGAACGCGTCCTGGTCCTCCCGCGAGACGTGCTCGTGGATCGCCACGCGCTCCGCGTGGGTGCCCATGTGGCAGCCCTCGAACGCACACGTCAAGCCGTCGGCGACGGCCGCGTCCACGAGGGTCGCGTTGCCGAGGCGATACCCGAACCGCGCCCTCGGCAGCAGGAACGGCGCCTGGTTCATGTTCTCCATGCCGCCCGCGACGACGATCTCGGCATCACCGGCCCGGATCTCCGCGGCCGCGAGCATGATCGACTTCAGTCCCGAGCCGCAGACCCGGTTGATCGTCGTCGCCGAGGTCGTCTCCGCGAGCCCCGCGGCGATCGCCGCCTGGCGGGCCGGCGCCTGGCCGACACCGGCCTGGAGCACCTGGCCCATCAGGACCTCGTCGACGTCCGTGCCCTCGGGCAGGCCGGAGCGCTCCATCGCGGCCCGGATCGCGGCGCCGCCGAGGACCGTCGCGGGCGTGTCGGCCAGCGCCCCACCGAACTTCCCGATCGGCGTCCGGGCGGCGCTGACGATGAAGACCTGGCCGTTGCGGCCGGCCGCCGCGTCCGGGCCGTGGCCCGACCCGGGATCGAGCGCCGCCATCAGCGGGTCCGGGGGAACCCGAGGTCGACCTTGGAGGTGCCCGGGTCCGGCCAGCGCTGGGTGACGATCTTGGCTCGCGTGTAGAACTGGATGCCCTCGGGGCCGTACATGTGGAGATCGCCGAACAGCGAGTGCTTCCAGCCGCCGAAGCTGTAGTACGCCACCGGGACCGGGATCGGGACATTGATCCCGACCATGCCGGCGTTGACCTCGAACTGGAACTGGCGCGCGGCGCCGCCGTCACGGGTGAAGATGGCGGTCCCGTTGCCGTACGGGTTGTCGTTGATCAGCCCGACCGCCTCCTCGTAGGTCGGGACGCGGACGACGGTGAGGACCGGCCCGAAGATCTCGTCCTTGTAGGCGTCCATCGCGGGGGTCACGTGATCGATCAGCGAGACGCCGAGGAAGAAGCCGTCGGACTCCTTGTAGAGCGGCAGCTCCCGGCCATCGGCGACGACGGTCGCGCCCTGGGCTGCGGAGCTGTCGAGATAGGACGCGACCTTGTCGCGATGCTGCCCGGTCACGAGCGGCCCCATCTCCGCCTCGGGATCGGTCCCCGGGCCGACCTTCACCTTGGGCAGGCGGAGCTTGATCGCGTCGATGAGCGGGTCGGCAACGTCGCCGACGGCGACGATCGTCGCGATGGCCATGCAGCGCTCGCCGGCCGAGCCGTAGCCGGCCGAGACCGCCGCGTCGGCGGCCATGTCGATGTCGGCGTCGGGCAGGACGATCATGTGGTTCTTGGCCCCGCCCAGGGCCTGGACGCGCTTGCCGTGCTTCGTCCCGGTCTCGTAGATGTAGCGGGCGATCGGGGTCGAACCGACGAACGAGACCGCGGCGATGTCGGGATGCTCGAGGATCGCGTCGACCGCGACCTTGTCGCCGTGGACGACGTTGAACACGCCGTCGGGCACGCCCGCCTCGTGGAGGAGCTCGGCGAGGAACATCGAGGCCGACGGGTCCTTCTCGGACGGCTTCAGGATGAACGTGTTGCCGGTCGCGATCGCCGTCGCGAACATCCACATCGGGACCATCGCCGGGAAGTTGAACGGCGTGATCCCGGCGACGACGCCGAGCGGCTGGCGGATCTGGAAGACGTCGACGCCGGTCGATGCCTGCTCGGTGAAGCCGCCCTTGAGGAGGGTCGGGATCGAGCACGCGAACTCGAGGTTCTCGAGCCCACGGGCGATCTCGCCGAGGGCGTCCGACGGAACCTTGCCATGCTCCGCGGTGAGGTGGGCCGCGAGCTCCTTGCGCCGGGCCTCGACCAGGTTGCGGATCCTGAAGAGGATGTCGGTCCGCTTCGAGAGCGACGTGGCGCGCCAGGCCGGGAACGCGGCCTTGGCGGCGGCTACGGCGGCGCCGAGCTCGTCGGCGGTGGCGAAGTCGACGTGACGGGCGATCCGTCCGGTCGCCGGGTCGTAGACCGGCCCGCTCCGACCCGAGGTGCCCTCCACGATCCGTCCGTCGATCCAGTGATGGACCGTGCCGACGGCGGCTCCGCTCCCCTCGGCGGATCGGGCGCTGCCCGGCTCGGCGACCTGCGTCATCTCTTCGACCCTTCCGTTCCATCGCGCCCGCGACACGGGCCTCGTCCGACCACACCTTACCCCTGCCGCCGGTGGCCGACCAGCGGGCCGATCCCGGACCGCTCCCCCGGGCTGCACCCGCGTCGGCCCCGGATCGGGTCCGGCCGGTTGCCGCGTTGACACCGGGCAACCGCCTTTGTAGGCTCCGTGTGACCGCGCTGTAAACGATTACATGCTATCGCCTGGAGGATCGGTGAGCGAGTCCGTCACCGCGCGCAGCCGCCTGACCGGCGCCCAGATCCTCGTCGAGTACCTCGTCCGCCAGGAGGTGCCGTTCGCCGCCGGGATCCCCGGTCACGGCTGCTGGGCGATCACCGACGCACTCCTCGACCGGCAGGATGCGATCCGGACGATCCAGGTCATGCACGAGCAGTCGGCGGTCCACCTGGCCGACGGCTACTTCCGGGCCACGGGCAAGCCGATGCTCGCCTTCACGAGCATCGGGCCGGGGGCGATGAACACCGTCATCGGCATGGGCACCGCGTATGTCGACTCGACTGCGGTGGCCCTCGCGACCGGATCGCCCCACACCTACATGCGCGGCCATGGCCTGTTCCAGGAGTTCGAACGGCGGCATCACGCAGACAACCCGCGGGTCTTCGAGCCGGTCGTCAAGGAGTGGTGGCAGCCGTCGCGGGTCGACGACCTGCCGTTCGTCCTGCACCGGGCGTGGAACGCGATGACGAGCGGCCGGCCCGGGCCGATCCTGCTCGACCTGCCGATGGACGTCCAGGCGGAGGCGGCGGACGTCGTCCTGCCGGAGCCCGAGCGACGCGAGGCGCGCGGCCGGGTCCGGCCCGCCGCCGACGACGTGGAGCGGGCAGCCGCCACGCTGCGGGACGCGCAACGGCCCGTGATCGTGGCCGGCGGCGGGGTCCTGCTCGCCGAGGCGTGGGACGAGGTCCGGGCGCTCGCGGAGCGGCTCGGTGCGCCGGTCGTGACGACCTGGAACGGCAAGGGCGCGATCGACGAGACCCACGAGCTCAGCGCCCAGACGATCGGGGACACCGCCTCGACCTGCGGCAACCGGCTCGCCGCGTCGGCCGATGTCCTCGTCTCGATCGGTCAGCGGTTCACGGACTGGTCCGCCTCCTCCTACCGCAAGGGCGTGACGTTCGCGATCCCACCGTCACGCCTGATCCAGATCGACATCGACCCGCGCGAGATCGGGAAGAACTACCCGGTCGATACCGCGCTCGTGGGCGACGCCCGGGCCGCAGTGGTGGATCTCCTCCACGCCCTCGGCCCGGGCGGCGGCCCTCCGGCCTACCGCGACACCGCGTACTTCGCCGAGATCCAGCGCCTCAAGGGGGAATGGTTCACCCAGGTCGAGATCAAGTCCGGGTCGACCGCGACGCCGATGACCATGGCCCGAGCTGTCCGCGAGGTCCAGAAGGCGACGAAGGACGACGCGGTCGTCGTGACCGGAGCCGGCCTGCCCCAGGGCATGGTCAAGCAGCGGTGGGTCACCCGCCACCCGCGGACCCACCTCACCAGCGGCGGCTTCTCGACCATGGGCTTCACGCTCCCGGCCGCGATCGGTGCCCAGCTCGCCCTGCCGGAGCGCGAGATCGTCGCCGTGTGCGGCGACGGCGACTTCCTCCAGACGATGCAGGAGCTCCAGGCCGCGGTCCTTGCGGGGACCCCGGTCTGCACGGTGGTCCTGGACAACTCGGGCTGGATCAGCATCAAGGGCGGCCAGCAGGGCTTCTTCGGCCGCCCGGCGTGGACCGACTTCCTCACGCCCGATGGCTCGACCTACTCGCCCGACTTCCGGGCGATCGGCGCGGCCTTCGGGATCCACAGCGAGGGCGCCCATCACCCCGACGAGGTGGAGCCGGCGGTGCGCCGGGCCCTGGCCTCTGGCGGCCCGTCGCTCGTCCACGTCAAGGTCGATCGCGATCTCGCCGTCGCGGGGCCCGACAAGACCGGCTGGTGGGACGCTCCGAGCCCGCCGAACCATCCGGAGGAACATGCCCGCTGGCTTGCCGGCCGGGCCGAGGAGCAGCACCAGTGAGCGTCACCTCATCCGCGTCATCCCCCGTCCTCCAGGGCCGTGCCCTGCGCGCCCGGCTGGCGACGAACGGGCCGCTCGGCGCGAGCCCGATCGGCACCGTGCCGATCCTGTGGAACAACGTGGACATCGCCGAGCTCCGGCTCGGGACCTCGGCCGACTCGATCCTCGACGACATCGCCCGGACGGGCTACGACGGGACGCAGCTCGGGCTCGGCTTCCCGGAGGGCGACGCGCTGCGAGCCGCCCTCGCCGAACGGGGCCTCCGGCTGGCGGAGGTCTACGCATCGATCCCGGGCACGGTGGAGGGGCCGACCCCCGCTGCCCTGGCGGAGATCCGCGAGCGCGTCCGCCTGCTCGCGGCGGGCGGCGGCGAAGTCCTGTGCATCGCGTTCGATGGTTCGCCCGACCGCGACCCGTTCGCCGGCCGGGCCCACGACCCGGCCACGCCCCGCCTCACCGACGACGGCTGGGCGGCAACGATCGGGCTCCTCGAGACGATCGCCACCGAGACGCGGGCGGTCGGGGCCCGGATCGCGTTCCATCCCCATGCCGGGACGTACATCGAGACGCCCGAGGAGGTCGAGCGCCTCGCGGCGTCGATCGCGGCCGCGACACTCCCCTTCTGCCTCGACGTCGGCCACTACACGGTCGGCGGCGGTGACCCCGTGGAGGCGATCCGTCGGTTCGGGACGAGGGTGGCCCACGTGCACCTCAAGGATGTCGATCGCGAGGTCCTCGCCGGGCTGCGGGCCGGGAACGTCGGCGGCTTCGGGGCGGCGATCCGCGAGCGACTCTTCACCGAGCTCGGCGCCGGCGTCCTCGACCTCGACGGCGTCCTCGCCGCGCTGGCCGAGCAGGGCTACGACGGCTGGCTGATGGTCGAGCAGGACAGCAGCTGGCCGCCCCCGGCGGAAAGCGCCGCGATCGGGCGGCGGGTGCTCGGTGCGGCGCTGCGCCGACTCGCCGGCGAGGCCGCCGCGTCAGCTCGCGCTACCACGGCGACCCACGGAGGCGTCCGATGAAGCTCGCCCTGCTCGGCGCCGGCCGGATCGGCCGCCTCCATGCCCGACTCCTGGCCGCCACGCCCGGCGTCGACGAGCTGCTCATCGCCGACGCGATGCCGGAGCGCGCCGCCGTGGCGGCGGCGGAGGTCGGCGGTCGCGCGGCTCCATCCCTCGAGGCCGCCCTCGACGAGGCCGACGCCGTCGTCATCGCCGCCGCGACCACCGCCCACGCCGAGCTGATCCGGGCCGCGGCGGACCGTGGCAAGCCCACGTTCTGCGAGAAGCCCCTCGCCGAGGACATCGCGTCCACGATCGCGGTCGCGGCCCACGTCGAGCGGGCGGGGATCCCCTTCCAGCTCGGCTTCCAGCGCCGCTTCGATCCGGCCTATCGCGAGGCGCGCCGCATGATCGAGACCGGCGAGCTCGGCACGCTCTACAGCTTCCGCCTGGCCGGGCACGACCCGGAGCCGCCGCACGAGGCATACATCCCGCAGTCCGGCGGGCTGTTCCGTGACTTCTCGATCCACGACTTCGACGTGATCCGCTGGCTGACCGGCCGCGAGGTGGTCGAGGTCTACGCCGACGGCGCGGTCCGCGGCTTCCCGGTCTTCGCCAAGTACGGCGACGTGGACACGGCCGTCGCGACGCTGCGCATGGACGACGGCGCGCTCGGGGTCCTGACCGTCGCCCGCCACGATCCGCTCGGGTACGACATCCGAGCGGAGCTCTTCGGCTCGAATGACTCGATCAGCGTGGGGCTCGGGCCGCGCACGCCGATCCGCTCGGTCGAGCCCGGTGTCCCGCCCCAGGCGGGGCCGGCCTGGCCCCACTTCCTCGATCGCTTCAGCGAGGCCTACTCGGCCGAGTTCGCCCGGTTCGTCCGCGTCGCCGCCGGTGACGAGGCGAGCCCCTGCACGGCCCATGACGGCGTCCAGGCGCTGCGCGTCGCCGAGGCCGCCACCCTCTCGCTCCACGAGCACCGACCGGTGCGTGTCGAGGAGATCCCAGGCAGCTGATCGACCGTCATCCGGTCGGTGAAAGGAGGACCGAGAAGCAACGCTCACGGGCGGCACCGGGACCGCAGCAGATTCGCCGAATCCGCCGGCCTCGGACGACCTAGCATCCGCCCACCACGTCATTCCATGGAGGAGAACAAGGGCATGGAAACTCGCAAGGTGCTGAGCCTGCTCGCAGGTGCCGTGATCGTCGTCGCGGCCTGCAACGCCACGCCGGCCGCGTCCGGTGGCGCCGGCAAGGGGCCGGACGGCGCGCTCGTCAAGCGCGCCGACATCAAGATCGAGATCGTCACCCACGGTCAGGCCCAGGACGGGTTCTGGGGTGTCGTCCGCAACGGCGTGAAGGCCGGCGGCGCCGACATGGGTGTGACGGTGAACTACAGCGCGCCCGCGGCCGAGAGCGACATGCCGGCGATGTCGGCCCTGATCGACGCCGCCGTGGCGAAGAAGCCGACCGGCCTCGTCGTGTCGATCCCGAACCCCGACGCGCTCAGCCCGTCGATCAAGAAGGCCGTCGACGCCGGCATCCCGGTCGTGTCGATGAACTCGGGCTCGGACGTCTTCAAGGGTCTCGGCATCCTGGCCCACGTCGGCCAGACCGAGTTCGAGGCCGGCCTGGGCGCCGGTGAGCGCTTCAAGGCGGCCGGCGTGAAGAACGCCGTCTGCTTCAACCAGGAGGTCGGGAACCAGGCGCTGACCCAGCGCTGCAACGGCTTCTTCCAGGGCCTGGGCGTCGCCGAGGGCGCGGGCAAGGTCCTGACCGGCAAGATCTCCGATCCGACCGGCATGCAGAACACGATCGCGGCGGCCCTCTCGACCGACCCGACGATCGACGGCATCCTGACCCTCGGCCCGTCCGTCGCGGCCCCGGCCCTGGCCGCCGTCACCGCGTCCGGCAAGCCGATCCACCTCGCGACCTTCGACCTCAGCGCCGACGTGCTGACGGCCATCAAGGACGGGAAGATGGACTTCGCCATCGACCAGCAGCAGTTCATCCAGGGCTACCTGCCGATCGTGATCCTCACGAACTACGCAGAGACCCGCAACCTCCCGACGGGCGACGGCACCGGCCTCGTGATGACCGGGCCCGGCTTCGTCACCAAGGACAACGCGGCCGACGTCATCGCCCTCGCGGCGAAGGGCCTGCGCTGATCCAGCGCTCGTAGCGCCGGTTCGCCGGCGCGATCGGGGCGGGGTCGGGCCTCCGGGTCCGGCCCCGCTCCAATCCCAGGAGGAGAGGCACCGATGACGACCACGGCCGACTCCGCTCCGGCGCCCGCTCCCGAGCGACTGCGCCGGATCCCGCTGTCCCAGCGGCTCCTGGCCAAGCCCGCCGCAGGCGCGCTGGTGATCGTCGTCTTCGTCTGGCTCGTCTTCGTCGTCCTGTCCATCGTCCGGAACACGAGCGGCGGACTGCCTCCGTTCCTCGACCTGCCCGGGACCCTCGGCTACTTCGACGTCGCCGCCCAGGTCGGGATCATCGGCACGGCCGTGGCGCTCCTGATGATCGCCGGGGAGTTCGACCTGTCGGTCGGCTCGATCGTCGGCTTCGCCGGCATCGTCATCGGCATCTGCGCCACGATCTTCGGCCTGCCGATCTGGCTCTCGATCATCATCTCGATGGCCCTCTCGACGCTGCTCGGCGTCGCCAACGGCCTGATCGTCGTCCGGACCGGGCTGCCGTCGTTCATCGTCACCCTCGCGACGCTGTTCATCATCGGCGGCCTGTCGTCGGTGCTGACCTCGGTCGTCACGAACATCACCTACATCCCGATCCCGCCCGATCGGATCGCCGCCGACCCGCTCGCCGGCATCTTCAACTGGAAGCTCACGATCCCGTGGAACGGCCAGACGGCCGAGTTCCAGGTCTCGATCGTGTGGTGGCTCCTGATCGCGCTGATCGGCGCGTACGTCCTCGGACGGCGCCGGTTCGGCAACTGGATCGCCGGCGTGGGCGGATCCCCCAACGCGGCCCGCAACCTCGGTGTCCCGGTCGCCCGGGTCAAGATCGCGCTGTTCGCCACGACCGCGCTGTCGGCATCCATCCTGGCCGCGATCCAGAGCATGCGGTTCTCGTCGGCCGACATCCTGCGCGGCGGCGGCATGGAGCTGACCGCGATCACGACGGCCGTCATCGGCGGCTGCCTCCTGACCGGCGGATACGGATCCGTCGCGGGCACGGCGCTCGGCGCGCTGACCCTCGGCATGGCCCAGATCGGGATCGTGTTCGCCTCGATCAACGCCGACTGGAACAAGATCGCGACCGGCGCCCTGCTCCTGACCGCCGTCGTCCTCAACAACTTCATCCGGCGCCGCTTCGCCGGCCTGCGCTAGAGCGGAAAGGAGACCCCGATGTCGATGTCCCCCGCCGCCTCCGCCGGCCCGGCCCCCGCCAATGCCGCCGAGCGGGCCGCGCGCAAGCCACTCCTCGAGGCGCGCAACATCTCGAAGTACTTCGGCGCGGTCGTCGCCCTCGAGGGCGTGTCGCTGACCGTCCGCGCCGGCGAGATCAACTGCCTCCTCGGCGACAACGGCGCCGGCAAGTCGACCCTGATCAAGACCCTGTCGGGCGTCCATCCGCCTGACGACGGCACGCTCGCCGTGGACGGCGAGCCGGTCCGCTTCTCGTCGCCGCGCGACGCGCTCGACGCCGGGATCGCGACCGTCTACCAGGACCTCTCGGT
>DASSPG010000228.1:0-12929 GCA_035699725.1 Candidatus Limnocylindrales bacterium | reverse complement strand
GCCGAGGCGGCGGGGGAGGGGATCGCGACCGGGCGCCACGCGGCGGCGCTCGCGGGCGGCACGCCCGGCATCCTCCACGGCAGCCGCTCGATGATGCTCCAGGACGCCGACGGCCAGGTGACCGAGGCGCACAGCGCGTCGGCCGGGCTCGACTACCCGGGCGTCGGGCCACAGATTGCGGCGCTCGCCCGGGGCGGCCGGCTCGAGGTCCACGCCGCGACCGACGACGAGGCCTTCGAGTCGATGCGCTGGCTGTCGCGGGCGGAGGGCATCCTGCCCGCGCTCGAGAGCGCCCACGCGCTCGCGGTCCTGCCCCGGATCCTGGCCGGCAGCGGCGCGGCGTTCGGGGCCCCGGCAGCCCCGGCGTGGCCCGAGGAGGCGATCGTGCTGGTCGGGCTGTCCGGGCGTGGCGACAAGGACCTCGCCCAGTTCGGGCGGTGGATCGAGGAGCACGGGGCGTGACGGCCTTGGCCGACGAGGTCCCCGGGGCGCCGGTCTCCCCACCCGCGGGCACGAACGACACCGCCGGTGCCCGTCGGATCGCCGCCGCGTTCGCGGCCGCGCGTGAGGCCGGGCGGGCGGCCCTCGTGCCCTACGTCGTGGCCGGCTACCCGGACGCGGCCACGAGCCTGCGGATCGCCCTTGCGGCGATCGACGCGGGGGCGGACCTCCTCGAGGTCGGCCTGCCCTACTCGGACCCGCTCGCGGACGGCGCCACGCTCCAGCGGGCGTCGCAGGTCGCGCTCGGGAACGGGGCCACCCTCGAGGGCAGCCTCCGCCTGATCGAGGAAATCGCAGCGGCCCGGCCCAGGACGCCGATCGTGCCGATGGGCTACGCCAACCAGTTCCTCGGCGGCGGGGACGGCCGGGCGTCCGCCGAGCGCCTGGCGCGGGCCGGCGCAGCGGGCGTCATCGTGGCCGACCTCACGCCCGACGAGGGCGCTCCGTTCGAGGCCGTCGCCCGGTCCTGCGAGCTCGCCCTCGTGTACCTCGTCGCCCCGACGACGTCGCCCGCCCGTCGAGCGGCGGTGGCCGCCCGGAGCGGCGGCTTCCTCTATTGCGTCTCGCTCGTCGGGGTGACCGGCGCGCGGACCTCACTCCCGTCGTCGGTCGGTCGGCTGGTGCGCGACGTCACGTCCGCCTCGCCCGTCCCGGTCGGGGTCGGCTTCGGCGTCAGCCGCCCCGCCCACGTCCGGGCGATCGCGCGGGCCGGGGCGGACGGCGTGATCGTCGCGAGCGCCCTCGTGGACGCGCTCGGTGCGGATGGCACCGACGTGCCGGCGATGGAGGCGCTCATCCGCAGGCTGGCCGCGGCCACCGGACGAACCTGACGTCATCTGGCGAGATCGGGTGGCACGCTGACGCGATGACGAAGCCGATCCTGGTGACCATCGAGCACGCGCCGAAGAGGACGTTCGCGTCCGCCGCCGACTGGCCGGGCTGGAGCCGCTCGGGCAGGACGGAGGAGCTCGCGCTCGAGGCGCTCGCCGCGTATGCCGCGCGCTACGCGGCGGTCGCGGCGGCCGAGCATCGTCGCTTCGCCGGGTCGGTCAGGCCGGACGACTTCGAGGTCGTCGAACGGCAGGAAGGGGCCGGCGGCACCGAGTTCGGCGTGCCGAGCCGCCCCACCGAGCACGACGCCCGCCCGACCGACGCCGACGAGGCGGCCCGCCTGGCCGGGTTGGTCGACGCCGCCTGGTCGCTCTTCGACCGGATCGCGGCGGGGGCTCCGGAAGAGCTCCGCAAGGGCCCACGCGGCGGCGGCCGGAACACCTCCAAGGTGATCGCCCATGTGATGGAGGCGGACCGGGCCTACGCGGGCGAGATCGGGATCAAGGTCCGCGAGCTCGCCGCGGACGACCGGTCGTCGGTCAGTGCGATGCGCGGCGCGATGCTCGAGGTCCTGCGTGCTGCCCGGGACGGCGCGCCGCTCGCCGGCAGGCGCTGGCCGGCCCGGTATGCCGCCCACCGCATCGCGTGGCACGCGCTCGACCACGCCTGGGAGATCGAGGACCGGAGCGACCCGGAGCCCGGGTCCTGACCGCCGCGGCCCGCGCCCGGGTGCCCACGACGTCGTCCGACGGTCGCGAGCCGCTGACCGCGCGTCGCCTCAACCGGGCGACGCTCGCCCGGCAGCTCCTCCTCGCCCGCGAGCCAATCCCCGTCCTCGACGCCGTGCAGCGGATCGTCGCGCTCCAGGCCCAGGAGGCGGCGTCGCCGTACGTGGCCCTCTGGAACCGCGTCGCGGGGTTCGATCCGGTCGAGCTGGACGCGGCGTTGCGCGACCAGTCGATCCTCAAGGCGAGCCTGATGCGGATCACGCTCCACGCAGTCCACGCCGGCGACCATCCGCCGTTCCACGACGCGATGGTCGGGACGCTGCGGGCCGCGCGGCTGTTCGACCGCCGGTTCACCGCGAGCGGGTTGACGACCGCCGATGCCGACGCGCTCGTGCCGGAGATCGTCGCCTTCGCGTCGGAGCCCCGCACGAACGCCGAGTTCGAGGCGCGGCTCCGCGACACCCTCGGCGACCTGCCGAAGCCCGGTCCGTGGTGGGCGCTCCGGACCTTCGCGCCGCTCGTCCATGCCCCGAGCGGCGGACCGTGGTCGTTCGGGCCCCGCCCGTCCTACGTCGCGGCCCCATCGAAGCTCTGGACCGGCGAGCCGGGCACATCGCTCGCCTGGCTCGTCCGGCGCTACCTCGAAGGGTTCGGGCCGGCGACGGTCCGGGACGTGGCGCAGTTCACCCTGATCCGCGTGCCGGTCATCCGCGAGGCGCTCGCGTCGCTCGGCGATCTGGTCCTCGAGCGCCCCGGACCGAACGGAGCGAGCCTGTTCGACGTCCCGGACGCCCCGCTCCCGGCCGAGGACACACCGGCGCCGCCGCGGCTCATGGCGATGTGGGACAGCGTCCTCCTCGCCTACGCCGATCGCAGCCGCATCATCCCACCCGACTACCGCCGCCTCGTCATCCGCCAGAACGGCGACGTCCTGCCGACGCTGCTCGTGGACGGGTTCGTCGCGGGGGTCTGGCGCCCGACCCCCGACGGGATCGAGGCGACCGCGTTCCAGGCGCTGTCCGCCGCCGACTGGCAGGGCCTCGACGCAGAGGCGCGCTCGCTTCGGGCGTCCCTCGCGGACCGCGACCCCGCGCTCTATCGCCGCTACGGGCACTGGTGGAAGACCCTGCCGGCGGCGGAGGTCCGGATCCTCGGCGCCTAGGAGCCGGGTGCAACCGCCGCGCCCGCGACCTCCGCGGGGACCCCGGCCAGTTGCGCGGCCAGCTCGCGCACCTCGCGGGCGGAGCGACCCGTCGCGCGGAGGTCGCGGACCCCGCTGTCGCCGTCGGTCTTCGAGAGCTTCGCGCCCGACGCGCTCCGGATCAGGGGGTGGTGCAGGAAGCGAGGCGGGACCGGCCGGTCGAGGAACGCGGCCAGGCGGATCTGGCGCGCCGTCTCGGGGAGGAGGTCCTCGCCGCGGACGACGAGATCGATGCCCTGGCGGAGGTCGTCGACGACCACCGCGAACCCGTACGTCCAGTTCGCCTCGCGATCGCGGACCACGAGGTCGCCCGTCGCAGCTGGATCGCCGACCTGTGGCCCGTGGAGCAGGTCGTCGAACCGCTCCATGCCCGCGCCGATGGTCACCCGCAGGCTCGTGGCCGCGTCACCGGGGAGTGTCCGGGTCCGGCACGCCGCCGGGCAGCCGACCCCACTCCACGTCCGCCCGTGCTCCCGCGCCCACGCGCCGAATGTCGTCCGGGTGCAGGCGCAGCGGTACACGAGCCCGGCGGCGGTCAGCTGCTCCAGGGCGGCCTCGTACGCCGCCGTGGCGTCCGGATCGGTCTGGCGGACCGGCCCGGTATCGGGCACGAACCCGAGCCAGGCGAGGTCCTCGACCAGGGCGTCGGCGAACGCGGCGCGTGAGCGCTGGCGATCGTGGTCCTCGATCCGGATCAGCACCTCCGCGCCGGCCAGGCGGGCCGCGCCCCACACCCACAGGGCGCTCGCCACGTGGCCGAGATGGAGGAAGCCCGTCGGCGCCGGCGCGAACCGCGTCCGGGTCGCCCCGCCCGCGGCCAGCGCTGCCACGACTCCCGGCCCGGTCTCAGTCGTCGCCGGCCTCCGGCTCGCCGCCGAACGGTGCAGCGCGCCGCTCGCGCGTCCGATCCGAGCGCTCGAGCCGGCGCGCGATCGCGAACAGGCGTCGGAAGACCGCCAGGAGATCGGCCTGGGGCGTCGGGCCGTCGTTGGCCAGCGACACCCGGAGGAGGACCTCGCGCTCGCGTTCGGTATCGCGGATCGCCCGGCGGCCGTCCGCGGCCTTGACGCGACCCACCTCGCGGGCGAGGTCGGCCCGCTCGTTCAGGATTCGCACGATCCGCCGGTCGAGGGCGTCGATCCGGCGCCGCAGCCGACGCAGCTCGGGCGGGTCGCCGGCCCGTCCGCCGCCCGTCCGCCGCTCGTCAGCCACGGTCCGCCTCGCCGGTTCGTGCCGCGATCGCCTCGAGCGCCAGGAGGTACCCGCGCTTGCCCTGGCCCACGATCGAGTCGATCGCGATGTCGTGCAGGAAGTTGACCGACCGGAACGCCTCGCGCGTCGCCGGGTCGGACAGGTGGACCTCCCAGAACGGGCGCTCCACGCCGAGCAGCGCGTCCCGTAGCGCGATCGAGGTATGGGTCAGCCCGCCCGCATTGACGATCGCGACGTCGAAGTCGCGCTGGTGGAGCCGGTCGATCAGGGCGCCCTCGTGGTTCGACTGGAAGGTGTCGATCTCGAGCCCGAGCTCGGCGCCGCGGGCCGCGATCTCGGCGTGGATCTCGTCGAGGGTGTCGCGGCCGTAGATCTCCGGCTCGCGCGTCCCCAGCAGGTTCAGGTTCGGGCCCTGGAGGACGAGGACGCGAGTCACGCCGGCACCTCGGCATCGACCAGGAGCGAGGCCGCGGCCCGGCGCACCACGTCGTCGGGCACGTCCGCCCGGACGAGCGATCCGTCGGCCGTCGGCAGGACCCAGCGCAGCGCGCCGCCGGCGTGCTTCTTGTCGGCCGAGAGCGCCGTCAGCACCGTCTCCAGCGGGTAGGGGAGGCGCTCGGTCGCGAGCCCGAGCCTCGTCAGGAGCGTTTCGATCCGTTCGGCACGATCGGCGGGCGTCACGCCGATCGCCTGTCCGACCCGGACGGCCGCCCGCAGGCCGTGCGCGACCGCTTCGCCGTGGAGCAGCTCGCGGAACCCGCCGGCCGCCTCCACGGCGTGACCGAGCGAGTGGCCGAGGTTGAGCGTGATCCGGCCGTCGGCCGCGCCCTGTTCCTTCTCGTCGACGTCGACGACGCCGACCTTCGCCCAGGCCGCCCGCTCGACGAGCTCGGCGACCGCCCCGTTCTCGAACGCCGCCTCGTCGCCGCGCGCGATCGCGACGCCGTCGGCCTCGAGCAGGGCGAACAGGCGCTCGTCGCCCAGGGCGGCCATCTTGACGGCCTCGCCGAGGGCCGCCCGGAGCTGGCGTTCGGGCAGGCTCCGCAGGAACGCAATGTCGATCACGATCGCGGCCGGCGGGTGGAACGCCCCCACGAGGTTCTTGCCTTCCGCGAGGTCGACCCCGGTCTTTCCGCCGATCGAGGAGTCGATCTGGGCGACGAGGGTCGTCGGGACCTGGAGGAACGGGACGCCACGCAGCCACGTCGCGGCGAGGAACCCGGTGGCGTCGCCGAGCGCCCCGCCGCCGACCGCCACGAGCGGCTCGCCGCGCTCCGCTCGGAGCCGGGCCAGCTGTCCCGCCGCGTCCTCGATCACGCGCAGCCGCTTGGCGCCCTCGCCCTGCGGCAGGAGGACCGGCTCGACCGGCCAGCCGTCGTCGGCGAGCGCCGCGGCGAGCCCTTCGCCGGCCGATGCCCAGGCGCCGGGCTCCGAGACGAGGATCGCCCGCCGGGCGCGCAGGCCGTGGAGCGTGTCGGCGACGACCGAGGCGGCGATCCCCTCGCCGATCACGAGGTCGCCGCCGAGGGACCGGCCCCGCAGCAGGACGGTCGGCACCGGGCCGGGCCCGAGCCGCTCGACCAGGTCGTCGGCGCGCTCCACGATCGAGGCCATCTCGGCCACGCCGTTCAGCCGGTGGGCCGCGGCGTAGAACGGCTCGCGGGCCCGCCCCAGGTCCCGGATCGCGCCCACCGGATCGCGCCCGGTGATGAGCGGCCGGACGTTCGGAGACCGGCGCAGCCGCTGGGCGAGGACCTCCGGCCGGACGTCGAGCCAGATCGGCACCCGACCCCGGTAGAGCGCCCAGCGGTTGCGCGGGTCGACGACGGCGCCGCCGCCGGTGGCGACGACGAGCCGGATCTCCGGTCCGGGATCCGCCGTGCCGAGCGCCGCCACCGCCGATCGCTCGAGCGCGCGGAAGTTGGCTTCGCCGTCCTCGGCGAAGATCCGCGGGATCGGCTTGCCGGCGGCCTTCTCGATCGACTCGTCGAGGTCGACGAAGCGGGCGTCATGGCGATGGGCGAAGCGGCGCCCCACGGCGCTCTTGCCGCTGCCCGGCAGCCCGACGAGGACGACGTCCATGGCGTGCCGGCCTAGTCGTCGCCGCCGGAGCCGAATTCGCCGGCGTCCGCGGAGGCGGCCTCGGTCGCGCCGGCTGCGTCGGTCGCGGCACTCGCGTCGTTCGCAGCGCCCGCCGCCCGCCCGCCGGCCACCGGCGCCGGGATCGGCTTCGAGATCCGGGCGACGTAGCGGTCCAGCGCATCGCGCGTGTCGGCGATCGTGTCGCCGCCGAGCTTGTCGAGCATCGCGTCGGCCAGGGTCAGCATGACCATCGCCTCGCCGACGACTCCTGCCGCCGGCACGACGCTGATGTCGGACCGCTCGTAGTGGGCCTTGTCGACCGCCGCGCCGCTGATCAGGTCGGCCGACGGCAGGGGCCGGGCCAGGGTCGAGATCGGCTTGACCGCGCCACGCACGACGAGCGCCTCGCCGTTGGTGACCCCGCCGGTCAGCCCGCCCGCGTTGTTCGTGCGGTGGATCCAGCGCCCGCCTTCGCCGCGTCCCTCGATCACGTCATGGACGGCCGAGCCGAAGCGACGCGTCTGCTCGAACCCGAGTCCGATCTCGACGCCCTTGACGATGTTGATGCTCATGACCGCCGCCGCCAGGGCGGCGTCGAGCCGGCGGTCCCAGTGGACGTACGACCCGAGCCCGATCGGCAGTCCGTGGGCGACCACCTCGAACACCCCGCCGACCGTGTCGCCGTTCGAGCGGGCCTCGTCGATGCGGGCGATCATCGCGGCCTCGGCGTCGGGATCTGGGCAGCGCAGCGGCGACGCGTCGGCCTCCTCGCGCGAGCGCGAGGCGCGGGACGGGTCCAGAGCCACCCCGCCGACCTCGGCGGTGAAGGACCAGACGTCGACCCCGAGCTCGCGCAGGATCGCCCGGGCCACGCCACCGGCCGCGACCCGCGCCGCGGTTTCGCGGGCGGACGCCCGCTCGAGGACGTTCCGCACGTCGTCGAACCCGTACTTCAGCGCACCGGCCAGGTCGGCGTGACCCGGCCGTACCCGGGTGACGGGCGTGGAGCGCTTGTGGCCCTCGTCGGCGGCCGCGGCCAGCTCGGCAGCCTCGTCGGGCGTCAGGCCCTCCACCTGCATCACCCGGGTCCAGTTCTCCCAGTCGCGATTCGCGACGAGCAGCAGGATCGGCGACCCGAGCGTCCGGCCGTGGCGGACGCCGCCGACGATCTCGGCCCGGTCCTGCTCGATCGCCTGGCGGGCGCCGCGGCCGTAGCCCCGCTGGCGCCGGGCGAGATCGATCGCGAGGTCGTCGCCTCCCAGCGCCAACCCGGCCGGGACGCCCTCGATCGTGACCGCGAGCGAGCGGCCATGCGATTCGCCGGCGGTCAGCCAGCGCAGGCGTCCCATGACCGGCGTCGACGCCCCGGTCAGGCGCCGGCCGGGCCGGTACCCGCGCCGGCGGCCGGTGACGGAGCTTCGCCGGTCGGCTCGCCCTCGGCCGAGCGGACGCCGCCGGCCCGCGCCTCCGAGAGGGCGCGCCCCATGACGTCGGTCGGGGCGGGCCGCCCGGTCCAGAGCGTGAACGCGGCGGCGCCCTGGTGGAGGAGCATCAGCTCGCCGTCGGCGACGGTCGAGCCGGCCGCCGCGGCCTCGCGCAGGAGGCGCGTCCTCGCGTAGATCAGGTCCAGCACGAGCAGGTCCGGCGGCAGGATCTCGGCCGGCAGCGGCGACACGTCGCTCGCGAGCCCGATCGAGGTCGCGTTGACGAGGACCTTCGCCTTGGCCAGCTCGGACTCGATGATCGACTCGTGCCAGGGCATCGCCCGGAGCTCCATGTGCGAGGCGCTCCGGCCGAAGTGCTTGACGAGGCCCTCGGCCCGGTGGAGGTGGCGGTTGAAGACGATGATCCGCTGGAAGCCCTCGCGGATCAGGCCGTAGACGACCGCCCGGGCGCCACCGCCGGCGCCGAGCACGACCGCGAACCGGGGCATCTTCTGGCGGCCGACCAGGTGGTCCAGGGCCACCTTGAAGCCGGGCACGTCGGTGTTGTGGCCGACGAGCCGCCTGCCCTCGCGGGTGATCGTGTTCACCGCCCCGGTCGCCTGTGCCTCCTCGGTGAGGCGATCCACGAGCGGCACGACCCGCTCCTTGTGGGGGATCGTGACGTTGGCACCCAGGAACTCGTCGCTGCCCCGGATCTCGGCGATCGCGTCGGGCAGGGCGATCGGGGGCCGGTCCCAGAGCTCGTACGCGGCGTCGATGCCCTGGTCGTCGAAGGCGGCCTGCTGCATCGCGCCCGACAGCGAGTGGGCGACGGGATGGCCGATGAGGACGACGCGCTTGGTCATGAGCCCACCCTTCCGAGGTCAGCGAAGAAGCCGGGATAGGAGATCGAGGCGCTGGCCGGGCGCAGGACCGTCGTCCGGCCCGACGCGACGAGGCCGGCGATCGTGAAGGTCATCGCCAGCCGATGGTCGTCGAGGGAGTCCACGGTGGTGCCGGTCAGCGGCCGGCCGCCGGCGATCCGGAGATCGTCGCCGTCGACGGCGATGTCGGCGCCGAGGGCCCGCAGGCCGTCGGCGGTCCCGGCGATCCGGTCGGACTCCTTGTGACGGAGCTCACCGGCGCCGCGGATGGTCGTGGTGCCGGAGGCATGGGCGGCGGCGAGGCACAGGATCGGGATCTCGTCGATCGCCGCCGCGACCTCGTCGGGCCCGAGCTCGATCGCTCGAAGCGCCGACGAGCGGACGCGCAGGTCGGCCAGCGGCTCGCCGGAGTCTGCGGCGCCGACGGTCCCTTCGCTCGTCGACCCCGGGGCCGCAACCTCCTCGATGTCGGCGCCCATCGCCCGGAGGATGTCGATCACGGCGCGCCGGGTCGGGTTCACGCCGACGTTGCGGATCGTGAGGTCGGCGTCGCCATGGATCGCGCCCGCAACCAGCCAGAATGCGGCGGCGGACACGTCGCCCGGAACGTGCTCGTCGATCGCTGTCACGTTCCGCCCTCCTTCGAGACTGACTGCCACCGCGCCCGCCCGCCCGTCGGCCTCGGCCGCCGTCAGCGGCTCCGTCGTGACGGCGACACCGCGCGCCCGGAGCATCCGCTCGGTGTGATCGCGGGTCGCGACCGCCTCGCGGACCGTCGTCCGGCCATCCGCCCGGAGCGCCGCCAGGAGGATCGCCGACTTCACCTGGGCGCTCGGGACCGGCGTCCACCGATCGACTGCGCGGAGGGGCTGGCGACCGATGACGGTCAGCGGCGGGAGGGAGTCGTCGGAACGGGCATGGAGCGTCGCGCCCATCGCGCGAAGTGGCTCGATGATACGAGCGACCGGTCGCCGTCGCAATGAGTCGTCGCCATCGAGGACCGACCGGAACGGCAGCCCGGCGAGGATGCCGGCGAGGAGCCGCAGGCTCGTGCCCGAGTTGCCGCAGTCCAGGTCCGCGGCAGGCTCGGTCAGCCCGTCGACCCCGGGCGACACGATCCGATAGTCGACCGTCGTCGGCTCGCCGCCGCCGCCGTCGTCGTCGGCCCCGACCCGCTCGACCGTCGCGCCGAGCGCGCGGCAGGCGGCCGCCGTCGAGCGGACGTCCGCCCCGTCACCGGCGCCGGCGATCCGGCTCTCCCCGGCGGCCAGCGTGGCCAGCATCAGGGCCCGGTGGCTGACGGACTTGTCGCCCGGCAGGAGGAGCTCGCCGCGGAGTCGCGCGGCCCGCGGGACGACCGCGCCGTCGGTCGCGGCCGCGGTCACGACGACGCCTCGGCCGCCGCCTCGTGCATGCCCCGTACATGGGCATGGACCGGCACGACCTGTTCCATCATCGAGCGGAACTGGGGCAGGGTCAGCTGCTGTTCGGCGTCCGACAGCGCGGAGTCCGGATCCGGGTGGACCTCGACCATCACCCCGTCGGCCCCGACCGCGACCCCGCCGATCGCCAGCGGCGCGACCAGCCAGCGCTTGCCCGTGGCGTGGCTCGGGTCGACCACGACCGGGAGATGGCTGAGGTGGTGGACGAGCGGCACCGCCGCCAGGTCCATCGTGTTGCGGGTGTAGGTCTCGAAGGTCCGGATCCCACGCTCGCACAGGATCACGTTGGGGTTGCCGGAGCTGACGATGTACTCCGCGGCCATGAGCCACTCCTCGACGGTCGCCCCGTAGCCGCGCTTGAGCATCACCGGCCGCGCCACCCGCCCGACCGCGGTCAGGAGCGAGTAGTTCTGCATGTTGCGGGTGCCGATCTGGAGGATGTCCGCGTACTCCGCGACGATGTCGACCTGGCTCGGCTCCATGACCTCGGTGATCACCGGCAGGCCGGTCCGCTCGCGCGCCTCCGCCAGGTAGCGGAGCGCCTCGACCCCGAGCCCCTGGAAGCTGTACGGGGACGTCCGCGGCTTGAACGCGCCGCCGCGCAGGATCGTGGCCCCGGCCGCCGCGACCGCGTCGGCCGTCTCGAACAGCTGGTCCCGGCTCTCGACCGAGCACGGCCCCGCCATCATCGTGAGTGAGCCATCGCCGATCACCGCGTCGAGCACCCGGATCACGGTGTTCTCGGGCTGGAACTCGCGCGAGGTCAGCTTGAACGGGCGGCTGATCGGCGTGACCGTCTCCACGCCTGCCAGCCCGCCGAGCCGGCTCATCAGGGCCGCCTTGCGCGACCCGATCTCGCCGATCACCGCGATGACGGTCCGCTCCGCGCCGGCATGGTCGTACGGCGTCAGGCCCTCGCCGAGGATGGCGCTCTTCACGCCGAGCATCTCGGCCTCGCCCGCCGTCCTGGCCATCACCACGAACATTCGCTGGCTTCCTCTCTGGTCAAACAAAAAAGCAGAGGTCCGAACCTCTGCTTCCACCCGGCACGACCCGCGATCCCGGGCCTAGGCTCCGGGGTCGGTCATGCCGGGCGTCGAAAGTAGAAGAGGTCGTTCATCTGCGTCACGCGACGGTACGGGTCGCGGGCCGCGGTGTCAACGCGAGTCGTTCCGCTGACCGTCGTGCGGGCCCGGCAACCCGGCTCGCCGCGCGATCGCCTCGACGACCTCGCCCTTGGCGTCGGCGTACTCCTGGACGTAGGTCCAGGTCCGCGTCACGAGGTCGCGCTTCGTGGCCTCGTACAGCTCGCGGTCGTCGGCGTGGGTCCGCAGCCAGTCCCGCAACCCGACCATCCGGTCGAACTCGCGACAGCCTGCCGAGAACACGTGGAGGTTCACGTTCGTGTCGGGGCCCTTGAAGACGCGGTGGTCGTACCAGTCGGGCTCCTCCTCGCGGATGACGAGGCGATAGCCGGCGGCAGCCAGGTCGTCGGCGTACGCCGCCTCGTCGTTGACGTCGGCGACCAGCAGCGTCATGTCGATGATCGGCTTGGCCGACAGTCCGGGGACGGACGTCGACCCGGTGTGCTCGAGACGCACGACCCGGTCGCCGAGGATCGATCGGATCCGCGCCTCCTCGCGCACGAACCGCTCCGGCCAGGCCGGGTCGTAGGGGGCCAGCTCGATCGGCGCGGTGAGCTTCGGCGGTGGCTCGACCCAGGCCTTGTCGATGACGTTGCGACGGTCGTCCGGCACCGGCACCTCCACGGGGAGCGACCCCGCCACCGTACCAGACGAGGCCGGTCGAGCCGCTCGGGACCCGTGGTCGGATTCCGGCCGCCGCGCGACGGAGAGGTCGCATAGAGGCCTAGTGCGACGGTTTGCTAAACCGTTGAGTGGGGTAACCTGCTCCGAGGGTTCGAATCCCTCCCTCTCCGCCAGCTTTCCGCCGGGTCCGCTCCGGTCGGTGACGCCGGCACGAGTGCGCCCGTAGCTCAGTGGATAGAGCGTTAGGTTGCGGACCTAAAGGTCGTGGGTTCGAGTCCCGCCGGGCGCGCCATAACCACAGTCTCAGGAAGACCAGGACCATCCCGAGACGCTTCGCCTCCTCGGTCGGGCCGACCTAGAGGATGCGACCGTGATCCGCTGGTAGAGCCGATCGACGACGGTCCTGCGGGGCGTAGCGCCGAACGATGGTGCCGGCTTCTGGTGTGACGTGTCGGCCCGGACCGCCCGGCCACAGGAGCACCACATCCGCTTCGCCAGGAGGTGCACGTGGCGCGCGCGGCGGCGGCTGGCGGCTTGGCCCGGCTCGAGCGGGCGTCGGCGATTCGGGCCCATGGGTCGTCGCTAATCGGGCCGCCGATCGCCATAGCGCGGGTTCGCGGCGCTGGTCCGGACGGCGCCGGCCGCGGACTGCCTAGCCGTTGTGGGTCGGGTTCGTGGATCGCCGGTACGGCCGCCTCGCTGGGACGGCACCGAGCGGACCGCCCACGTCCCGGACGCCTAGCGGCGGCCATCGTGATCACGATCGCCCCGGAAGCCTCTGCCCTGTCCCGGACCTGATCGAGCGAGACGCGCGAAGCCGGGGCGATCTGTAGGCTAGCGCGGCGGACTTGCGCG
>DASSPG010000227.1:0-11883 GCA_035699725.1 Candidatus Limnocylindrales bacterium | reverse complement strand
GAGCATCTCGCCTGGGGCGGGCTTGCGGGCGCGGATCACCACGCTCCGTGCGATCCGGTCGTGGCGCTCGGCGGGGACCAGCGTCCGGAGAAGGTCGAGCAGGGATTCGCTGAACAGAGGGTAGAGCGCGCATTCGGCGATCCCGAAGGGCTCGACCGGCTCGATGCCGACCTCCCGGAAACCCGCCCGCCGGAGGCCCTTGTAGAGGGTCGTCTCCGAGAGCGCACCCGACAGGCAGCCCGCCCAGGCCGCCGGCGACGTCTGGATCTCGGCCGGCAGGTCGTGGTCGAGGACCAGGTCCACGATCGCCAGTCGTCCGCCGGGCCGCAGGACGCGGGACGCCTCGGCCAGGACGCGCACCTTGCGCGGCGAGAGATTCACCACGCCGTTGCTGATCACGACGTCGGCCGAGGCGTCGGGCAGCGGCAGCGCCTCGATCTCACCTTCGATGAACCGGACGTGGTCGAGCCCGGTCGCCGCGGCGGAGTGGCGGGCGCGGCCGATCATCTCGGGCAGGAAGTCGACGCCGACGACGCTGCCACCGTGGCCGACGGCTCGTCCGGCGAGGAGGCAGTCGATCCCACCGCCGGACCCGAGGTCCACGACGTCGTCGCCCGGCTCCAGGTGCGCATGGCGGACCGGGTTCCCGACACCGAGGGCGATCCGGATCGTCTCGTCGGGCAGCCCCGCCAGCTCGTCCGAGGCATAGAACCGCTCGGCAACCCGACGATCGCTCGGGATCACCGAACCGTACGTGGTCCGGACGACCGCCCGAATCTGGTCCTGCGCCAGCAGATCGCCGCCGGCGAGGTGGATCGGGACGTCGGTCACGCCCGGCCGCCCTTGCCATCGCCGGCCAGGAGGGCGTCGACCCGGGCCCGGACCTCGTGTGGCACGTTCGGCGCTCCCTCGTGCTCGGCGACCATCGCTCGCAGGTGGCGGTTGAACTCGAGCTCGCCGCAGCAGCGCTGACACGTGTCGAGGTGCGTCTCGAGCTCGTCGGTCGGCGTCGGCTCGAGCGCCCGCTCGAGGTACGACCACATCCGCCGGACGGCTTCGGGGCAGTCGATCATCACTCGTCCCCTTCCTCATCGGTCACGGTCACGAGGCTGTTCGCGACCGCGTACTCCCACAGGCCGCGCTCGAGTTGCTTGCGGCCGCGATGGAGGCGGGACAGCAGCGTGCCGAGCGGAATGTCGAGCATCGCGGCGGCCTCCTTGCAGGCGAATCCGTGGACGACGGTCAGGATCAGCGGCAGTCGGAACGCCGGGTTGATCGACCCGAAGACGGCCTGGACGTCCTCGTCCCCGAACAGGCGAAGAAAGTCGAGATGGAGTTCGTCCGAGTAGGGGAAGGGGTCCTCGATCGCGATCGTCTGGAAGAGCGAGAACTCGTCGGCGTCGTCGTCGAGGGTGGTCGTGACGAGCTCGCGGGCGCGGGCTCGGGCGGTGTCGCGCCAGGCGTTCGTGGCGATCGCGAAGAGCCATGGGCGGGCGCGTGCCGGCTCGCGGACCTCCGGCCATGCGCGCATCCCGCGCAGGAGCGTCTCCTGCAGGAGGTCCTCGGCGTCGGACGGGTTGCCGGTCATCCGCAGGCAGAAGCCGTAGAGCCGGTCGAGGTGGTCTCGCGCGATGTCGGCGAAGTCGGCTCGGGTGCCCGCCTCGGGCGCGCCCGTCGGCGGTGGCGTGGTGCCGTCAGGCTCGTTGGCGAGTGGCGCGGCGATCCGCGGCGCGATCAGGGGTTCCACGATCCAGCCGAGCATCCCTTCCTCTGCGGGCAAGTGGTGGGTCTCCTGGCATAGACGACGGGCAGCGCCAGCTTATTCCCGTGCACGACGACGGGAATAACGACGGAACCGGCGGCGTCTCGCCACATGACCACCTCATCACTGGAGCCGGTCACCCGGCAGGAGGAGCAGCGCAATGGCCACGATGACATCCCGCAACGGAGTCGACGTCGATCGCCTCGTCGCCACGATCGGTGCGGTCCAGGCCGACGCGACCGTCGCGTCGTTCACGTTCCGGGCGACGAGCAGCTGGGAGACCGGGGGCCGGAGCCGCGGCGAGATCGGGGTGTTCGAGCACGCGGGCACGCCGACCGCCGACCGGGCCGAGCCGTTCCGGCTCATCGGTGACGAGCCGCCGGTCCTGCTCGGCACGAACGCCGGCCCCAACGCGGTCGAGCTCGTCCTCCAGGCGCTCGCGTTCTGCTACGGCGTCGGCTACGTCTACAACGCCGCCGCTCGCGGGATCGAGATCAGCGAGCTGCGATACGAGATCGAGGGTGATCTCGACCTCCACCGGTTCCTCGGCCTCGGTGGGCCGCGAGCAGGGTTCTCGCAGATCCGCGCGAAGAGCTGGGTTCGGTCGCCGAACGCGACGCAGGAGCAGCTCGAGGAGCTCTGCCAGTACGTCCAGGACACCTCGCCGGTTCGCGACATCCTGGCCAATCCGGTTCCGGTCGAGACTGACCTGATCGTTCTCGACTGAGCCCGGCTCTCCCGACGACCGCCCCGACGTGGGGCGGTCGTCGTCAGCCGGCGCGGACCTGGAGGTTGCCGCCGCCGAGGGTGCCGGCCCGATCGTAGGAGCCGTCGAGCAGCCGGAGCCGGATCGTGTCGTGGTCGCGTCCGGGCTCGCCGGCGTCGCGGATCGTCAGCTCGAAGGTGACGGTCCCGCCGGCGGGGGTCCGTGCCCGCCCGGTCGCGGTCGCCAGAGCCCGCTCCCGGTCGACCACGAGGCTCGTCCAGGCCTCGAGGCGCAGATCGACCCCGCTCGCCCTGTCCGTCCAGCGCAGGTCGCCGGTCGGGACGGGCAGGCCGCTCCGGACCTGGAGCGCGAGGTGGATCCGGCCCTCGTCGCCACTCCCGGCGG
This sequence comes from Candidatus Limnocylindrales bacterium, assembly GCA_035699725.1. Lineage (GTDB taxonomy): Bacteria > Chloroflexota > Limnocylindria > Limnocylindrales > CSP1-4 > CF-46. The sequence continues at coordinate 9,010 of DASSPG010000227.1, read as the reverse complement.
TCGTGCCGTCCGGTACGAACCAGCCGCCGCCGTGGGCCTCGCCGCCACCGGTTCCACCGACCGGCGGCGGTGCACCCGCCCCGATGACGAGCGCGAGGGCGTCGGCCGCGGCCGGCGTCCAGGCCGCGTCGCCCGCGAACCGGACGTGGATCTCGTGGATGCCGTTGGCGAGGGCGATCGGGTCCGTGGCGACCTGGGCGAGGCCGTCCGGACCAGTCGTGGCCCGGCAGGTGTCGCCCGGGCATGGGGACGTGCCGTCGTCGAACGTGAACGTCAGTGGCCGCCCGGCGATCGGCATTCCGGCGGCCGACGTGAGTCGGGCCGCGAGCCGGCCGGCCGTGCCCTGCCGGAAGACGTGATCACCCTCGTAGGCGAGCGCGGACGCTGCCGCCGGACCCGTGGCCGCGACCTCGTCGAGGGTGAGGCGGAACGACCCCATGTCGCCGATCGGATCGAACGGGCCACGCCCGATCTTGGCCCGGTTGACCGCCACGTAGAACCGCCCGCCAGTGGGCGCGGCCAGGACGACCGTGGTCGGGTCGGCGGCCGTGGACGGCCCGCGCTCGCGCTGGGCGGCGGCGTCGCTCACGCCATCGGCCGTGAACGGGTGGCTGGAGGCGAGCAGGTCGTAGGCGGCGTCGTAGACGTAGATGTCGTAGGTCTCGTCGCCGGCCGCGGTGTCGTGGACCGCGAAGCGCGCCTCGCCGAGCCCGGCGGCGAGCTCGACGGGGTACACCCGCCAATCGGCGGTCGCGCCGAGGGCGGCGCCGGCGGCGGACGGCCACAGCGTGTCGTCCTTCGCGAAGACGTCGCGCTCGGACTCGATCGCGGCCTGTGGCCCGGGCGTGTTGTCGGCGGTGAGCTCCGGATCGTGCAGCGCGACGGCGGCGAAGACCGGGATGCGGAGCGTCTGCCCGGCGCCGGTCCGGGCCACCACGGCGCCGGTGTACAGCCCGGCTGGGGCCCCGGCCGGCACGTCCAGCCCGAAGGTCACGATCGCGTCGCCGCCGGCGGGGACGCTCGTCGCGCTCGGCAGGCGGACCGTCCAGCCGGCCGGGATCGAGTGGCTGCCGTCCGACGGCGCTCCCGGCTCGAACGTGAACGAGACGCTGGCGGCGGCGCCCGGCGCCCCGTGGACCACGAACCGCTGGTTCGCCGACGTCCCCGCCTCGATCGACCCGACCTGCCAGCTGCCCTGGAGGTCGCGCGGTCCCGTGCCCGCGTCCGCGCCGGTGCCGGAGGCGGCGCTGTAGATCACGATCCCGTCGCGGAGGGCCGCGATCGCCCGCCCGATGCTCAGCTTGCCGGCCCCCTCCGCGAGCGGCCCGACCGCAGGATCGGCGGCCCCGTTGCGGACCTCGTAGAGCGTGACCGAGCCGAGGCTGTTCGCGACGGCCTCGCCGATGATGTCGGCCACGGCGCAGTAGGTCGGGTTGATCAGATCGAGGACCTCGCGCGGACAGATCACCCGCGTGCGCGCGTCGGTCGTCAGGATCCAGCGCGACTCCTCGAGGCCGCTCGTGGCGGTGTTCATGAGGGCTGCCCGCAGGAGCGCATGAGCCGGAGCGGGCAGGCCGGTGACGCCGGACGCGCCGGACGGGTCCGTCCCGTGGGCGTCTCGGTAGGCCTCGAGGACGAGGGCCGCGCTGCCGGCCGCGGTCGGCGCCGCCATGGACGTACCCGAGGCGGTCGCGTAGCGGGGGTCGTCCCGGGTCCCGATGTTCAGGTCGTTGCCCGCGAGCGCGGTCCCGGCCGTGGACTGGGCGGACACGATCGCGTAGCCCGGCGCGACGAGGTCGGGGCGGAGCCACAGATCGCCGGACGGGCCGCGCGACGAGAAGGACGCGACCGACGCGCCCTGGGTCCCGACGCCCGCGCGGCAGTCGTTGTCGGCCGCGGACGGCGAGCGCGGGTGGCGGTAGCCGGAGCACGTGTCACCCGACTGCGTGTCGTCATGGTTGAGGTCCCAGTCCTTGGCCGACGCCCCGACCGACAGGGCCTGGGCCGCGGACCCCGGCGTCTCGAGGACGCTGCCGATGTACGGGCCGCTGTTGCCGGCCGCGGCCACGATCAGCGTGCCGTAGCGGACCGCGAGCCGGTTGACCACGAGCGACACGAGGTCCGCGTCCTGCCCGGAGTTCAGGCGGGTCGGGCGCGCCTCCGAGCCCAGGCTGAGGTTGACGATGTCCGCGCCGATCGCGCAGCCGGTCGGCCCGCTCTCGGCCGGCATCGCGGCCCACTCGAGCGCGGCGATCAGGTCGCTGTTGACGCCGGCGCCGGCGTCGGTCAGAACCTTGCCGACGGCCAGCTCCGCGTCCGGCGCCACGCCGGCGTACGTTCCGTTGTCGTCGGCGGTCGGGCCGCCCTCAGCGGTCCCGGTCGCGATCCCCGCGACGTGGGTCCCGTGGCCATGGCCGTCGCCCGCGAACGGGGCGCAGCCGCCGCCGTTGAAGTTGCGCGCGTCCACGACCTTGGCTCCGGGCGGCGGCAGGAGCTGCGTCCAGCGCCGGAAGTCGAGATCGTCGAGGTCCGGGTGAGCAGGATCGTGGCCGGTGTCGAGGACGGCGATCCGGACGCCCGTCCCGGTGCGTCCGGCGGTCCACTGCTCGACCGCGCCGACGTCGGTCGGGCCGCCGCGGGTCTGGTCGGCGAGGGGCTCGGTGCCGGGCGGGTCGGCGAGGGCGACGACGACCTCGACCGGCGCGAGCCAGTCCACCCACCCGAGGGCGGCCACGCGCAGGACCGCAACGGGCGCGCCGACGAGGGCGACCGCGTCCACGGTCCGGTACGCCCGCAGCACGCGGACCCCGGCCGCGTCCAGGCTCGTTCGCCGGCTGGAGTCCAGGGGACCGGACAGGACGGCGAAGAACGGGATCTCGCCCGCCGTGAGGCCCGGGACGAGGTCGCGCAGCCGGGGATCGGGCGACGCGGATCCCGCGACGAGGGCGGCAAGGTCCGCGCGGAGCTTCGGCGTGGGATCGACCGGTCCGGCCGCGGCGACCTGGGAGGCGAGCGCGTCCGACGCCGTCAGGCGGGCAGCGGCGAACGCGGGCCCGGGCAGGGTCGCCAGGAGGCCGGCGACCAGCAGGCCGACGGCGACGCGGGCGGGCACGGACCGGCGGCGGCGGATCGCCGGACGCTGGCGCGAGCTCTCGGTTCGAATCATCGGCGTCGGCGCTCCTCGGAGCTCCCGGCGCCCCTCTCGCGGGGCTGGCTGGTCAGGCGGTCTGCGTCCGACGGTTGACGCGAAGGTCGTAGGCCTGGTCGAAGGTGAGGCCGCGATCCCACACGGCCTGGAAGGAGATCTTCAGGGTCCGGGCGAGGGCCGGGTGCTCGACGACCATGATCGTCAGCTCCGACGGTCCCGCGAGCGGGTCCTGCATGCCGAACATGACGATCGCCTCGTCGATGATCACGAGCTTCAGTGGCACCTCGTCCACGAAGCGCGCCTCCTCGCCGGCCTCGATGAAGCGGCGAACGCCCTCCGTGGTGGCCGGATCGTCGAGGATCGAGAGCTCGTACACGCTCCGCGCAACGTGGCTCTGGCTGACCTGGATGCCCTCGTCGTTCTCCTGCGGCGGCGTGGCGTACGGCGGCTTGGTGAAGACGAGGATCTCGCGCTTGACGCCGGCCTGGAGCTCGGCGAAGCGCTCGTTGATCGCGCCCCGGTCGCGCAGGATCTCGATGTAGTCGAGGGGGTCGCTGTGCGTCTGGCCGGCCACGAACTGTGGACCGAGGGTGCTCGCCACCTCGGCCGCGTCGCGCTCGAGGTCCACGAGGTCGCGCCGATGGGCGGCCACCAGACGCTCGATCGCGAGCTCCGGGGCGATCGGGGCGTACTTCACCACGTTGCCGGGCCGGGTCGAGGCGAGCCCCTTCTCGACGAGCGTGCCGAGGACGTCGTAGATCCGCTGGCGGGGCACGCCCGACTGGCGCGCGACCTGGGCCGCGGTGTAGGCCTCGCGGCGGACGAGGGCCAGGTACGCCCGAGCCTCGTAGGTGGTCAGCCCGAGGCGGACCAGGCGATCGACGAGGGCGGCGGCATCCACGGGCGGAGCGTAGGTACCACGGAACGTGGTGTCAACATCGAATCTGCGTATCATCGGCGGATGCCCGATCCGACCGCCGCCGCCCGTCTCGCCACCCTTGCCGCGGACTACTGGGAGGCGACGCTCGAGGCCCAGCCGGTCTGGGGGACGATCGTGGGCGATCGTCGCTTCGACGACCGCCTGGACGACCCGACGCCGACCGGTCGCGCGGCCCATCGGGCCCGGCTCGAAGCCCTTCTCGGGGACGTGGGCACCGTCGGGCCCGACGGCCTGGTCGGCGAGGACCGGGTCACGCGCTCTGCCCTCCTGGCCCAGATCGAGTCGGACCTCGCCGCGGATGCATCGGGCGTCGACCAGTGGTCCGTGGATCCGCTCGAGGGGCCGCACATCGCCGCGCTCAACCTCGAGTCGATCCAGCCCGTGGACGGACCGGAGCAGGCCGGTGCGATGGTCGCCCGCTGGAACGCGCTGGGGCCCTGGCTCGACGCCCACGGCGAGAACCTCCGGCGCGAGCTCGCAGCCGGCCGCGTGGCGGTCGCCAGCCCGGTCGACAAGACGCTCGACGAGCTGGAGCAGACCCTGTCCGCACCCCCGGATGAGCTGCCGTTCCTGGCTCCGCTCTCGGTCGAGCGGCCGTCCTGGACCAGCGAGGCGCGGAGTGCCTTCGACGCCGGCCTGCGCGCCGCGGTCCAGGATTCGATCCTGCCGGCGCTCGAGCGCTACCGCGCGATCGTCCGCGACGAGATCCGGCCCGCCGCGCGGTCGGACGACCGGCCGGGCCTGTGCCACGTCGACGGAGGAGGGGAGGCGTATGCGCGCCTGATCGAGGTCCACACCTCCCTCGCGCTCGCCGCCGACGAGATCCACGCGATCGGCCTCGCCGAGGTCGAGCGCATCGACGCGGAGCTCGCCGAGCTGGGGGCGCGCGTGCTCGGAACCGGAGACCTGGCGGCGATCCGCGAGCGCCTTCGGACCGACCCTGCCCTCCATTTCGCGACCCGCGACGAGGTGTTCGCGAAGGCGGACAGCGCCCTTGCCCGGTCACGCGACGCGATCGCGGACTGGTTCGGGATCCTGCCCCGCGCCGCGTGCGAAGTCGTCGCGATGGCGGCCCACGAGGAGGCCCACTCGACGATCGCGTACTACCGCCAGCCGGCCACCGACGGCTCGCGCCCCGGCCGCTACTACATCAACACCTCGGCTCCAGAGACGCGACCGCGCTACGAGGCGGAGGCGCTCGCCTACCACGAGGCGATCCCGGGCCATCACCTCCAGCTCGCGATCGCCCAGGAGCTGACCGGCCTGCCCGAGTTCCGGCGCCACACCGGCCCGACTGCGTTCTTCGAGGGTTGGGGTCTGTACACCGAGCGCCTGTCCGACGAGATGGGCCTGTACAGCTCCGACCTGGACCGGATCGGTGTCCTGTCGTTCGACGGCTGGCGGGCGAGCCGGCTCGTGGTGGACACGGGCATGCACGCTCTCGGCTGGACGCGCCGACAGGCGATCGACTTCATGGTCGACCACAGCGCGCTCGCCCGAAACAACATCGTGAACGAGGTCGATCGCTACATCGTGTGGCCCGGCCAGGCCCTCGCGTACAAGATCGGCCAGCGCGAGATTCTTCGACTGCGCGCCGCAGCGAAGCAGGCGCTCGGACCACGGTTCGACATTCGAGCCTTCCACGATGCCGTCCTCGGCCACGGCGCCGTCGGCCTCGCGACCCTCTCCGAGATCGTCGGGGAGTGGACCGCGGCAGCTGGTGTCCCGGTCTCTCGCTGACACTGCCCGGAGTCGGCTCGGCTCCAGAGGCCCTGCGCCCGGACGGAGCGAAGCGGAGAGGCGAGCTCCCGGTCCTCGCCGGCTAGATTCGTGTCAACGCGGGATCTCGCTCAGTTCCGGAAGATCGGCAGGGGCAGCGCCAGCGCGCAGGCCGGATCGACCGCGGCCGCGGATCCGGGCGTGCTGACCGAGCCGACGCGTGCCGACCCTGACCGGTTGCATGCGGACGAGTGCGCCGCGCCTCAGGCCGGTCGTGGGGCGGGCGACGCCCGGTCGAGCCGGATGGCCTCCAGGCCCAGGGCGGCCCAGCCGAGGGCGAACGCGGCCAGCGCGAACACGAGGACCGCTTCCTGGAATGCCGGGGCGAACTCCATCATCGCCATGAGCCCCGACCCGAACGGCAGGATCGACCCGACGCCCAGGAGCAGGGTCGCGCGACGGGACAGGACCGCCGTCCGGTACGTCGCCAGGGCAAAGAATCCAGAGCCGACGAAGAACGTCAACAGGCCGACGAACCACACGTACCAGAACGGTCCGTTCTCGACGCCCATCCCGCCGATCCCGACGATCATGGCCATCGCGCCGAAGGCGGGCACGGCAAACGCGGCCCACGCGAGCCGCCGATGCGATCGCGCCTGGAAGGCGCTGAGGCCGGCCAGGGCGACCAGGAGCAGGATCGAGCCCACGACCATGACGCCCAGCGCGAAGACCGGATCGACATCCACGGAGACGAGCCCGGTCCCGACGACGAGGGCCGTCGTCATGATGGACGCGCCGAGGATCGCGGCGAACCCGCCGATTCGCAGGGACATCGTGGTTGCTCCTTTCAAGGTCGCCGCTTCGACCGCCTGGCGGCGCAGGCGGAGGCGCGCGTCCAGCGCGCCGAGAACCACGTCGGCCACGTCGAACGGACCGACCGGCCGCTCCTCGAGCAGCGCGACGAATTCCTCTCCGTACCGTTCGCGCCAGGCGGCCGGGTAGAGCCGGACGAGGAACCGGTTCATGGCTGTGACTCGCCGAGCTGGCGGAGGCCCATCTGGGCGAAGTCGGAGAGGCCGCGGAGCTGCTCGGCGAGGTTTGTCGCTCCGACGGCGGTCAGGCGGTACGGCCGGCGCCGATCGACCGGCGGGAGCGGCTCGATCAGCCCGCGCTCCTCGAGCCGGGCCAGGGCCGCGTACAGCGTGCCCGCTCCCATCGGCCGGCCCGTGCCCTGCTCGATGTCCTGCATCATCGCGTAGCCGTGCTTCGGCCCGTCGCTGAGGCTGACCAGGATCAGCAGCGTCGGCTCCGCAAAGCGCCCGAACTCCGGAATGGTCGACTTCATGGCACCCTGTTCCTACGATGGGCGATATATCGCCAATCGATATATACGACCGCGGAGGCAACGCTGTCAAGACCCGACGCTGACAAGGACCTGGGTGCGGAACGACATTAACCTTCACGTGAACGGTAATGTTGTGGTACAGTCGGGGGGTGACCGATTCCGTCCTGGATCCCGACCCCGTGGCGGCTCAGCCTGCCCGGCTCCTGAAGATCCAGGAGGTCGCCGCCGACCTCGGCCTGACGACGCGCGCGATCCGCTACTACGAGGAGATCGGCCTGCTCGAGCCGGCCGCTCGCTCGGAGGGCGCCTACCGGCTGTACGACGCCGATGACCTCGAGCGGTTGCGGTTCATCAAGGGGCTCCGCGACGACGCCGGGTTCAGCCTGGCGGAGGTCGCGTCGATGCTCGAGGACGAAGCGGCCCGGACCCGCAACCGTGAGCGGTTCCGGACCACGACCGACGAGACCGAGCGCCGCGCCATCCTGGCCGACGCGATGGAGCGGGTCGACGGCCAGATCGCCCGCCTCCGCGCGAAGGCGGAGCGCCTGTCCGCGATGATCGCGGACGCCGAGTCCCGGCGGGCCCATCTCGACGAGCACCTCGCCGAGCTCGAGGCCGGCATCACCCCCGCGCCGCACGCCCCATGAGCGATCGGTTCCGGGCGTTCCGCCACCGCAACTACCGGCTCTTCTTCGCCGGCCAGGCGATCAGTCTGGTCGGGACCTGGATGCAGCAGGTCGCCCAGGGCTGGCTCGTCCTCCAGCTGACGAACGACCCCTTCATGCTCGGGTTGGTCGCCACGGCCCAGTTCGGCCCGGTCATCGCCTTCGGGCTGTTCGGCGGCGTCATCGCCGATCACCTGCCGAAACGCCAGACGTTGGCCGTCACCCAGACCGTCGCGATGCTCCTCGCCTTCGTCCTGTTCGGGTTGACCGCGACCGACGCCGTCGAGGTCTGGCACGTCATGGTCCTCGCCGCCCTGCTCGGCGTCGCCAGCGCGATCGACATGCCGGTCCGCCAGGCGTTCGCGGTCGAGATGGTCGGTCGGAACGACATGCAGAACGCGGTCGGCTTCAACGCCGCGCTGTTCAACGCCTCGCGGATCATCGGCCCGGCCGCAGCCGGCCTGCTGATCGGCGCGTTCGACATCTCGATCGCCTTCCTGCTCAACGGCCTGTCGTATCTCGCGGTCATCGCCAGCTACATGCTCATGCGCGACACCGACATGCGGCCGATGCCGGTCAACGTCCGCCCGACGACGCTGCGGGCGGTGTTCGACAACCTCGTGGAGGGCGCCGCCTACGTTCGCCGGACGCCGGTCGTCCTCCTGTCGGTCGTCGTCGTCGGACTGGCCGCGACGTTCGGGATGAACTTCCAGATCCTCGTCCCGCCACTGGCCGACGACGTCCTCGATGTCGGCGCGTCCGGGTTCGGGTTCCTGATGGCGGCGTCCGGCGTTGGCTCGACGCTGGCGGCGCTGTGGGTCGCGTTCCGGCGCCGCAGCGGCGCGCGGGCGATCGCGCTCGGTGCGATCGGGCTCGGTCTCGGCTGCGCGGTCCTCGCGGTATCGACGTCCTTCGCGCTGTCCCTCCTCGCGATGTTCATCGCCGGGGCGGGTGCGATCGCCATGGCCGTGACGGCCAACACGACGATCCAGGCGGCCGTCCCCGACGAGCTGCGCGGCCGGGTGATGAGCGTCTACACGACGGTCTTCGCGGGCTCCGTGCCGGCGGGCGGGCTGCTGACGGGCTGGATCGCCTCGAATTGGAGCGTCGGCGTGGCGTTCGGGGTGGGCGCGCTCGCGACCCTCGCGGTCGGTGTCGCGAGCTGGTTCTGGCTGGCCCGGATCCAGGGCGCC
>DASSPG010000226.1:0-3903 GCA_035699725.1 Candidatus Limnocylindrales bacterium | reverse complement strand
GACCGCGTAGCCGGTGAAGAAGGGGATCGACTCGAGGAGCGCCCGGCGACCGGCGTACTCGCCGCTGAGTGGCTGGATCATCCCCGACAGCTCGGGGTAGAAGAGGTTGATCAGGGGCCGCGCGACGAGCTCGGTGACCCGGCCGCCGCCGCCTTCCTTGAGCACGCCGCCCTCGACGATCGGGCGCTGGTAGTAGCCCTTGACGTACTGGAGGCGCGGCTCGTGGAGGAGCGGGCCGAGCGTCCCGTAGACCATCCGCGGGTGCCAGTTCCGGACATCCGTATCGGCCCACACGATGATGTCACCGGTCGTCTCGTAGACCGACTTCCAGAGCGCCTCGCCCTTGCCGGTGAACGATCCGTAGCGCGACAGCACGTCGGGGTGCTGGACCACCCGGGCGCCCTCGGCCTCGGCGATCTCGCGGGTCCGGTCGTTCGAGGCGGAGTCGATGACGAGGATCTCGTCGATCAGCGGCACCCGGCCCATCATCTCGCGCATCGCGCGCCGGACGATCGGGCCGATCGTCTCCTCCTCGTCGAGCGTCGGCAGGACGAGCGAGACGGTGACGCCCTGCTTCTCCTTGAGCTGAACGAGGCGGCGGAGATCGGCGAACTCGCCGTGGTGGAAGTTCGATTCGCCGAACCAGCGCTCGACCCGGACGGGGACGGCGCGGGCCTCCTCTGCGGCGCGGTCGGCTGCGGCGAGGGTCTCGGCACGCGAGGCAAGCTGCTCGAACGTGGAGCGGCCGATGACCTCGCGGGTCTTGACCACGACGACGCTCGGCCGGGCGCGCGTGGCGATCGCCTCGGGGAGAGCGCCGAACAGGTAGGTGTCGCCGTCGGTCCCGATCGACTGGGCCGACGCGCCCATCACGACCAGGTCGGCCCGCTCGGCCTCGCGCAGGATCGCGTTCCGGACGTTGGCGGCCTCGCGAACGATGCCCTCGCTCCGGCCCTTGAGGTGCTGCCGGATGAACTGCGCCAGGGCGTGTTCGGCCTGGGCTCGGACCGCGAGGGTGATGCCGGGCGGGACGAAGTGGAGGACGCTCACGACGGCGTCGGTCCGGCGGGCGATGGCGTCGGCGTAGCGGACGGCGAGCTCGGCGTGGGGCCCGCCGCGGACGGGCACGACGATCCGCTTGATCTCGCGGCTGCCGCGCTGCTTGACGACGGCGATGTCGGCGGGGGCGTCGCGGACGACCTCGTCGATGGTCGGCGAGATGACCGAGCCGCCCTCGCGGCCGGCGGGCGCCTTGCCGCCCCAGCCGAAGATGATCAGGTCGGCTTCCTGCTCAGCGGAGGCCTCGATGATCCCTTCCGCTGCGTGCCGGCCGATCCGCACGATCGGATGGATCGTGGTCCCGTCGGGGGCGAAGTCGAGAACACGCTGAAGGAGGCGCCGGGCGTGGCGCGCCCGGGTGGCGCCCTCGCTGAGCGGCATGCCCTCGGGCACCTCGACGATCCCGAGCGCGGTCAGCTCGCCGGCCCGCGGGTCGAGGAGCGCGGCGCCGAGGCGGATGAGCTCCTCGGCGGTGGCCGGGTTGGCGACCGGGATCAGGATCCGGGCCGGGAGCGGGCTGCGCGACGCGGCGCTCATCTGGTCGCGGCCCCCTCGGGCTGGGCGGCCGCACGCTCGGTGGCCTCCCGCTCGGCCTGCTGCCAGCGCCCGACGAGGTACGGCTTGAGGAGCTCGAACTGGCGTGCCTGGCGCTCGACCCGGTCCTCGGCCTCGTCGGTCGTCTGGTGGCGGTTCTCGATGACGAAGCTGCCGACCCGTCCGAAGTAGATCGGGACGAGCGCCGCCACGAGGGTCTCGATCGGCGGGTCATCGGACCGGGCGCAGATCACGAGGTCGTAGATCAGGCGCGCCCACAGGTCGTCCGGAAAGTGGAACGCGCTCAGCGCCTCGGCCATCTCGAGGGTGGTCGGCGTGGCCGACGAGCTCTCGCCGCCGACGCCGAGCCGGACCCGGGCGGCGTCCACGAGCTTGCCGGCCTCCTGGGCGAGGACGAGGACGGTCTCGAGATTCTCCGGGGCGAACATCCCGCGCCACGTCTCGGCGAGCGTCAGGGATCCGGTGTGGAACTCCGTCAGCAGGCGAACCGTGTTCACCTCGAGCGGGGGCGGGTCGATGATCCGCTCGAAGCCGTATGCCGGGACATCGTGGCTGCCGCGGATGTCGGTCCAGTGGTCGGGATGGGAGGCGGCGAGGCGGAGGATCGTCCCGACGACCTGGCGGAACATCGGGCCGAGGTCGGATCCGGGGTCCTTGGGGTCGTGGACCTTGGCGCCGAGCCGGGCCTGGCAGACGGCGAACCCGCCGGTCAGTGCCGACGTCGTCATCCAGATGTCGATCCCGAACTTGCTGATGTCGTCGGTCCAGTCGTCGAGCTCGAGATAATGCTTGACGAGGTCGCCGCTGACGCCGAAGTCGCCACCGATGGGCTGCCGGATCCGGTTGCCGTAGAGGGCGCGCGTCAATGGATAGGTGACGGTGTTCGTGATCGTGCCGTCGTACTTGTAGCGGGCGTAGAGCGGCGCCACGTAGTCGTAGCCACCCTTGAGGATGGGGCCCGCGAGGAGCTCGATCCACTCGGGGATGATCGAGCGCAGGTCGCTGTCGACGACGACGAGGGCCTGGACCTCGAGGGCCGCCGCGATCTCGAAGATCGTCCGGAGGGCCGCTCCCTTGCCGCCGACGCCGTCGATCTCGGGGTAGGTCAGGCTGACCCGGCTGAGCTTGTTCGTCGGACGGGTGAGGAGGATCTGCTCGATGTAGTCGGGTGGCTCCGTCTCGACGACGACGCGACCGGTGCCGTCTGGGGAGCCGGCATCGCTGTTGACGAGCACCGGGCGCAGGTCCGGGAAGTACTGGACGAGCCCGGCCTGGGCCGCGCGCACGACGTAGCCGATCGTGGCGGCGTTCTTGAAGCTCGGGATGCCGACCATGATGTCCGCGTGTCCCAATCGGGCGATCTCGTCGCGGACAGCCGGCGTCAGTCCTTGGGCAGGCACCCGTAGACCGTACCACCGATCGACGGCTGTCGCCCCTGAGCACGCCATCGCTGCGTTGTCGCCTGCGCTCCTCGCTTCCGCACCTTGGGGTGCGCGCGCTCCGGTGCTCGGCTCCGCCTTGCGCTGACGCACTCATGGGCGACGATCGCAGACACGTGGCCGATTCGATCGACGGCTGTCGTCCCTGAGCGCGCCCGGCCAGCGATTCTTCGCCAGACAGTCACGGGAGGACTGTTCGGCACCATTCAGCGGCTCATCCGGGCGCTGCCCGGGCCGGTCGGGCGCGGTCGGAGCGTGGGTGGGCCATCGCAAGGGCCAGGTCCGGGCGGAATCGCCGGCCCGCTCGCGCCTGGCAGTCCTCGGGCGAATGGTTGGCGAGATCCCCGGGCTGTCCCCCCGGCTGCGGCGCGCAACGGTCCGGCGCGGACGCCGGGCCCATCGGGTCCGAGGCTCAGCGGTGCGGGATCTCGGCCTGGGCCCAGTCGGGGTTCTTGCGGCCGGGCAGGTAGCGGCTGTTCGCGGCCTTGAACGAGAGGCGCCGGAAGCCGAAGGCGCGCCACGAGCCGAGCCAGGTGTCGATCGGTGGCCGGACGTGGATGCCGACCCGGATGAGGTGGCTCTCGGTCAGCACGGATTCGAGGATCCGCTTGCGCTCGAGCAGTGGGACGTCGCACAGGGGCTCGTCGTCGAGCCAGATCAGGTCGACCGCGACCAGGGCGATGTCGTCGTCGGTCCCGTCGAGCGTCCGGCGGCGCGCCTCGGTCCGTGCCTCGGCCAGGCGCTCCTTCCGCTCCCCGCGGCTGCCCACGATCATCTGGGTCAGGGCGTCGCCGGGCCTCGGCGTGCGGACCACCTCGCGGCCCGCGATCTCCGCGGGCGCCTGCATCGG
>DASSPG010000225.1:0-28353 GCA_035699725.1 Candidatus Limnocylindrales bacterium | reverse complement strand
TTCGTCATCCTCGACGACGTCACCGCGGCGATCGCGGTCGACGACCGGATCGGGCTGGTCGGGCCGAACGGGGCCGGGAAGACCACCCTCCTCCGCCTCGCCGCCGGCCGTGACGAGCCCGACACCGGGGAGGTCCACCGCAAGCGTGGCCTGACGATCGGCCTGCTCGCGCAGGAGTCGCACTTCGACGCCGCGTTCATGGCCGCCCCGGATCTCCGCGCCGCGGTCCGCCACGGCGCCGCCCACCTCGAGACGATGGCCGCCTCCCTGCACGAGATGGAGCAGGCCGGTCGGGTGGAGGAGGCCGCCTACTCGGACCTCCAGCACCAGTTCGAGATCCTCGGCGGCTACACCCTCGACCTGCGCGTCGACGAGGCGCTGTCCGGGCTCGGGTTCACTCGGGACGAGTGGGCCAAGCCGCCGACCGCCCTGTCCGGCGGCGAGCAGACCCGCGCGACGCTCGCCCGGCTCGTGGTCGCGCAGCCGGACCTGCTCCTCCTCGACGAGCCCACGAACCACCTCGACATCGGCGCGATCGAGTGGCTCGAGGAGCACCTCCGGCGGCGCCACGGAGCGCTCCTCGTGGCGTCCCACGACCGCGCCTTCCTCGACGCGACCGTCGGGCGGATCTGGGAGCTCCGCGACCGCAGGCTCACGATCTTCCGCGGCGACTACAGCGCATATCACCGCCAGCGGGTCGAGCGCGACCTCCGGGCGGTCAAGGACGCCGACACCCAGGCCGAGCAGATCGAGCGCGAGAAGGAGCTCGTCCAGCGCTATCGCTCGCACCGCAAGTTCAGCAAGATGCACGAGCACGAGGCACGGCTCGAGAAGCTCCAGGCCGAACGGGTCGAATCGCCGAAGGCGACGAAGAAGCTCCGCCTTCCGGCGGGCGCCCTGGCCGGGGGCGGGCCGTCCCGGTCGGGCGAGATCGTCATCCGGGTGGAGGGGCTCGTCGTCGGCTACCTCCCGGGGCGCGGCGCCGTGGATGCGGATGGCGCCCCGGCCGCCGAGCCGCGGCGCGTCGCCGAGGCGCCGTTCCTGGCCGCCCAGCGCGGTGATCGGATCGGGATCGTCGGGCCGAACGGGGCGGGCAAGACGACGCTCCTCCGGACGATCGCGGGCGACCTGCCGCCGCTCGACGGCGCCCTGTCGTTCGGGAACGCGGTGCAGCCGGGGTACCTGGCGCAGCTCCGCGGCGCGGCCATTCCGGGAGCGACGGTCCTCGACGCCCTCCTCGAGGCGATCCCGGTCACGCCCGGCGAGGCGCGCAGCTTCCTGGCGCGGTTCCTGTTCCGCGGCGAGGACGTGTTCAAGGAAGTCGCCAAGCTGTCCGGCGGCGAGCGCTCGCGACTCGAGCTCGCCCTGCTCGGGATCATGCCCGCGAACCTCCTCCTCCTCGACGAGCCGACGAACCATCTCGACATCCCGGCCCGCGAGGCGATCGAGGCGTTCATGACCGAGTCGCCCGCGACGCTCCTCGTCGTGTCCCACGACCGGCGGCTGCTCGAGACCGTGTGCACCACGCTCTGGGTCGTCGACGACGGTCTGGCCGTGCCGTTCACCGGCGGCTGGAAGGACTGGCGCGCGGCCGTCGCCGACGGCTGGACCATCCGGGAGGCCGTCGAGCGCGAGGCGCAGCGATTGCGCGGCGGCGCCCACGGTGGGAGCCGCATCGGGGTCGCGGCTGGTGGAGGCCGGATGGCGGGCTCGGCGCCGGCGGCGACGGCCGTCGCGGAGCGACCGCCAGCGCGATCGCCGGCCACGCCACGGCCACGCCGCGACAAGCTGTCCAAGGACGCCTACCGTCGCCAGAAGGCCCTCGTCGACGCCGAGCTGACGCGGCTCGGCCTGCGCAAGACGCAGCTCGAGCTCTCGATGGGCTCGCCGACGATCGCCGCCAACTTCGTGGAGATGCGCCGGGTCACGAGCGAGCTCGCGGACGTCGAGCAGGCGCTGGCGGCCGCCGAGGACGCGTGGCTGGACCTGGAGGACCGGGCGCCCTGATGGCGGAGCAGGGTGGGCCGTCCCGCGGTCCGGCGCGCACGATCCGCATCGGGCTGACCGGGCCGATCGGCTGCGGCAAGAGCACGGTCGCGCGCTGGCTTGCGGAACGTGGCGCCGTGGCGATCGACGCCGACGAGGTCGCCCGCGAGGTCTCCGCCGCCGGCGAGCCCGCCCACGACGCGATCCTCGCCGTCTTCGGCGATGGCGTCCGTGCCGACGGAGCGCTGGACCGCGCGGCGCTCGCCCGGATCGTGTTCCGCGACCCGGACGCGCTCCGCCGGTTGGAGGCCATCGTCCACCCGGTGGTCCGGACCCGGATCCTGGAGCGCTTCGCCGCGGCCGAGGCCGACGCCGCGCCGGCCGTCGTCGTGGAGGCGATCAAGCTCGTGGAGGGCGGCCTGGCCGACGTTTGTGACGAAGTCTGGCTCGTCACCTGTGAGCCGACGGTCCAGCGTGAGCGGGCCATCGCCCGGGGTGCCACCGAGGAGGACGCCGATCGGCGGATCGCGGCACAGGCGGGGCTCGTCGAGCGGGTCCGACCGCGTGCGACCCGCGTCATCGACACCTCCGGCCCGATGCCGGACGCCCGCTCCCGCGTCGCTGCGGCATGGGACGCCGCGACGAGCGGAAGGTGACGACCGGGATTCCGAGGAGACGCGAAGCGGCCGCCCGGCCCGCGGGGGCGGGCCGGGCGGCCGGGAGGCCGCGCCGGGTCAGCGGCGCGTAGGCGTGGCCGCCGCCCCGGGCTACGGGGCGCTGCTCGGGACGGGGCTGCCGCCGGGTGCGGCCGGTGCGGACGGGGTGGGAGTCGGCGCGGCCGTCGCGACCGGGCCGTTGCCGGCCGGGTAGTTGACCGGGACCGGCAGGCCGTAGCGCTGGATGATCAGGTTGGTCGTCTCGCCGAGCTTGCTCGCATCGGCGAACCGGACGTCCGCCTCGGGCCGCAGGACGAGGCTGAACTGGGCGTTGCCGCTGGCGACGAGATGCGAGATCTCCTCGGCCTGGGCGAGGGTCGTCTTGACGATGTAGCTCGTGCCTGTCTTGGCCAGGACGATCATGTTCTGGTACGTGATCTTCGTCGACTTGTCGGTGTAGTACTCGCCCTCGGCCATGAGGTCGGCCGGGACGTTGACCTGGGCCGAGAGGAAGACATCGACCGTCATGCCCGCCACGATCAACCCGCCGACGGCACGGTCGTCCGGCACGGTGAGGGCGACGGCCCGCCACGCCTCGGACTCCGCCGTCACCTGCTCGCCGGGCTCGAGGATCGAGAACTGGCCACCCGTCGTCGTCGAGGCGAGCATGTTCGTCGTGAGCATCTGACCCTGGAACACCGTCACCGCCAGGACCCGCCCGACGAGGTCCTCGGGCTTGCGGACGGCGATCGCATCGGCGTTCGTCTCGTCGATCGGGATCTCGCGGACGAGGAGGTCCTCGGCTTCGACGGGCTTGCGGGCCGGGATCGGCCGGGCGGCCACGACCACGGCGACCTTCTGGAGGGCGCCCTGGCCGGCCTGCTGCTGGGCCTGGTTGATCAGGAAGAATGCCGCGCCGCCCGCGGCGACGGCCAGGACGATGCCGATGATCACGATCCAGCGACCACGCTTGCTCGGGTCGCGATATTCCATTTCCACCGTGTCGTGCCTCCCGGGTGCGACCGCCGTCGCCGGCGGGCCGCGTTCGTCTCGTGTGCCGTGCCCGCCCGGCTAGTTCCAGGGCACCAGCTTCGCCACCTGACCGCGGCGCAGCCGGGAATCGTTGGGATCGGCGATCACCGGGGTGATCGCGTAGGCGGACATCGTGTTCGCGTCCATCGCCGTGATCCGCATGACCGCGAAGCCGACGATGTCCACGTACTCCTGGTTGCCGATGCTGGCGCTCGGCGCCACGCGGACGGTCAGGTTCATCAGGTGGGTGACCTTGCGGCTCGTCGAGTCTCCGTTCATGCCGGTCGCCCTGACCGTGAACGTGTAGGACCCGGTCGCCATCGTTCCGGTGTCGATCGTCAGCGTCGTGGACGCCCCGGTCCGGGTCGGCGTCACGGTCGTCGAGCCGAAGGTGATCGCTCCGGCGCCGGTCGGCAGGGGCGCATCGACGCTGAGCGTCACGGGATTGCCGAACGCCGTGTTCTTGTTCGGGGAGTTCTGGAGGGTCAGGGTGAAGGTCACGTCGTCGCCGACAGCCGCCGCGTCCCTGGTCGATGCGTCGGACGTGAAGGCGAAGTCGCGCGTCACGGTCCCGATCTGGATCCCGAACGGCTCGTACTTCGTGGTGAGATACGGTGCGCCGGCCTGGCCGCGGACAAACAGGGCGTAGATGCCCGGCGTCGCACCGGCGGTCGTCAGGTTCTCCATGGCGACGCTCTGGCCGCCGCCCAGGCTGGGCGTGACCGGATTGGGGTTGTAGGTCACCGGATCGGCCCCGACGAGCGTCCCGAGGACCATCGGGTTGGCCGGATCGAGGGTGTCGGCGATCGTCGCCAGGGTGACCTGACCGCTGAACGCCTGGTTGCGAGACACCTTGAGCGAGCCCGCGGAGGCAGTCGTGCCGGTCGTCGGCAGGGTCAGCGTGCCCGGTGACGTCATCGCGAAGTCCGGGATGGCCATCACGTTCCCGGGGTAGACCGCGACCATGATCTCGTCGCCGGGGACGAAGCGGCTGAGGACCGCGTCGATGGCGCTACCGGTCGAGTTGCCGCTCATGATCGCGACCTGGTCGTTCGGGTCGGGCGGGGTGATGGCGGCCGGGAACTGCGGTCCCGGATAGCCGCCGACCGTGATCCAGTTGGCCTCCATCGCCTTGAGCGTGTTGTTGTTCGTGCCCGCCGTGACGCCGTTGTAGTAGAGCTGCGACGTCGCGGAGGCGAAGTTCCGGATGTCGAGGGCGATGAACCCCCGGAAGTCAGCGCCGTTGCCCGGCTGGGCGCCCTGCCCGAGGATCGCCACGACCGGGCCGTGGTTGACAGGGTCGCTGCCCGGGTCGAGCGCGTCGAAGTTGTTCCCGGCGCTCGGCTCGACGCGCAGCGAGCCGTTCGTCTCCGTCCCGAGGCAGGCCGTGTTGGCGGTCGCGAAGAAGTCCATGAACTGGCTCTCGTTGTGCGCGCACGGGCTCGTGCTGTTCGTCGTCGCCGGTCCCGGAGCGCTCACGAACCGGCGGACGGCGATCGGCAGGGCATGGCCCTTGCACTTCACGCGGGCCTGGCCGCTGATCAGGCTCGACGACAGGCCGACCGCCCGGCCGAACGTGTAGCCGATCGAGTTCTGGACGGCGACGCGGACGTCGCAGTTGTCGAACAGGATCCCGTTCGTGAGGTAGGCCGGGTCGCCGGCGTGACCGCTCTCGTATTGCGGGGTCACCGGCGGCTGGGCCGGGGTGACGCCGTTCGGCCCGCGCCCGAAGTTCGCGGCCAGCACGGCCCGCGCGACCACGTCGGCTTGGGCCTGGGTCCGGCCCTGGATCAGGGCGTTCGCTCCGGCGAGAGCGGCCGCATCGGCCGCGTTCTGGAGGAAGCGGCGCTCGGCGTAGAACCGGCCGATGTCGAACGCCAGGCCTGCGGCCGCGAACAGGACCGTGATCGACAGGGCGAAGATCACGAGGACCTGACCGGCGTCGCGCGCCCGCTCGTGCCCGCCGCGCTGCCGCGATCGGGGCGCGCCGGTGCGCCGGGGCGTCATCAGTTGATGACCATCGTGACGATCCCGGTCATGGCCATCCGGCCGTTGGTGTCCTTGGGCAGGAACGCCGCGATCAGCGGGATGATCAGGTCCTGGTGGTAGGTCGCGCTGACGGTGATCTGCTCGCCGGTCCGGGGGTCGCTGTCGGTCACGTCGGCGGGGATCGTGTAGGTGATCACGAGGTCGCCGTTCCTGAAGGTCAGCCCCGACTGGCTCCACGTCGAGCCGGTCGCGAACCGGGGGGCGGTCTGGGACAGCCCGTTCATCGAGGCCAGGACCTGGGTCTTGATCGAGTTGTTCCGGGCGAGGTCGTTCTGCGCCTTGGTCAGGGTCCGGTCGTAGACGTAGACGGTGCCGAGGCGAGCCGCGTCGCGGGCGGCGTTCGTCATCGTCACGTACGTGTTGAAGATGAACCCGAACTGGATGATCCCGAGCAGGATCAGGAAGAGCGGCATGAGGACGAGCGCGAACTCGACGAGGCTCTGGCCTCGTTCGGGACCGCGACTGGTCCGCCGACGACGGGGGGAACGCTGGACCACGCGCACGATGGCGCCGACCTCCGGTCATAGGAACGCTGGTTGCGTCACGAGTCTCAGGCCGGGGGTCCGCCACTCCAATGAGCAATTCGTCCCCCCGGACCTGACCCTGCCGTACGGAACCGGCGGCGTCCGCACGCACCGGCCCGCGACGCCCGGCGGCGCGCGACGGCGCGGCGAGCCGGGAGGCGGGCCGACCTCGAGCGGCGTGCACCGACGCACGCCTCCACGGTTCGGGCAGCCCACGACCGAACGGGCGATCGGTGCCCGAGCCGCTGCAGGATTCGGTCGCCCGGTGACCGAATCCGGACCTGAGCTCGGCCCTCCGCGCCCTCGTTCGCTCTGGTCCGGTCGCCCTACGCCCGATCATCAGGGATTTCGAACGCTTGTTCTGGCGCGCCTCGGACGCTATCCTCGGGCCATGCCGGACTTCCGCCTCGTCGCCCCGTTCGAGCCGACCGGCGACCAGCCGAAGGCGATCGACCAGCTGGTCGACGGTCTGCAGAAGGGGCTGAAGCACCAGACGCTCCTCGGAGCGACCGGCACTGGCAAGACATTCACCATCGCCAAGGCCATCGAGGCGCACCGGAAGCCGACCCTCGTCCTCGCCCACAACAAGACGCTTGCCGCCCAGCTCTACGCCGAGTTCCGCGAGTTCTTCCCCGACAACGCCGTCGAGTACTTCGTCAGCTACTTCGACTACTACCAGCCCGAGGCGTACCTGCCCCGGAGCGACACGTACATCGAGAAGGACTCGTCACGGAACGACGAGATCGACCGGCTCCGCCACGCCGCGACCCACGCCCTCTTCGAGCGGCGCGACGTGATCATCGTGGCGTCCGTCTCGTGCATCTACGGTCTCGGCGCCCCGGTCGACTACGGCGCGACCGTCCTGCGCCTGCGGCAGGGCGGCTCGTATCGCCGCGACGCGGTCCTTCGCCACCTCGTCGACCTGCAGTACCAGCGCAACGACCAGGCCCTCCAGCGCGCCCGGTTCCGGGTTCGCGGCGACACCCTCGAGTTCCAGCCGGCGTCGGAGGAGACCCTCGTCCGGATCGAGTTCTTCGGTGATGAGGTGGAACGGATCACCGAGCTGGACCCACTGACCGGCGAGCTCCTCGCCGAGCGCAGGGAGGTCAACGTCTACCCGGCCAGCCACTACGTCACGCCCCAGGACAAGCTGAAGCTCGCGATCGTCGACATCGAGGCCGAGATGGAGGAGCGCGTCGCCGAGATGGAGGCCGAGGGCCGGATCCTCGAGGCGGCCCGCCTCCGCCAGCGGACGACGTTCGATCTCGAGATGATGCGCGAGCTCGGGTTCTGCACCGGGATCGAGAACTACTCGCGCCACCTCTCGCGGCGCGAGCCGGGATCCCGGCCCTGGACGCTCCTCGACTACTTCCCGCCCGACTGGCTCCTCGTCGTCGACGAATCGCACATGACGATCCCGCAGGTCGTCGGGATGTACAAGAACGATCGGACCCGCAAGGAGATCCTGGTCGACTTCGGGTTCCGGCTGCCGTCGGCGCTCGACAACCGGCCGCTGACGTTCGAGGAGTTCGAGGGCCACCTCAACCAGGTCGTCCACATGTCGGCGACGCCGGGACCCTATGAGCACGAGCGGAGCCAGCGCGTCGTCGAGCAGCTGATCCGGCCGACCGGGGTCGTGGACCCGATCATCGACGTCCGCCCGACCGACGGCCAGATCGACGACCTGATGGAGGAGATCCGCCTGCGGACCGAGCGCGGCGAGCGGGCCCTCGTGACCACCCTCACGAAGAAGATGGCCGAGGACCTGACCGACTACCTGCGCGAGCTCGGGATCAAGGTCCAGTACCTCCACAGCGAGGTCGACACGCTCGAGCGGGTCGCGATCCTGCGCGACCTGCGGCTCGGCGTGTTCGACGTCCTCGTCGGGATCAACCTCCTGCGCGAGGGGATCGACCTGCCCGAGGTGACGCTCGTCGCGATCCTCGACGCCGACAAGGAAGGCTTCCTGCGGAGCTCGTGGTCGCTGATCCAGATGATCGGCCGGGCGGCGCGCAACATCGGCGGCCGGGTCGTGATGTATGCCGACCGGACGACCGAGTCGATGGCCGCCGCGATCGAGGAGACGAACCGGCGGCGGGCGATCCAGGTCGCCTACAACACGGAGCGCGGGATCGAGCCCACGACGATCGTCAAGGAGATCCACGACCTCAACGAACGGCTTCGGACGGTGGCCGAGGGGACGATCGTCTACTCGTCCGAGCGGGAGGACCTCGCCGGCCGGGCACTGACCCTCGACAACACGAAGGCCATCGAGAAGCTGCTCGCCCGGATGGAGACGGAGATGCGGGCGGCAGCCAAGGAGCTCGACTTCGAGCGGGCGGCGGCGCTCCGCGACGAGATCCAGAACATCCGGCTGCGGGTCCTCGAGCAGGACGCGTCGCTGATCGTCGGGCGGGCGGCGGAGCGTGCGGCGCGCGGGAGCGGGCTGGCCGGTGCCGCGGAGCGCAAGCGGGGCGCCCGGCGCGACGAGGCCGCGGCCGCGCACCAGGCGTTCGAGGTCACGAGCGTCACGGTGCTCCCGGCCGAGGAGGAGCCGGCGGACACGCTCGACGCGGACCCGCACGGCGACGCCGACGGCACGGGCGACGCGAACACCGCGGCGGACTGGCTGCCCGGCATCCGCGACGAGCACGAGGACACCGGACGGACCGCCGCCTGGCGCGACCGACCGACCTGGGACCGGACGGTCACGCCGAACATTCGCAGTCGGACGGGCTCCCGTCCGGGGCGCCGCCGGCGCTAGGTGGCGGGCGGCTAGAGTGCGCGTGTGACCGACGCCGCGCCCGAGTCGCCCCCGAGTTCCACGGCATCGGGCCGATCCCGCCGGACGAAGCTCGTCTGCACGATCGGCCCGGCGACGATCCGCCGCGTGCCGGAGCTCATCGAGGCGGGCATGGACGTGGCCCGACTCAACTTCTCGCACGGCACGCCGGCCTCCCGGGCCGCGGCCGCCGGGGCGATTCGGCGCGGCGCCGACGCGACCGGCCGGTCGGTCGCGGTCCTCGCCGACCTGTCCGGGCCGAAGATCCGTCTGGGTGAGCTCGAGTCCGGCTCGGTCACCCTTCAGCCCGGCCGGCCGTTCGAGCTCCGCCCGCTCGGCGGCGGCCCTGGGACGGCGCGCGGGGCCGGCGTCTCCTACCGCCGCCTTGCCGCCGATGTCCGGCCCGGCGACCGCATCCTCCTGGCCGACGGGGCGGCCGAGCTGCGCGTCACGGACGTCGGCGCAGCCGTCGCCACCGAGGTCGTCCGCGGCGGCGTCGTCCGCTCACGCCAGGGCGTCAGCATCCCGTCGGAGCGGCTCTCGGTCCCCGCCCTCACGCCGGCCGATCGGCGGGACGTGCCGCGCGCCCTCGGGCTCGGCGCCGACTTCGTGGCCCAGTCGTTCGTCCGGCACGCGTCCGACGTGCAGGCCCTGCGCGACCTGCTCGGGCCTGACGGCCCGCCGATCGTCGCCAAGATCGAGACGCGCTCCGCGATCGACGACTTCGACCAGATCCTCGAGGTCGTCGACGCGGTCATGATCGCCCGCGGCGACATGGGCGTGGAGCTGCCCTACGAAGAGGTCCCGATCGTCCAGAAGCAGCTGATCCGGCGGGCGCTGGACCGGGGCGTGCCGTCGATCGTCGCGACCCAGATGCTCGAATCGATGATCGCGTCGCCACGACCGACGCGGGCCGAGGCGAGCGACGTGGCCAACGCGGTCTTCGACGGGGCGGACGCGATCATGCTCTCGGGCGAGACCGCGGTCGGGTCGCATCCGATCCTCGCCGCAGCCGCGGCCGCCCGGATCATCCGCCTCTGCGAGGAGCGCGGCGCGGCCCACCTTGCCCCGGGGGCCGCAACGCCGGTCGCGGGCGATGCCGGGGCCCTGGCCTACGCCGCCGTTGCGCTGGCGGCCGCCCACGGCGACATCGCCGGGATCGCGTGCTACACGCGGTCGGGCCGGACCGCCCGGATGCTGGCCGCCCTTCGGCCACGGGTCCCGATCTTCGCCTTCTCGCCCGATCCGGTCGTGGTCGGCCGACTCGCCATCGTCCACGGGGTGACCGCCCGGTCGTGCGTCCCGCCGGCGGACACGGCGGCCCGGCTCGGGCTCATGGCCTGGCTCCTCGGCGAATCGGGTGATCTGGCACCGGGTTCAGCGGTGGCGCTCGTCGCGTCGACGGCGGCCGCGGGCACGGGGCCGAACCTCCTCGAGGTCTATCGCCTGCCCGGCTGAGCCGCGGCGCATGCGACAGAACGCTTGTTCGGTATGCCGGCGATCGCATACACTGGTGGGGTATGCCGCAGGATCAGTTGGTCGTTCGCGGAGCGCGCGAACACAACCTGAAGGACGTCACCGTCGCCTTCCCGCGCGATCGCCTGGTCGTGATCACCGGGCTGTCCGGGAGCGGCAAGAGCAGCCTCGCCTTCGACACGATCTACGCCGAGGGCCAGCGCCGGTATGTCGAGAGCCTGAGCGCCTACGCCCGCCAGTTCCTCGGCCAGATGGAGAAGCCGGACGTCGACCAGATCGACGGCCTGAGCCCGGCGATCTCGATCGACCAGAAAGGCGCGTCGCGCAACCCGCGCTCCACGGTCGGCACGGTGACCGAGATCTACGACTACCTCCGACTGCTCTTCGCCCGGGCCGGCCACCCCCACTGCCCGGACGGCCACCCGATCGAACGCCAGACGGTCCAGCAGATCGTCGACCAGGTCCTCACTCTGCCGGAAGGGACGCGGCTCCTGGTCCTCGGCCCGCTGATCAAGGACCGCAAGACAGAGGGCGACCGCGTCTTCGAGGGCGCCCGGCGGCAGGGCTTCGTCCGGGTCCGCGTCGACGGGGAGATGGTCGACATCGCCGACGCGCCGACGCTCGACAAGTACAAGCGCCACAGCATCGAGGTCGTCGTCGATCGCTACATCGTCCGCCACGCCGAGGCGCCCGAGGGCGCCGAGCGCGCGTCGGACGGCCGCCCGATCGACCCCGATACGGGCCGCCCGATGCCGGATCCCGATGCGTCGCGGCTGGCCGATTCCATCGAGACCGCCCTCCGCCTGGGTGAGGGCCAGGTCCTGATCGCGCCCGCGCCGCGCGACGACGAGCCGCCGAGCTTCGAGGAGCGCCGCTACAGCGAGCGGTTCACCTGCCCGTACGACGGCTTCACGATGGACGAGCTGGAGCCGCGCAACTTCTCGTTCAACTCGCCCCACGGCGCCTGCCCGGCCTGCGCGGGCCTCGGGACGCGGCTGGAGATCGACCCGGACCTCGTCATCCCCGACAAGGGCAAGAGCCTCCAGAAGGGCGCCCTCGTGCCGTGGGCCAAGATGCCGAACGACGCATCGTGGCGCCTGAAGATCCTCGAGGCGATCTGCGCCTCGCACGGCTGGGACTTCAAGAAGCCGGTCAAGGACCTGCCACCCGAGGCGATCGAGTACGTCCTGTACGCGAAGAAGGACGAGAAGGTCCTCGTCCGCTACCGCCATGAGCGCGGCGAGAACACGTACAAGGCGACCTTCGAGGGGATCGTCACGAACCTCGAGCGGCGCTACCGCGAGACCGACTCGGACTACATCAAGACCGAGCTCGAGAAGTACATGGTCACGCGGCCCTGTCCCACCTGCAAGGGCCAGCGCCTCAAGCCCGAGGTCCTCGCGGTCACGGTCGACCAGCGGACGATCTCGGACGTCGCCACCCTGTCGATCACCGACGCCCTCGCCTGGGTCGCCGCGCTGCCACGCAAGCTGAGCGACCGGGAGCGGACGATCGCGGTCCAGGTGCTCAAGGAGATCACGGCCCGGCTCGGGTTCCTGGTCGACGTCGGGCTGGACTACCTGACCCTCGACCGGGCCTCGGTCACCCTGTCGGGCGGCGAGGCCCAGCGGATCCGGCTGGCGACCCAGATCGGGACGACGCTGATGGGCGTCCTCTACATCCTCGACGAGCCGTCGATCGGGCTCCACCAGAAGGACAACGCCAAGCTGATCGCGACCCTCACCCGCCTTCGCGACCTCGGCAACACCGTCCTGGTCGTCGAGCACGACGAGGAGACGATCCGGACGGCCGACTGGGTGATCGACATCGGGCCCGGGGCGGGGGAGCACGGCGGCGAGATCATCGCCAACGGGACCCTCGAGGACCTGCTGGCCGAGCCGCGCTCGATCACCGGGGCGTTCCTACGCGGCGAACGGACCGTGGCGATCCCCGAGAAGCGGCGCAAGGGCAATCTGAAGAAGCTGGTCGTGAAGGGTGCCCGCGAGCACAACCTGCAGAACGTGGACCTCTCGGTCCCGCTCGGGACGTTCACCGCGGTGACCGGCGTGTCGGGGAGTGGCAAGTCCACGCTCGTGACGGACGTCCTGTATCGGGCCCTCGCGCGCGAGCTGAACGGGTCGCGCGAGACCGTGGGCGCGCACGACAGCCTCAAGGGCGCCGAGCACATCGACAAGATCATCGAGATCGACCAGAGCCCGATCGGCCGGACGCCCCGCTCGAACCCGGCGACCTACACGGGCCTGTTCGGGCCGATCCGGGAGCTGTTCGCCGGCGTTCCCGAATCGCGCGTCCGCGGCTACCAGCCCGGTCGCTTCAGCTTCAACGTCAAGGGCGGCCGTTGCGAGAACTGCAAGGGCGACGGGATCCTCAAGATCGAGATGCAGTTCCTGCCCGACGTCTACGTGACCTGCGAGGTCTGCAAGGGCAAGCGCTACAACCGCGAGGCGCTCGAGATCCACTACAAGGGCCGCTCGATCGCCGACGTGCTCGAGATGACGATCGCCGAGGCGGTCGAGTTCTTCTCGGCCGTCCCGAACGTCCGGACGAAGCTCCAGACGCTGTACGACGTGGGCCTCGGCTACGTCCACCTCGGCCAGCCCGCGACGACCCTGTCCGGCGGCGAGGCGCAGCGGGTGAAGCTCGCCACGGAGCTCTCGAAGCGGGCGACCGGCCGGACGCTCTACGTCCTCGACGAGCCGACGACGGGGCTCCACTTCGCGGACGTGGAGAAGCTCCTCGAGGTGCTCCATCGGCTCGTCGACGGCGGCAACACCGTCCTGGTCATCGAGCACAACCTCGACGTGATCAAGACGGCCGACTGGATCATCGATCTCGGGCCGGCCGGCGGGGCGCGGGGCGGCCGGATCATCGCCGAGGGCACGCCCGAGACGGTCGCCGCGACCGCCGAGTCCGCGACGGGCGAGTACCTGGACCGGGTGCTCCGCGGCGAGCCGCTCGTGCCGCTGTCGGACGTGTCATTCGCCGACGAGGCAGGACGGGGCGCCGGGCGGAACGGCTCGAACGGCCACGCGCCGGCGGTCACGATCGCGCCGAGCCGGAAGCGGGCCGCAGCCGCCTCGACCCGGTAGGTCCCACGCCGTCGGACAGGGATCCGTTGGGTCCGCCCATCTGATCCGGTCGACGCTCACGCGTGCCGCGCCCCACGGTCCGCGACTCGCGTGACGGTCGCAGACCGCTCGCAGGACCTTCGACCTATGGTGCGTCGATGCCACCCCTGCGACGCTGCGGGCACCAGGGGGTGTCTATGGTCCTTGCTTCGAACCGCCCATCGCCTTCACCCGCGCCCGGAGCGCGGGTCCTCGTCGTCGAGGACGACCACTCGATTCGCACGCTCCTCGTCGCGCTCCTCGAGCGCGAGGGGTTCATGGTGGCGACTGCCGCCGATGGTGAGGCCGGCCTCGCCGCAGTCCGCAGCCACGAACCGGACGTCGTGATCCTCGACGTCGGCCTGCCGCGGATCGACGGCCTCGAGGTGACGCGTCGATTGAGAGCCGACCGAGCGATGCGGACGCTGCCGATCATTCTCCTGACGGCGCGGGCGAGTCTCGAGGACATGGTCGCGGGGCTCGACGCGGGCGCCGACGACTTCATCGGGAAGCCCTTCCAGCGCCCCGAGCTTCTCGCGCGGGTCCGGAGCAGCATCCGGATGCGGCGGGCGGTTCTGGGGATGGAGACGGCCCAGGGCGTCGTGGCAGCGCTGGCCAGCGCGGTGGAAGCGAAGGACCTCGTCACTGAACAGCACTGCGAGCGGCTGGCGGTCATCACGGCCGTGCTCTGCGAGCGGCTGGGACTCGGCGTCGACGAGCGCGAGGCGATCACCTACGGTGCACTGCTCCACGATGTCGGGAAGATCGGGGTCCCCGAGGCCATTCTGACCAAGCCCGGACCGCTGACGCCGGACGAGTGGATCGTGCTCCGCCGACACCCCGAGATCGGCGAGCGGATCTGCCGACCACTCGGCATGTCGTCGTCATTCGGGCCGATCGTTCGCCACCACCACGAGCGCTGGGATGGCGGCGGGTATCCCGATGGACTGCGCGCCTCTGCCATCCCGGTCGGAGCCCGCATCGTCTCGCTCGCCGACGCGTTCGACGCGATGACCCACGATCGGCCGTATCGGTCCGCGTTCTCGGCCGAATTCGCCATCGAGGAGATTCGCCGGGAAGCCGGTCGGCAGTTCGACCCGGAGCTCGTCCAGCCGTTCATCGAGTCTCTCCTGCAGCTCGGCGACGAAGTCGGGCCGTGGTCGGCCACCGCGGGTCCAGATCGTGGCCGAGGCGCCACCTCATCGAGCCGGCCCGACCCGTCGTCGCTCCTGGTCCGGAGGTAGCCCAATGGATCCGCTCCGACTGTCGGTCGAACTGCTGTTCGGACTCGTCTTCGTCTTCGTCCTGGCCGGCTACATCCGTCATCGGGACCCGGTCGCGCGCGATCTCGCGCTGGCGTTCGCCGGCCTCGGCCTGACGTTCATCACGGACGTCTGGCGCAGGCTTGCCGGCTCGACGCCGCCGCCCGTCGGCATCGCGGTGGCCGTCCTGCTGATCCTCCAGCCGATCTTCGTCCTCCACCTCGTCTCGCTCATCCGGCCGGTCCCGCGGGCCACCCTCCTCGGCGCTGGCGTGGCACTCGTCGGATCGGTCGGCGCCGCGATCGTCTTCCGCTCCGTGCCGGGGCTCCCGCTCGTGGCGCTGAGCGTGTTCGTCGGGATCGAGGTGCTCGCGGCGACCCTCCTTCTCCAGGAAGGTCGCCGGCGACACGGTCCCGGCGCGACCCGCCTCATCGTTGCCGCGGGCGCGACGGGCATGTTCGCGGTCGCGATCGTGTCGGCCGGGGTCGGGTGGCTCCAGCAGGAGATTGCCGGCCAGGCGCAGCTCGCGTCGATCGTGCTGTCGCTCGTCGCGGCCGTGGGCTACCTCGTCGCATTCGCGCCCCCGGCGCCCGTCGCCCGGGCGATGCAGGCGAGTGCGACGGTCGGCTACATCCGGCGGATCATCGAGATGGCCGGCCAGCCGACAGACCGGATCTGGGGACAGTTCGCTGAGCTGGCGGCCAACGTCGCCGGGGGGAGCGCATTCGTCATCGTGCCTTCGGCCGACGGGACGGCGACGTGCGCGGCGTCCTCGGAGCCGGTGCCGGATGGGTCGGGGGTACCGGAACCGGCCCGGATGTCAGCGTCGGACCTGGCTCGCCTCGTCGTCGCAGCTCGATCGGGGCGCGACCTCTCGGCCGACGACGGGCTCCGATCACTGCTGGCTCCCGCCCTTGACGGCGCCCGCCTCACCGGGATCGCCCTGGGCGACCGTCCGGAGGCGCCGTTGCTCGTGCTCGCCTCGCGCTATCGCTCCTTGTTCGCGGAAGCCGATCGCGTCGTTCTGGAGGCGCTCGGGGCGCAGACGGCGATCATCGTGGAACGACGGATGATCGTGGCCGAACAGGAGCAGCTCTCTGCGCAGCTGAGCTCGACGGTCGAGGCCCTCAGGGCCGCGAGCCAAGCGAAGAGCGACTTCCTCGCATCGATGAGCCACGAACTCCGGACCCCGCTCAGTGCCATTCTCGGCTTCAGCGACCTGATGCGGACCGAGCCGACGGTCGACGGCAACGTCACGGTGCCACTCGAGTGGGTCGAGCACATGCATCGCGGCGGCGAGCACCTGATCTCGCTGATCAACGATCTCCTCGACCTCGCGAAGGTCGAGGCCGGACGGCTCGAGCTGCGGCCCGAGACGGTCGACGTCGCCGGGCTCGCGGCGGAGGTCGTGAACGGACTCCGGCCGCTTGCCGAGCGCAAGCAGCTCGACGTGTCGATCGACGCGGCTCCGTCGATCCTCTGGGCCGACCGGGGACGCCTTCGGCAGATTCTCTACAACCTGCTGTCCAACGCCATCAAGTACACGCCGGATCACGGCGCCGTCGTCGTCCACGTTGGAGGGACATCGTCCTCGGTCGACATCGAGGTCCGGGACACGGGCGTCGGGATCGCCCCCGAGGACCTGGACTCGGTCTTCGAGGAGTTCCACCAGGTCGGCGATCACGCGGCCCGCGACCAGGGCACCGGGCTCGGCCTCGCCCTGACCAAGCGCCTGGTGGAGGCCCATGGCGGCACGATCCGGGTCACGTCCGTCGTCGGGAGCGGGAGCCGCTTCCGGGTCTCGATGCCGGCCCCGGCGCACCCCGTGGTGGAACTCCCGGTCGTGGCGCCCGACGTGCCACGCGATCCTGCGCTGCACGTTGCCGGCGAGCAACCGGCAGTTCTCGTCATCGAGGACGACCCAAGTGCCGTCCGGCTTCTCCGCGAGTACCTCGAACCGGCCGGCTATCGCGTCCACGTGGCAGCGGCGGGGGCAGAGGGACTCGCCCTCGCCCGCCGCCTGCACCCCGCCGCCATCCTTCTCGACGTGCTCCTGCCGGGGGCGGATGGCTGGGAGATCCTCCGCCAGGCAAAGGCCGACGACGCGATCGCGGCGATCCCGGTGATCATCGTCACGGTCGTCGACGAGCGCGAGGTCGGGCTTGCCCTGGGCGCGGTGGACTACCTCGTGAAGCCGATCCGCCGGGACGCACTCCTGGGATCCCTTCGACGGCATGTGGGCGACTCGCTCAGCGGCGGGCAACCGAAGGTGCTCGCGGTCGACGACGAGGCGGTCGCCCTGGACCTCATCCGGGCCGCCCTCGAGCCGGAGGGTTTTCACGTCGTGTCCACCACGAGCGCGCTGGCCGCGCTCGAGATGCTCCGGGAGCAGCCGTTCGACCTCGTCATCAGCGACGTGGTCATGCCAGAGCTCGATGGCTTCGAGCTCGCCCGGCGGATCAAGGCTGACCCGCGGACCACCCGGATCCCCATCCTCCTGTGCACGGCACACGACCTGTCCGAATCGGAGAAGGCGCAGCTCAACGGCCAGATCATCGGCATCGCATCGAAGGGCGGTGCTGCTCGCCAAGGACTTCTCCGCTGGCTGGAGCCGTATCGGGGCACCCTCCGACCTGCTGCCGGATGAGTGCCCCGGAAACGGCCTCGTCGGACAGGCTCGTCCTGGTCGTCGAAGACGACGTGGCAATTCTCGCGATGTGCCGCGTGGCATTCGAGCGGGCCCGCCAGGGACCTCTCGAGAACGTCCGGATGGTGGGGGCCAGCGACTTGGTGAGCGCCCGCCGGCTCGTGGCGAGCGAAGCACCGGACCTCCTCGTGGTGGACGTCCGCCTGCCGGACGGGAACGGGCTCGACATGATCGGCGAGGTGCGCGGGCTGGGCGAGTCGCGCGGGCCCAAGGTGATCATCGCGAGCGCCAGCGTCCTACCTGCCGAGCGAGACGCGGCACTCGCCGCGGGCGCCGACCGATTCCTCGCGAAGCCGTATCGGCCGGCCGATCTCATCGCGGCGGTGGCGGAGCTGCTGGACGGCCGGGCCTGAGGCGCGGCGAGCAGGGGGACCTCATGGCGCCATCGTCGGCGGCGCGGTCACCCCGCGACCGAACCGCCGAACTGGGGCCCGCCCGACGCGGCGCTGACCCGCGGCGCGGTCACTCCCTGACCGAAGCCGCCGGGGTCGACCTGCGCTGGCGGCTCGACTCGCGGTTCGGTGCCCCGCGACCGAACCCGCGGGACGTCGGCCCAGCGGCGGGGGCCGTGCATCGCGGGCGAACCGCCAGCCGGTAGGATGGGCCCGTGCCGGACATCGAGTACGCCTTCCTCGCCGACGCCGCCGAGACCCAGCCGGGCCAGAAGTTCCACGTCCTCGGCGGCGGGGTGTCCCGGATCGGCGGCACCACCTTCCCGCTCCGCCATCCGCACCTGGCCCTCGTCCTCGGCCTGCTCGTCACGGCACCGGAGGTGGACCGCGAGCACGAGGTCCGGTTCGTCCTCCTGGATCCGGACGGTGGCGAGGTCGCGGGGGCCACGGGCAACCTCCAGGCGCATGGCCACGCCGACGGTCGCGACACCATCCTGACGTTCTCGATCGATCTTTGGAACCTGACGTTCGCCGCGCCCGGCGACTATTCGTTCCGGATCCTCGTCAACGGCTCGGAGCGGAAGCGCCTGCCGCTCGTCGTCGCCCGCCCGGATGCCTGAGCTCGACACCGGCTCGCGCTCGGCGCTCGATCGACGCGGGCCCGCCCGCCACGAGCTGCCTGCGGTCGACGAGGCGGGACTCGCGGCGGCTCGCCATGCGGATCGGCTGGTGGCCGCGGCCGCGGATGCCGGCGCCGCGCGCTGGCATCGCTACTTCGAACCGATGCCGGACCGGCTCCGGGACGACGAGCCGCGGTCGCTCCGCCAGGTCGCGCTCCGCGCCCGCGCCGCGTACGGCCCCAAGGATTCCGTGCGCGATGCCCTGCCGGCGGACGTCACCGAGCCATTCCTCGAGGCGATCGACCGCCTGCTCAAGCAGCTGAACCGGCGCGACACGGGAGTAGGCTGAGCACGACGCCGACGATCACGGACCGGCCGAAGGCCGGAAGGTCCGGTGGCGGGTGGCACGATTCGCCGGTAGGCTGCCGACGTGAGCATCCTGGAAGGCGCCGTCATCCCGGCCGACGAGCCCGAACGCATGGAGGCCGTCCACCGCTACGCCGTCCTCGACACGCCGCCCGACGGGGCGTTCGATCGGATCACGGCGCTCGCCGCCCGCGTGTTCAACGTCCCGATCGCGATCGTCAGCGTGGTGGACCACGACCGGATCTGGCTCAAGTCACACCACGGCCTCGAGATCGAGGAGATCGATCGGGCCCCTGGCCTGTGCGCCTCGGCCATCCTCCAGGACGGCCCGTGGGTCATCGAGAATGCGCCACAGGATCCGCGTGCCCTGACGAACCCCCTCGTCGCCGGCGAGTTCGGGCTGAAGTTCTACGCCGGCATCCCGCTGACGGTCGCCGGCGGGCACAGACTGGGCACCCTGTGCATCCTCGACTTCGAGCCGCGGGTCCTGACCGACGAGGAGACCTCGACGCTGACCGACCTTGCAGAGATGGTGGTTGGCGAGCTTGAGCTCCGGCTCGCCAGCAGGCGTGCGATCGAGGCCGCGGGCGAACGCGAGAAGCTGAACGACGCCTTCATCGGCATGCTCTCGCACGAGCTCCGGACGCCGATCACCACCATCTACGCCGCCGCACGCGTCCTCGCCAACCAGGGCGTCATCCAGGCGGACCCGCTCGCCAACGACCTCTTTCCGGACATCGTGTCCGAGTCGGAGCGGCTGCTCCGTCTGATCGAGGATCTCCTCGTGCTGACCAAGGTCGAGCAGGACTCGCTCGAGGGCAGCTCAGAGCCGGTCCTCGTGCAGCGCGTGATCGAGCGGACCCTCGCTCGCCTCGAGCGCCGCCATCCCGAGCGGGAGTTCCACCTGGTCGGGGGTGTGGCCCTGCCGCCGGTGGCCGGCGACGAGGTGTTCGTCGAGCAGATCCTCGCGAACCTCCTGTCGAACGCCGCCAAGTACAGCCCCCCCGACACGCCGATCGAGATTCGCGCAGCCCTGCGCAACGGCGCCGTCGAGGTACGGGTTCGTGATCGGGGGATCGGCATGACGGCCGCCGAGCGTGAGGCCGTCTTCGCCCTGCTCGTCCGGACCGACGAGGCCCAGCGCTACGCGCCCGGCGCCGGGATCGGCCTGTACGTCTGTCGCCGGCTGGCCCAGGTGATGGGCGGCCGCGTCTGGGCCGAGGCGCCTCCAGACGGGGTCGGCAGCGTCTTCGGCTTCCAGCTCCCGGTCGCGTCCGACTGATCGTCCGGCGGGGTCGGTCCACCGGGGGTCCTGAGCGGGCTCCTCGGGTCAATGGGCCGGGTGGACCACCAGCTCCGCCGGGCTGAATGCCTCGAGCAGGAACGACGACGGGGCGGCCGGGTCGTATACCAGGGTCAGTGAGCGTCGGGCGCGCGTCCACGCGACATAGGCCAGACGACGCTCCTCCTCGAGCGCCCGGGCGGGATCGGTCGCGTCCGCGAGCGAACGGGCGCTCGGGAAGCGGCCGCGCTCCATGCCGAGCACGGCGACGTCGTCGAACTCGAGGCCCTTGGTCGCGTGCGCGGTGGCGAACGCCAGCGGGGCGTCGTCGCGGACGAGGTCCGCGAGCGTCGTGCGCCGCGCCACGATGGCGTCGCGCAGGCCGTCCAGCGTCCGGTGGGGGACCGCCCAGGCCAGCACCGCGGCTGCGATGTCCGCGGGCCGGGCAGCATCGGGGTCGACGTCCGGATCGGGCGGGCGCGCATCCCACGCGGCGCGCACGGACTCGAGCCGGGCGAGGAGCGGCAGGCCCGGGTCCGTGCCGTCAGCGGCGTCCAGGCAGGCATCGACCAGCGGGGAGGAGACCAGCAGCTCGATCGGCGGCGTCCGGAACGGCAGCTGGCGATCGAGCGCCGCGGCGATCGCCGGCAGGAGCTCGCGATTGGTCCGCGTCAGGACGGCCTGCGACCCGTCTCGGCTCATCCAGCGGTCGAGCACGCGGCCGACCCGGACGAGGTCGTCGGCGGCATCGGCGGCCAGGATGACCGGACCGGGTGCCTCGGGACGTGACCTGATGACCTTCGCGAACCGCTCGACGTTGTGCTCCACCAGCCGCACCGCTCGTTCCACGACGCTTGCCGGGCAGCGGTAGTTCACGACGAGGTCGATCCGGCGCAGGCCCGGCAGGTCGTCCGCCAGGGCCAGGACGCGCCGGACGTCGGCCAGGCGCCACCCGTAGATCGACTGGTCGTCGTCACCGACGAGGAAGATCCGATTGGCCGGCGCTGCCAGCAGGAGGGCCATCCGGAGCTGCGCACGGTCCAGGTCCTGAGCCTCGTCCACCAGAAGGTCGGCGCACCGAGCCCGCCACCGTTCGAGGACTTCCGGGTCCGTCTCGAGAAGGCGCAACGACCGGGCGACGAGATCGTCGAAGTCGATCCCGCCCTCGGCGGCGAGCTCCGCCTCGTAGGCCAGGAACGCCCGCGCCACGGGTCCGGGCTCCGGGTCGTGGGCCATCTCGTCGGCGGTGACCCCGAGATCGAGCTTGAGGCGCGAGAAGGCCGTGTCGAGCCGACGCCACCCGGCGGGCCCCGCCCCCGGTAGAAGCCGGCGCAACACCGCCATCCGGTCCACCAGCTCCACGGTCCTCCCCGCAGCGCGCAGGATCTCGAGCCCGAGGGCGTGGAACGTCCGGACCCGGACCGCGTCCTCCACCATCCCCAGCGGTTGAAGCGCCGTCGCCAGGCGCTCGTCGAGCTCGACCGCCGCCTTGCGGTTGAACGTGATCGCCGCGATCTCTCCGGGGTAGGCCGCCCCGGTGGCGAGCAGCCAGGCGATCCGGGCCACGAGGGTCGTGGTCTTGCCGCTGCCGGCCGGCGCGACGCAGAGGATCGGGCCGGGTGGCGCCGTCGCTGCGGCGCGCTGGTCCGGTGCGAGGCGCTCCAGCCGCGCTGCGACGGACGGATGCAGGACGCTCATCGCTCGACACGATGACGGCCCGCCCTCACCGCCGGCTTACCACCTGGCGGTGCGCTCGGGCACCACGATCGTGCAGGCCACGTTCACGGAACGTCGGCGAGGTGGTCCGACGTCGTGGCGCAGCCATTGACGGGCGCGTATCGTGTGCGATCCAGGGTGGACTGGTACGGCCGGAGGAGGCTGCGCCAGCCAGTCTTGTCCGTATCGCACGTCTCGTCCCGACCAACGCTGTGCCCGGGTTTCGTCGAGGAGGACCTCCGCCGTGACGTCGTCGATCCGTATCCGCGTCACCGTGCTGGTGACCCTGTTCACGCTCCTGTTCGGTCTCGTCGCCGTGCCCGTGGCCGCGGCGCCGCCGCCGGCCGGCAAGCCCTCCACGTCCAAGGCGATTCTGTACGCCTCGGACGGGATGCGGCCGGACCTGATGGAGCAGTTCGCCGGGGAAGGCGCGATGCCGACCTATGCCGACCTGATGGCGAACGGCGTCCGCGGGGACAACGGCCTCGTCCAGGCGTTCCCGCCCAACACCGGCGTCGGCTGGCACACGCTGGCCACCGGCGCATGGCCCGGCGAGCACGGCTCGATGAACAACACCTACTTCCGGGTCGGCGAGGGCAACTTCAACAACCGCACCTCGTTCGCGACGACCGGTGCCCTCCAGGCTGACCACATCGCCCAGGCGGCGGAGCGCGCCGGCAAGACGGTCGTCTCGGTCGAGTGGGTGGGGTCGCGCAACCTCGTTCCGGCCCTCCAGGGTCCGGTGGTCGATTTCCGCTCGTTCTTCTCCAACCGCGGCGTCCTCCTCAACTACGACCTTCCCGGCCAGCCCGGTGGCGCCAACGCCTTTGGCGTCAGCTACCAGCGCGTCGACCTCGACGACGCCGCCGGCTGGACCAACGTCCCCGCCAGCTTCAGTCCCGCCAAGCAGGAGCAGTTCAAGCTGACGAGCACGGCCTTCCCGGCCGCCGACAACGTCGATCGCTTCTTCGACCTGTACATCTACGACTCGACCGATGACGGGACCGTCAACTACAACCGCGTCCTCGCGGTCGCCTCGACGAACGCCAAGAACGGCGCGGCCGCAGCCGCCAACCTCGCCGAGGGCGCCTGGGCCGACATCAAGGTCACCCTCACCGGTGCCCGAGCGGGCCAGACCGCCGGCTTCTACCTGAAGGCCGTGGACATCGCTCCGGACCTGTCGACGTTCCGGGTCTACTTCACCTCGATCGCTCGGGTCAACGCGACGTACAACGCCCTCGGGACCGCGGGATCCGCGGCGTTCGAGGAAACCCTTGCCCGCGACTTCCCGACGTCCACCGCCGCCGACTTCGCGCCGCTCGAGGCGGGGATCGTGGACGAGGACACCTATGTCGAGCAGGGATTGAAGTGGAAGGACGCCCACTGGGCGTACCTCAACCACATCTTCACGACCCTGCGCGTCCGGCCCAACCTGCTCCTCGCCGGCAACCCTGTCACCGACGAGTTCGCTCACCAGTTCCTGGCCCTCACGGTGCCCGTCGACATGGACGGCGATCCGAACCCGTACTACGACGACGTCACGAACGACGACGTGCCGGATGGCCGCGTCGACATCCGCTGGAACTACATCCGCGAGGCCTACCGCGAGTCCGACCAGACGCTCGCGCTGGCGCGGACCCTCATGGGCGCGGACACGACGGTCATGGCCTCCGCCGACCACGGCTTCGCGCCGCAGTGGTACGCGGTGAACGCCGGCACCGTCCTCAAGGACGCCGGCTTCCAGGCGACCGAGCAGACCTCCAACTGCCGGGTCGGCGGGGCGCCCACCAAGGCCAAGGCGTGCTGGGCCGGGGGAACGGCCCAGATCCACATCAGCCTCGTCGGACGCGATCCGGGCGGGGTCGTGCCGGCGGCCGCCTACGAGACGGTTCGCAACCAGCTCATCAGCACCTTCGAGAGCCTGGTGGACCCGGCCAATCCGGGCAAGCAGGTCGTGCTGCGGATCATCCGGAAGGAGGACCTCGACGACGTCGACGGGTCCGATTCCCTCCATCCGAGCCGGAGCGGTGACATCACCGTCGTCCTCCGTCCGCCATACCAGTGGGACGCGGCGACGCCCGGCGTCCGCATCGCCTTCAGCCAGTTCTTCGGTCAGCACGGCTACACGCCGGACCTCGTCGACCTCGCGGCCAGCGTCAACATGCACGCAGCGTTCGTGGCCGCCGGGCCGGGGATCCGGAAGCAGGCGCCCGTCGCCGGCATCCGGGCGGTCGACGTCGCGCCGACCCTGGCCTTCCTCCTCGGGATCGACGGCCCGCAGAACGCCCGCGGCAAGATCCTCGTCAACCTGACGACCAAGCCGTCGCTCAAGGTGTACTCGATCCTCGACGTCAGCGACTTCCACGGCCAGCTCGTGCCCCTGTCCGAGGCGGCCGACAACGTCACCGGATCCGGCTCCTCGAACCCGTCGTTCGCGATCGGCGGCGCCGCGTTCCTGAAGACCTGGTTCGACACCTACCGGGCCGAGGCGCCGAACGGCTCGATCACGGTCGCCGCCGGCGACAGCGTCGGGGCCAGCCCGCCGATCTCGGCGTTCTTCGGCGACCGGCCCACCGTCGAGATCATGAATCTCATGGGGTTCAGCGCCGACGGCCTCGGCAACCACAACTTCGACAAGGGCCAGGCCTACCTCCGCGACACCCTGATCCCGCTGGCCCAGTTCCCGTACCTCTCGGCCAACGTCATCGATCCGGCCACCGGCGTGACCCCCGCCGACTGGAAACCGTCGCACGTGTTCAGCCTCGACGGAGGCAAGGTCGGCGTCGTGGGGTTCACCAACGAGGACGCCCCCTCGCTCGTCTTCCCCGACTCCTTCGATCCGTTCGTCGTGGCGCCACGCTTGGCGCGGGTCCAGGCCGAGGTCGACGCCCTCCGCGCCAGTGGCGTGAAGACGATCGTCGTCATCGGGCACGACGGGGCGACCGATGGGACGCTGACGAACCCGACCGGTCCGGCGATCGATCTCGCGGATGCCCTGACCGGCGTGGACGTCCTGATCGGCGATCACACCGACGCCCAGGTCAACTCGCGCCGGCCGAACAAGTCGCTCGTCGTGGAGAACCGGAGCAAGGGCCTGCGGTTCACGCGTGTCCGGCTCGTCGTCGATTCGTCGACGAAGGCCGTCGTCTACTCGACCGCCGACTTCCACAAGCCGTGGACGATCGGTCGGACCCCGGACGCGGCGATCCAGTCGCGGATCGACGCCCTGAACACCGAGCTGGCGCCGATCCTCGGCATCGTCATCGGCCAGTCCACGAAAGCCGTCACGCGCGCCGACCAGTGCGGCAACAGCCAGGGCCGGACGTGCGAGTCGCTCCTTGGCAACGTCGTGACCGACGCGATGCGCGACCGCTACGACACGGACTTCGCGATCACCAACTCGGGCGGCCTGCGCGACGCGCTGACCTGCCCCGCCGCCGGCGGCGGTCCCGGGTTCTGCCCGGCCGCGACTCAGCCGCCGTACCTCATCACGCGTGGCCAGGTCCTCGCGGTCCTGCCGTTCGGCAACGTCGCAGCGACGGTCACCGTCAGCGGCGCCGAGCTCAAGGAGTTCCTCGAGACGTCGGTCGCCAGCACGCCGAGCGCCAACGGACGGCTCGGCCAGGTGTCGGGCCTGTGCGTGACGTACGACATCGCGCTCGCCGCCAAGCAGTTCACGACCGCGGGGGCCGGGATCCTCGGAACCGGCGCCCGCGTCACCGGCGCGGTCCGGCAGGCGGCCGACGGCACGTGCAGCGGAGCGGCCGTGGATCTCACGGCCGGATCGTCGTACACGATCGCGATCAACGACTTCATGGCCAGCGGCGGCGACGGGTACCCCCGCGTCAACGCGAAGCCGGGATATGCCACCCGGGACATCCTCGACCAGGTCCTCGCCGACTACGTCGACGCGGTCCCGTCGATCTCGCCCGTCGTCCTCGCCGCGCCGAACGGCCGCATCACGTGCACCGATTCCAACGGGGCCACCGCTCCCAACTGCGTGGCGGTGACGCCATCACCGTAGGACGCGGGATCCTCACCGGCCGCAGGGGCGGGGCACGTCGGCCCCGCCCTTCGGTTGTCCGGTCGGCGGAGCGACTGGTGGCGGTCGCGGTGCTCGCCGGCACGATGCTGTCGCAGTCGGCGCACGCCGTCCTCGCCCACGACGGCTCGGCCCGGATGCTGCTGGCACCGGATCGGGTCCCGCCCGGCGGGGTCGTCGAGGTTCGCGGCGAGGACCTCGGGGCGGACACCGGGATCTCGCTCCGGCTCGCCGGCCCCGCGGGCGGGGTGGAGCTGGGCTCGACCGTCACCGATGGCGAGGGCCACTTCGTCATCGCCGTCGCGCTTCCGACGGAGCTGCCGCCCGCGACCTATCGCGTCCAGGCGACCGAGTCGGACGGCGACGCGCCGCTCGACGCGATCCTGATCGTCGAGGGCGCCGCGGTCACCGAAGGCGGGCAGCCCGGCGAGAAGGACGAGGACGACCCGCTCCTCATCGCCCTGCCGTCGGGTTGGCAGCGGTCGCTCTCCGGGCCGATCGTGACCGCACGTCCCCTGACGGAGACCCTGCCCGCAGGCTCGGCATCGCGAGGCTCCGTCGAGCTCGGGCTCGTGCTCGTGGCCGGATCGGCGCTGCTCGGCGCGCTCGGGCTGGTTGCCGGATCGAGGATCCGCCGCCGACGCACCTGAGCACGGGGGGCCGTTCGTGGTGCGTGCCCGCACCGAGGGCGTGCGGCTACGTCAGATGGATGATGGCGGCGTGACGGCGCCGTCCTAGCCTGAACGTCCTGCCTCGCCGCCCAGCCGTGCACGCGCCCGTTGCGGCGCCGCACCGGATGTTCGGGGACAGGGCGGTTGGTACTGGTCAACCCCAGTTGCGAGCAGTACCGTCCGATGGTCCCGTATGGGACGGTACTCATGTCGGTCGTATGGCCGACGGCCTTCATCCAGATGGCGATCTGCCA
Source organism: Candidatus Limnocylindrales bacterium (assembly GCA_035699725.1). Classification (GTDB taxonomy): domain Bacteria; phylum Chloroflexota; class Limnocylindria; order Limnocylindrales; family CSP1-4; genus CF-46. Next base: position 1,408 of record DASSPG010000225.1, on the reverse strand, counting down.
TCACGTCCGAGCGCGCACCGCGGATCGCGAGGGGTTGTCGAGCCGCGGGCAGGGGAGTCACATCGATGATCGGGGATTCGGCCGCCTCGCGGCGGCTTCTGCGTGTCCGCAGGTTGCTCATCGGGCTGCAGGTCATCCTCCTGCTGTTCTCCCTCGTGGCCCCCGTGGGGACGATCGCGGCGGAACCGTCGTCGGATCCCTCGCCCGCTCCGACGAGTAGCCCGAGCGGGGAGCCGGCGTCGTCCGCCGACCCGACCCCGTCCGCCGACCCGACGCCGGATCCCACCGTCGCGCCCGATCCCACCCCCGGTCCCAGCGTCGCCCCTGACCCGACCCCCGATCCGACCCCGATCGCGGTCAGCCCGTACATCGTCACCTTCGCCGCCGGCGCCGCCGCGGCAGACCAGCTCGCCGCCATCGCCTCGGCCGGCGCCGTCTCCCTCGACTCGATCGGCGCCCTGCGGATGCATGCCGTCCAGGCCAGCGCCGACGCCGCCTCGGCCCTGCGCGCGAACCCCTCGGTCACCTCCGTCGAGGCCGACCGCAGCCGCGCCGTCGAAGGCGCCCCCGACGACAGCCTGTATTCGGCCCAGTGGTCGCTTCCGCGGATCGGATGGGACCAGGCCTACGGCTCGATCACCCCGTCGGGCGCCTCGGTCGTCGCCATCCTCGACACCGGCGTCGACACCTCCCACTCTGACCTCGACGGCGTGATCGCCGCCGGCGGCGCCTCGTTCGTGGCCGGCTCGGCCTGGAACGTGGACCTCAACGGCCACGGCACGGCCATGGCCGGCATCGTGGCCGCCGAGACCGGCAACGGCTCCGGCATCGCGGGCGTCGGCTATGCCGGCGTCTCGATCCTGCCGGTCACCGTCCTCGGCGCCGACGGCCTCGGCCGCGACAGCGACATCATCGAGGGCCTCGTCTGGGCGACCGACAACGGCGCCGACGTCGCCCTGCTGTCCTTCTCGGCCTACGGCTACTCGTCCGCCCTCCAGGCCGCCGTCGACTATGCGTGGTCGAACGGCGTCGTCGTCGTGGCGGCCGTCGGTAACGACGGCTCGACCACTCCCGCCTTCCCGGCCGGCGACCGTGGCGTCGTCGGCGTCTCCAACACCGATCAGTCCGACGCGCTCGCGCCGTCGTCCAACTCCGGCGCCAGCGTGTTCCTTGCCGCCCCCGGGACGGGCATCCTGACCCTCGTCCCGGGCGGCGGCACCACGTCAATCTCCGGCACGTCCGCTTCCGCGGCGTCGGTGGCGGGCGCGGCCGCGCTGCTGCGCGCCGTGGATCCGTCGCTGTCTGCCGGGGCTGTTGTCGGGCGTCTCGCGCGCTCCGCGGATGCCGCGGGCACGGCCTCGGAGACCGGCAACGGACGGCTGAACCTGGCGCGTGCCCTGGCGGATAC
>DASSPG010000224.1:0-8356 GCA_035699725.1 Candidatus Limnocylindrales bacterium | reverse complement strand
CTCTGGCTGATGTCGAACCTCCGCTTCGACACGCCGCTGCCGCTGATCTGGGCCTGGATGTTCGTGGCCGGGGCGGGTGTCGGTCCGACGCTGTCGGTGTTCACCATCTCGGTCCAGAACGCGGTCCCGGTCCGGGATCTCGGCGCAGCGACCGGCAACCTGACGTTCTTCCGCCAGATCGGAGGCTCGATCGCCCTGGCGGTCACGGGCACGGTGCTCGCGGACACGGTCGCGGAGCGGATCCCGACCGAGATGGCCACGGCCGGCGTCCCCGCCCCGCTCATCAGCGCGTTCGCGGCGTCCGGAGCCGGCGTGGACGTCCAGGCGACCGTCGGGACGGACCTCGGCCAGACGATCCTGGCCGGGATTCCCGAGGCCTTCCAGGCGCAGGTGGAGCCGTTCATCGGCAATATCGTGGAGGGCATCCACCGGGCCTTCTCCCTGGCGGTCGCCCAGACCTTCACGTTGGGTCTGGTCGTCTCGCTCGTCGCGCTCGGCGCGGTCCTCCTCATGCGGGAGATCCCGCTCCGGACCTTCGCGCCGGGCGAGGCGCCGGCGGGCGGCGCGGCGAAGCCGCCCACTGCCGCGCAGGGCGCCGACCAGCCACTCCCCGCCGCCGACTGAGCTCGGCCCCCGGCGCCGCTCCGAGCCCGGTGCCACATTCCGTGGGGCCGGGTTCCTCGCATCCCGGGACCCGCGGCTACCATGACCCCGTGCCCATCGACAAGCCGACCTTCCCGATCCCCGCGGCGTTCCCGACCGAGCTGACGGCGCCCGGTTCGGCCATGGGAGCGTGGGTCGATGCCGGCACGCTCGCGGACCTGCCCGAGGGCGCGATGCGCCGGGTCAGCCACGGCGACCTCGACGTCCTCGTCGCCCACACGCCGGCCGGCGTGCTCGCCGTCGACGACCGCTGTCCGCACATGTCGGCGCCGCTCTCGATCGGCGAGCTCGATGGATGCGTGATCGCCTGTCCGCTCCACGAGGGGCGGTTCGACCTGTGCTCAGGCGACGTCGTGCGGATGCCGACCACCGGCGGGCTCGATGCCGACGGCGTCTACCATCCGAGCTGGTCGCCGGCGGGCAGGGACCCGAAGCTCGACCCGCCCGGCAAGAAGGCCGAGGCCCGCCGCCTGACCCGCGTCCGGCGCTTCCGCTACTACCCGCTCCGGATCGTGGACGGCCGGATCGAGGTCGCGCTTCCGGGTTGACGCGCCGCCGGCGGAACGCGGGCCGGCCCGCCCTCGCCTCCTCGCTAGCGGATCTCGTCCTGGATCGCGACGTCCCCGGGATGGGCGCGCGCCACGTACGCCCGGATGATGTCGCAGACCTCCTCTGGGTCGTCGGTCAGCTTCAGCAGGTCGAGGTCGGTGGCCGAGATCGTGCCCGCCGCGACCTGCGTGGCACGCATCCAGTCGAGGAGGCCCTTCCAGTACGCCGAGCCGACGAGCACGACCGGGAAGTCGCGGATCTTGCCGGTCTGGATCAGGGTCAGGGCCTCGAAGAGCTCGTCCAGCGTCCCGAAGCCACCGGGCAGGATGACGAACGCATCGGCGTACTTCACGAACATGGTCTTGCGGGCGAAGAAGTACTTGAACTCGACGCCCAGGTCGACGTACGGATTCAGCCCCTGCTCGTGAGGGAGCTCGATGTTGCACCCGATCGAGAGGCCCCCGCCCTCCTGGCAGCCGCGGTTCGCCGCTTCCATGACCCCGGGACCGCCGCCGGTGATGATCGCGAAGCCGCGCTCCGCGAGGCGCCGGGCGATGCCCCGGGCGAGCGCGTAGTCGGGCGAGTCCGGAGCGGACCGCGCGGATCCGAAGATCGTGACCGCGGGGCCGACGGCGGCGAGCGCGTCGAACCCCTCGACGAACTCGCTCAGGATTCGGAGGGCACGCCAGGGATCGGTGTCGAGGAAGGTCGGCCGGCCGCGCACGGCGGACTGCCGCTCGAGGAGCTTCTCGTCCTCGGTCGCGTCGGGCTTGCCGAGCCGGGCTGCGGCGCCGTGGCGCATGAGGATCCGGCCGCTCCGCCGTTCCGGCCCGCCCTGCCCGGCGGCGCCTGCTCTGGGGGGTCCGGCGCCCTGGCCCTGGTCGGCCTCGATGGTCGGCTTCGTGCGGCCGCCGTCCTCGCTCGGGCGCGGATGGGTGGCCTCGCTGGTGGGCGGTCTGCGATCGGTCACCCGGCTAGGATGGCAGGCGAGGAGCCCGGATGCATCCACGGCGCGTCGTCCTGTCGATCGTTCTCGTTGCACTCGGACTGGTCTGGGTCGGCCAGGGAACCGGGCTGCTCCAGGGCGGGAGCTTCATGGTCGGCGATCCGCGCTGGACGGTGATCGGGGCGGCCTGCACGGCCGTCGGGCTCGTGGTCGCGGCCGTCGAGCTCCGACGCCGCGCCCGGCCCCAGTGATGGCGGCGGCCCGGCGCGGCGGATCGAGCTGACGTGCGCCGGGCGGGCAGCACGAGAGGGCCGGCGGCGCCGGCCCTCTCGATGAATCGATCGGGGTCGTCGGTCAGTTGCCGGTGTAGCGGAAGATCCAGAGCCCGCTGTCCCGGTCGCTGCCGAGGATGTAGGTGGTCTCGGTCGGATCGCCCGGCAACCGGTGCGCTTCCACGCCCCAGAAGTCGTTGCCGTCCGAATCGACGTAGTGTCCGACCTCCTCGATCCCGTCCGCACCGAACCGGATCACGCGGATGCCGGCGTCATACCACGACAGGTAGGCGAGGTCCTCGTCCTTGTCCGTGGCGACCTCATGAACGGACATCGTGCCGAAGCCGGAGGCATAGGCAGGATCGATGGCCTCGGGGATGGAGTAGTTGTCGATCTCCTCGAGCGTCTTGGCGTCGAGCAGGTGGATCGTGCCCCAGCCGTCGAACGTCGTGGTGGCACTCACGGAGGCCCCGAGCGTGCCGATCGCGGGCATGTCGACGCCTTCGGGGGCGCCCACGAATTCAGGACTGTCGTTGAAGAGCAGGTGGCCGGCCCGATGGCCGATGCAGATCGCCGACGCGGTGATCGTGAACGCGTGGCCCTGGCTGCCGCAGGTGAATCCGTTCGGGGTCAGGCCGCTCCGGGTGCCACCGTGGCTCTGGAAGATGATCACCTTGGAGTAGCCCGCGAGCTGGCCGGTCTCGACCTTCTCGGAGAAGGTGCAGGTGCCGCGCGTGAAGACCACGACGCCGGCCCCACTGCTCGACTGGGAGGGAACCTCCGCCCGGTCGCTGATCCCGTTTCCGTTGACGTCCGCGATGCACCCGGTTCCGCCCCAGACCGTGGAGCCCGTGAACGGGTTGGACGCCGAGATCGGGACGGTCCAGCCGAACTGGCCACCGCCGTAGAAGCCGGCGTTCGGGCCGGTCGTGATCTCGAAGCGCAGACGCGACGGCGAGAAGTCCTCGTCCGTCCCGATGATGTACTTGTTGTTGTGGCTCCACTCGCCCTGGTGGGCGTTGCCCTCCGGCGGGCTGAATCCGAGCAGCGGGTCCGGATCCGGGTAGTTCGAGTCGTTCACGAACACCGGGTTCTCCGGATCGTCCACGTTCAGGACGATCCAGCCCGCGTCCCAGTAGCTGAGCAGGGCGTAGTCGTGACCGTTGATCCGCTTGACGACCATGTCGTGGAGGAACACGGACTCGCCGTTGGCCAGCGGCGCATGGGCGCCCGGCCAGTCGAGGATGGATACCTCCTTGATGTGGACCGGGTCTGTCGGATCCGTGATCTCCATGATGTCGACGTCGGTGATCTCCTCGTTGTCGACGATGATCGCGAAGGCCCGCTTGCCCGACTGCCAGCCGAAGACGCTGTGGATCTGCCGGGCACGCGGAAGGGCGCCGTTGTTCGTGTCGCCCTTGCCGACCGCGAGCGGCGTGATGTCCGTGGGATCGGTGACGTCGTAGATCGACATGCCACCGACGCGAGCCGGGTTCGTCCCGCAGTTCTCGTTGTTGGCGAGGAGCACGTCGCCCTTGAACTTCGGGGTGTTGAGGCGGATGACGTGCATGCCCTCGCCCGGGTAGGACTGCGGCGGGAAGGCGGTGAAGCCGACCTCCGAGGGCGCCGTCGGATCGCTGATGTCGATCGTGTAGAAGCCTCCCGCGCCGCAGGGGCTCGTGTTCAGCCTGCGGGCCGAGAGATACGCGTAGTTGCCGAACGAGGTGACGTCGGCGATGTGGCCGGGCTTGTCCACCCCCGTCGCGCCGCTGACGGCGACCTTGCCGACCAGCGCGACGTTCTCGCTCGATCCTGCCAGATGGCCCCCGGGGCCGCCGTGCTGTTCGTCATCGACCCGGTCGAACGCGCGATCCATCTCGAGCGGGGTGTCATCGATCCCGTCGCCGAGGCGGTGGGCGTGATGGGCGGGGTCGCCCTCGTGTGCCGAGGCGAACGGGGTCAACGCCGTGGCGAGCAGTGTCGCCGCGGCGAGGAGCGCCAGGATTCTGCGCATGGACAACCTCCCTTGTCGATGAGGCGAGGCCGCGGATCATGCGCGTGTCTGGGGTCGCGCGGGCGTGGACCATAGGGGCGTGGGCAGACACGCGGGATGCGCCGTGGCCGAGCCCGAGTTAGAAGCTCAAGGTACTCCGAAGGGACACGAGAGGGCAATCCGATGCCGGACCATCGGTGCATCCCGGCACCGCTTGATTCGCGATGGCGCGGGGTCAGGGTGAGACAGGCTTGAGCCAGCGCTTCCAGGCGGTCTCGTCGCGGCCCGCCGAGACCTCGTTTCCGAGCCGGACCAGAGGCAGGCGGAGGAGCCCCGGCGTCGCGAGCAGGCGCTCGACGATCTCCGCGTCGTCGAGCCGCATGTAGCCGAGGCCGCCGTCGCGGAAGGCGGCCGATGCGTCGTCGAGCAGGGCGCGCGCGCCGAGCCGGTCCGCGAACCGACGCAGCTCGCCGCGGGCGATCGGCCTGCGGGCCAGATCGACCTGGTGGATCTGGACGCGGCGCTCCTTGAAGAAGCGCACCGCCGCGCGCGTGCCCTGGTCGCGATCGTGGCCGAAGATCTGGACGCTGAGGCCCGCTGGCGGCATGTCCCGGATCGTACCGGCGACGATCCGGCGGCGCCGGGTACCATCGGCCGGACAGGAGGTGCCGCGTGACGGTCTGGTTCACGGTCAAGCTCGACGATCGGCCCGGCGCGCTCGCCCGGATGGCCACCGCCCTCGCCGATCGCGGCGTGAACATCGCCGGGATCGTCGGCATCGCCGAGGACACCGGCGGCGAGCTGATGCTCGAGACGAGCAACGCCGACGAGACGCGGGCCGCCTTCGACGCCGCCGGGATCGCCTACGAGGCGCACGACGCCGATGGCTCGGCCGATCCCGGCCGGATGTCGATCGCGGACATCGTCGGCCGCTAGGCCGGCCCCCTCACCCGCCCCGGGTCCCCGAGCGATGCCCCGCACGCCCTCGCCCGAATCGACCGCCGCCGCAGCCCGGCTCGACCTGCTCGAAGGACCCGAGGCCGTCGCCGCCGTTGTGCTCCGGATCGCCGAGCGTGGCGGCCGGATCCGGACGGTCGCCACGATCCGCACGCTCGAGACCGATCCACCCCAATCGGAGATCGAGCTCGAGGTGGACGGGCTGACCGCGGACGAGCTGTTCGACGCGCTCGAGGGCCTGCCCGAGGTCCAGATGATCCGGCGGACCCGTGCCCTCGGCGCGATCTTCGGGAAGCGCGTGATCGTCGTCGGCGGTGGGGCGCAGGTCGCCCAGGTCGCACTCGGCGCCGTCAGCGAGGCCGACCGCCACAACCTGCGCGGCGAGCGGATCAGCGTGGACACGATCCCGCTCGTGGGCGAGGCCAACATCGCCGCGGCGGTGCGGGCGGTGGCGGACCTGCCGCGCGCCCGCCTGCTCGTGCTCGCGGGTTCGATCATGGGCGGCGACATCAGCGCCGCCGCCGACGAGCTGCGGGCCGTCGGCATCCCGATCATCGCCCTGAACATGGTCGGCTCGATCACCGAGCACGTCGATCTCGTCGTGAGCGACCCGGTCCAGGCCGGGACGATGGCGGTCATGGCCATCGCCGACACTGCGTCCTTCGATCTCGTCCGCCAGAAGGGTCGCCGTTACTAGCCGGCGTGCTGCGACAGGACGGGGCGGCCGTCCAGCTCACGCGAGCCGGCCGCCCTGGTCGGCGTCGTCCCGGACATCGATCTCGGGGAGGGTGGATGGCAAACGCGCTCCGGCCGCTGGTGCCACTGCCCCCAGTTGTACGCGTTTGAAATCCGTCGGCGGGTGCTTGTGTCGACCCGTTGATTCGATTTCCGTATGCGGATTGCAAGATCACCTGGTGCGGCCGAGGCTCCCGGGCCGCCGGATTGGATGCGATCGTTCGGGAGTGCTCGAGGACGTCGTGACCACCGCTGATCTGCTCGCCGCCTGGCGCGAAGCGACCCGTGCCGCCGAGCTGGCTGAACGACTCGCCCAGATCGCCACCGAGTCTGCCGAGCGCGCCGAGACGAGCGCCCTCGGGTCGGAGGAGATCGCCGATCTCGCGGAGCAGACGGCCGCCTCCGCCGCCAAGGCCGCCGAGCGTGCCCGGACCGCCGCGATCCAGGCTCGCGAGCTGGCCCGTCTCGGGCGAGAGGAACGTCTCGCCGGCGCTCAGTCGACCGTGACCACGGCGCGCGCCCTCGAAGCCGACGCCAAGTCCCTGTATCACGAGGCGGAGGCCGAGAGCCGGCGCCGCCACGATGGCGCGAACGGGGCCGGCAACCGGGGCTGAGCCGGGTTACCGGCGCGCGTGGATCTCCTCGATCCCACAGACCACGAGCGCACCGTCCGCGCCCGCCCCGCCAAAGAGGGTCACGTCGTCGGCGGTCCGCGCCAGGACGTCGTCGCCCCGGGCGAGCACCCCGACCCCGTCGGGACCCACCCGCGCCACGAGCGACCCGGGCAGGAGCGGGATCACGTCCCCTTCCGGCGTGTCGAGGCTCGCCCCGGACGGGACGATCCTCAGGATTCCGCGCCAGATCGACGGAGCGCGCTGCTCGGCGGCCGGCCAGCACGTCTCGCGTCCGCCCAGCGTGCCGCCGGTGAGCGAGCAGCCGACAAGGAGCGTCGCGACCACCGCGATCGCGACGCCGCGGCCGGGACGGTTGCGGGTGATCGACACGGGACGTCCTCCGCGGACGGACAGGATGGCCAGGGATGCGGATGACGGATCGATTCTGGCACGCCCGGCGAAGGCCGGGCGGATTCGCCCTACCCTGAGCCCATGCGGATCGCGACCTGGAACGTCAACTCCCTCAAGGCCCGGACGGACGCCGTCGAGCGCTGGCTGGAGCGGGCCCGGCCCGATGTCCTCCTCCTGCAGGAAACGAAGCTCGCCGACGCCGAGGCGCCCGAGCTGCCCTTCCGGATGGCGGGCTACGAGCTCGTCCACCACGGGGAGGGGCGCTGGAACGGCGTCGCGATCGCGAGCAGGGTCGGGGCAACCGACGTCGTCACCAACTTCGGCGACGGACCCGTCCGCGACAGCTCGGCGGGTGCGACCGTCGCCGTCGGCGAGGACGACTTCGACCCGTTCGACGAGGCCCGGATGGTATCCGCGGTGTGTGGCGGGATCCGGGTCGTGAGCCTGTATGCCCCAAATGGCCGCGTCGTCGGCAGCCCGTTCTACACCGGGAAGCTGCGCTGGTTCGAACGCCTCCGGCGCTGGCTCGACGAGGCCGCTTCGCCGGACGACCAGCTCGTCCTGGGCGGCGATCTCAACGCGACGCCGTCGGACGCCGACGTCTGGGACGCCGTCCGCGTCCACGGCGGGACGCACGTCTCGGAACCGGAGCGGGCCGCGCTCGCGAGCCTGCGCGAGTGGGGCCTCGTCGACGCGTACCGCTCGGCGGTGGGCGACGCGCCGGGGCGCTTCTCGTGGTGGGACTACCGGGCCGGCATGTTCCACCGCAACGAGGGGATGCGGATCGACCTGCTGTACGTCACGAGGTCGGTCGCGGAGCGGATCGTCTGGGCGGAAATCGACCGCGAGGCGCGCAAGGGACCGCCCATTCCGTCCGACCATGCCCCGGTCGTCGTCGACCTGGATGAGCGCGGCCTCGCGTTCGAGGCCGGCTGGGAGGGTGCCCTGTCGCGGATCGCCGCCCGGACGCGGCCGCGGGCCACCAGGACGCGCGCCTGATCGTCGGCATGCGGCTCGAACTCAGCCCGTCGCCGCCAGCTCCTCGGCCAGGAGGTCGGCGATCTCGCGGGCGTTCGTCGTCCCGTAGTTGGCGTAGCAGTTGTTGAACATCAGGTGGACCTCCTTCGCCTGGTCTGCCGCCTCGCGGATCCGGGGGACCCACTCCGACAGTTCGTCACGCGAATAGAGGTAGCGGAAGCGCTCGGCGGGCGTGATG
>DASSPG010000223.1:0-16910 GCA_035699725.1 Candidatus Limnocylindrales bacterium | reverse complement strand
CGAGCTCGGGCGGGATGTCCGGATGAGCGACCTCGCCCGGTCGTTCGCGGCCACCGATCCGTATCTCCGCTTCGACGCGATCGTCGCGGCCACGGCCGAGGTCCTCCGCGGCAGCGAGCTCGCAGGTGGATTCGACCTGCGCGATGTCGTCGAGGTCGCGGATCGGGAAGCCGATTCCCTGCCCGCGACCGACGAGGTCCATGGATTCCTCGCCCTGCTCGGGGAGCTGCGGCGCATGGAGCGCTGACCTCCGGGCCCACGTCGAATCTTCCGCGTCGGCCGGCGTCCCGAGAGGAGCGGGGCGCCGGCCGACGATTCGATCGCCTCTCGTCCCAAATTTGTCAGATGAATCCCACCCGAACGTTAGGCGGCGCCGACTTGTCTAGCGATCCACTCCGAGCGCGGTAGACAACTCGGCGCGGCCGAGCCACGCTCAGGACCACGCGCGAAGCGAAGAACACGTCGCGGAGCGACCGCCTGAGATTCGTTTGACAAGAACCGCGGTCCGCGCGGGAGCGCAAGCTCAGCCGCGCGCCGAAGACGCGGGCGGCGACTCAGTGCGGCTCGCCCGCCTCGGGGTCTGGGGGCGGCGGGTGGTCGGGGCCGGTGAACGTACCCTCGCCGCGGGATACCGTGCGCGGGGAGGCACCCGGCCCCGCCGCCAGGGCTCCGGCGACCCTCCCCTCCAGGATCCCGCGGAACTCGGCGTCGTCGGCGCCGGCGAACTCCACGACGAACGCCCGCATGTGGCCGCGGTCGGCCCACGCGCCGTGCGGCACGTCGGGCGGCCACAGCGCGGCCTCGCCGGCCGCGATCCGCGCCCGCTCGCCCCCCACGATCACCCAGCCGCCGCCCTCGATCACGATGAACCAGGTCGTGTTCGGGTTCGTGTGGAGCTCGATCCGGCCGTTCCGCCCGAACGCGAGCTCGCTGATCATCCCGCGAGCGTCGCTGTGGACGACCTGGCCGGTCACCCCGATCGTGCCGGGCGGTCCGTCCGGGCGGCGCTGGCCGACGCCGAAGCGCCGGATCTCGATGGGCACGGCGGACTCGTTCGGGGGTTCGGAGTCGCCGCCCGGGCCGGGCTAGCGCCGCTTGCGGCTGCGGCTCGCCCGGCTCCGCTGCGCGCTCGCCTTCGCGGCGCCGACCTTGGCGGCCTTGACGGCCTTCGGCCGGATCGTGGACTCGGGGTGGGCGAACTTCGAGCGCGTGAAGTAGCGCTGCTTGGCGAGCTTCTGCTCGTACACCTCGAACATCGGCGGGAAGCGCACGAAGCGGATCCAGAGCAGCACCGCGAGGCCGCTGACGAGGATCACGAGGAGCACGATCAGGTAGAAGTTGAAGACCGCCGCCACGAGGACGAGGCCGAACAGGCTGATCCCGGTCCAGAGCAGCCACTCGTACATGTCGAGATACGGCGCGTGGCGATGGAGGGCCCGCGTCCGGACGTTGTAGAGGATCACGAGCGCGGCGAGGAGCCCGAGGGTCGCCACCCAGGTGGCCGTGTAGAGGTCCGGGAACGCGTGCGTGTCGAACCGGGTGAAGAGATATTCCCAGGGCAGGAGCCGCACGTTCCATCCTCGTCTGCGCATCGGCGGGAACGGCGGCCGACCGACCGCCGTCGGGCGGCCTCGGGCCGCCGCTGAGGTCGGAGTATGCCACGGCCGCGCGGTATACTCGGCCGCGAGTCGAGCGTGCGCCGTCCGCGGTGTGGCCCGCGTCGGAGGAGGATGTAGCCCGCGTGCGAGCCCTGCTGTCGGTCGCCAACCGCGACGGGATCACTGCCCTCGCCCGCGACCTGCTCGCCCTCGGCGTGGAGGTCTACGCGACCGACGGCACCCGGGACCACCTCGCGGCCGACGGCATCGACGTTCGGGCCGTGTCGGATCTCACCGGCCTGCCGACCCTGATCGGCGGCCAGGTCAAGACGTTCCATCCGGCGATCTACGCGGGGATCCTCGCCCGGCGCGACGTGCAGGCCCAGATGGACGAGCTCGCCGAACAGCAGATCGGCGCGATCGACATCGTCGTCGTCAACGTCAGCCCGTTCGCCCCCGCGGTCGGCGCCCAGCTCGTGCCGATCGACGAGGCGATCGAGATGATCGACGTCGGCGGCGCGGCGCTCCTGGGCGCCGCGGCCCGCAACGGCGCGGGCGTGGCGGCGGTCGGCAGCCCGGAGCACTACCCGAAGCTCCTTGCCGAGCTGAAGCGCCACCACGTGGTCAGCGCGGAGCTCCGGGCCCACCTCGCGGCCGACGCGTTCGGGGTGGTCGCCGCCTACTACGCCGAGATCGCCGCCTACCTCAACCAGATCTCGAACAACACGTTCCCCAAGCGCCTCGCCGTCGTCCTCGAGAAGGTCGACGACCTGCGCTACGGCGAGAACCCGCACCAGCGGGCGGCGTTCTACCGCGAGACGACCCACCGGTCCGGGACCCTCGCCGATGCCACCCAGATCCGGGGCGAGCGCCCCTCGTTCAACAACTACCTGGACCTCGACACCGCGTACCGGATGGCGCGCGACTTCACGTCGCCCACGGTCGCGATCGTCAAGCACACCGACCCGGTCGGGGTGGCCTCGGCCGACGAGCTCGTCGAGGCGTATCGGCATGCGCTCGAGACCGACGCGGTCGCGGCGTTCGGCGGGATCGTCGGCGTCAACCGCGAGATGGACGGCGCGACCGCGCGCGAGATCGCGGCCAATTCCTACGAGGCGGTCGTCGCGCCGGGCTACAGCCAGGCCGCGCTCGGCATCCTGAAGGCGAAGGCCGGCCTCGAGATCCTCGCCGTCCCGCCCGACCCGACCGAGGGGATGCGCGACTACGGCATCGCAAGCCTCGACTTCAAGCGGGTCGCCGGCGGACTGCTGGTCGAGACCCTCGACGAGGTCGGGCTCGATCGCGGCCGCCTCCAGGTGGTCACCAAGCGACGGCCGACGCTCGACGAGCTCAACGACCTCCTCTTCGCCTGGCGCTCCGTCTGCCACGTCCGCTCGAATGCGATCGTCCTCGCCCGAAACGGCGCGACCGTCGGGATCGGGGCCGCCCAGGCCAGCCGCCAGGTCGCGGTCGAGATCGCCCTGCGGCGGGCCGGTGATCGGGCCAAGACCGCCGTCATGGCGAGTGACGCCTACTTCCCGTTCCCCGACGGGATCCAGATCGCGGCCCAGGCCGGCGTCACCGCCATCATCCAGCCGGGCGGCTCGATCCGCGACGAGATGGCGATCGAGGTCGCCGACCGCCACCACCTGGCCATGGTCTTCACGGGGACCCGGCACTTCAGGCACTAGCCGGCACACGCCGACTTCCTGCCCTTCCCTCTCACCCGACTGCCCGCGGAGGACCGATGGAACAGCTCCTGGCCCTGGAAATGGTGCGCGTCACCGAGGCGGCTGCCCTGGCCTCGGCGCGGTTCATGGGGCGGGGCGAGAAGGACGAAGCGGACCAGGCGGCCGTCGAGGCGATGCGCCGGACGATGGACGAGATCGAGTTCGCGGGGACGATCGTCATCGGCGAGGGCGAGCGTGATGAGGCCCCGATGCTCTGGATCGGCGAGCCTGTCGGGCGGCGCACGCCGAAGGGCGTCGAGGACAATCCCGAGATCGACATCGCGGTCGACCCGCTCGAAGGGACGAACCTCGTCGCGCACGGCCAGGCGGGCGCGATCACCGTCCTCGCGACCTCGGAGAAGGGCGGCCTGGTGCACGCCCCGGACACCTACCTCGAGAAACTGTGCGTGGGTCCGGTCGCGGCGGGCAAGGTCGACATCCGGCTGTCGCCGACGGAGAACCTCGGGCGGATCGCCAACGAGCTCCGCCGGAGCGTCGCCGACATCACGGTCGTGATCCTCGACCGGCCGCGTCACGAGTCGCTGATCGCGGAGGTCCGCGCGGCCGGTGCCCGGATCAAGCTGATCAGCGACGGCGACCTGTCGGCGGCCATCAGTTGCGCGGTCCAGGGCACCGGCGTCCATGCGGTCATGGGAGTCGGGGGCGCGCCGGAGGGCGTGATCACGGCCGCCGCGCTGCGCTGCCTCGGCGGCGAGATCCAGGCCCGGTTCCGGTACCGGAGTGCCGACGAGAAGGCGCGCGGCGCGGCGATGGGTCACGGCGACGAGGATCGCGTCTACTCGACCGAGGACCTCGCCCCCGGCGAGAACCTCGTCTTCGCCGCGACGGGCGTGACGAGCGGCGACCTGCTCCAGGGCGTGCGCTACTTCGGCGGCGGTGCCCGGACGCACTCGCTCGTGATGGGCTACCAGACCAAGCAGGTCCGGTTCGTCGACACGGTGCACATGTTCGACCGGGACCGGCCGCCGTCCGTCCGCCTGTAGCCCGCCGGGCCCCGTCCATCGCCGGGGCCGGGGCGCACCCTGCTCGCGCCGTTGTATGCAATATGATGCGACTTGCAGACAACGTTGCGAGGGCGCCGGATGAGGCTGGACGGCACGATCGACATCGCGGCTCCTCGCTCCGCGGTCTGGGCGGTCGTCGTCGACCCGCGCGATCTCGCGGCCTGCGTTCCCGGCGTGAGCGAGATCCGCCAGATCGATGCCCGGACGTTCGCCGGTGTGGTTCGCGCCTCGATCGGGCCGATCGACGGCGACTTCTCGTTCCAGGCCGTCCTGAGCGCCACCACCGAGCCGTCGGACCTCACCGTCGACGTCGAGGGCCGGGACTCGGTCACGAGCAGCCGGATCGTCACGCACCTCGAGGCGACCCTGAGTGAGCCCGTGCCGGGCCGGACGACCCTGCGATACCGGGCGGTGGTCTCGGTCAAGGGCCGGCTCGCGATCGTCGGGGAGATGGTCCTGCGGGCCACGGCCGGGATGATGATCGGCCAGGTCAGCCGCTGCCTCCGCAGTCGTCTCGAGCCGCTCGACCCATGATCGAGCCGGCCTCCCGCATTGACGTCATCGTGGTCGGCGGCGGCACCGCCGGGTGCGTGGTCGCGGCGCGGCTGAGCGAGGATCCGGACCTCCGGGTCCTGCTCCTGGAGGACGGCCCGGACCCGCAGCCGATCCCTCCGATCGTCAGCGATCCGCGGCGCCAGTCCGAGCTCCTGCTCGAGTCGCCCTACGTCCGGATGTACGACGTCGAGCGCCCCGACGGCTCGACCTTCCCGCTCCTGTCGGGCCGGATCATGGGCGGCGGATCCTCCGTCAACAACCTCGCGTTCGTCCGGCCGATGGCCGTCGACTTCGCGGAGTGGGCTCGTTACGGCGGCGCGGCCTGGTCGTACGAGGCGCTGCTGCCCTGGATGCGCGCGATCGAATCCGACCCCGACTACGGCCCCAGCCCGCTCCATGGCGCCGACGGTCCGGTCCGGCTCCAGCGAGGGTTCCACCTGGACGACCCCGCGGATCCCCCGGTCCGGGCCCTGATCCGGGCGGCAGGCGACCTGGGCCTGCCGATCTGCCACGACCTGAACGTCCCGGAGCCGCTCGGGATCTGCGCCTCGCCGTACGCGATCAGCGACGGCCTGCGGCAGTCGACGACCGTCGCCTACCTCGACGCGGCTCGCGGCCGCCGGAACCTGACGATCGAACCCGACACGACTGCCACCCGGATCCTCCTGGAGGGCCGGCGCGTCCGTGGCGTCGAGGTCGCGACCGCGACCGGGGGTCGGCGCGCGATCGACGCCGACCGGGTCGTGATCGCCGCCGGCGTCTACCACTCACCGCAGCTCCTGCTGCTGTCCGGCATCGGGCCGGCCGATGAGTTGCACCGCCACGGGATCGCGCCCCTCGTGGACCTGTCCGGCGTCGGCGCCAACTACCAGGATCACGCCGTCGTGTACGTGACGTACCAGGGGACGACCGACCTCCGCGAGGACTACGTCATTCCCAAGGTCCGGCTGATCGCGAAGAGCGATCCCGATCGGGATGTCGCGGACCTTCACGTCTTCATGCGGCCGTCCATCCGGATGGCCGGCATGGCCCCGCTCCTGCCCGTCTCGCTCCACCTGCTCGAGCACCGCTCGCGAGGTCGCGTCCGCCTGGCCTCGCCGGATCCCCTCGAGCTCCCCGTCGTGGAGCCAAGGTTGCTCGAGGACGATGCCGACGTCGCCGCGATCCTCGGTGGCCTGCGCTTCGCGGACCGTCTGACCAGCCATCCCGACCTCGCGGCGTTCTACGGTCCGCGGGTCGTGCCGGATCCGGCGACCGACCCGATCGAGCATGTCACCACCAGCTACACCACGTACAACCACGGCGTCGGAACCTGCCGCATCGGGCCGGCCGGCGACCCCGGCGCGGTCGTGTCGCCGGGCCTGCGGGTCCACGGCGTGGACGGCCTGTGGGTCGCCGATGCGTCCGTCCTGCCGACCATCCCCCACGCCAACACGGCCGTCGCCGCCATGCTCGTCGGCGAGCTCGCGGCCGCGGACGTCCGCAGCGCCTGACGACGGAGCCCATGAAGATCGGGATCGGCCTGCCGACACGCGCCGGCGGCCTGTCCCCGGAGGACCTCAGGGTCTGGGCGGATCGAGCGGACCGGGGACCGTTCGCGAGCCTCGCGACCCTCGACCGGGTCGTGGCGGCGTCCCACGAGCCGCTCGTCACCCTCGCCTCCGTCATCGGCGTCACGAGCCGCATCCGGCTCGTGGCCAGCGTGATCATCGCGCCCACCCGGGAGACCACCCTGCTTGCCCGCCAGGCGGCATCGATCGACGCCCTGAGCGGCGGGCGCTTCAGCCTCGGCGTCGGAGTTGGGGTGCGCCGGGACGACTACGCGGTGACGGGGTTCGCCTTCGAGCGCCGCGGGCGGCGCCTGGACGAGCAGCTGCCGATGCTGCGCCGGATCTGGCTGGGTGAGGCGCTGGCGGGAGCCGCAGACCGGATCGGTGCGCCGGCTGCCCGCCAGGGGGGCCCGGAGCTGCTCATCGGTGGCTACGTTCCGGCCGTGGCCCGCCGGATCGCCGCCCACGGTGACGGCTTCATGGCGCCGGGCGGCGGCGATCCGGATCGCATGGCCGAGCTGTGGCGGTCGATCGAGGCGGCGTGGACCGCCGCCGGCCGGGCCGGCCGGCCGCGCTGGCTGAGCTCCACCTACGTCGCGCTCGGTCCCGCCGCGGACCGCCAGGCGGCTGACTACATCCGCGCGGCCTACGCGTTCGACCCGGTCCTGGCCGAGCGGCGACTGCGCGCCATCCCGACCACCCCGTCCGCCGTCCGCGACGTCATCCGGCGCCAGGCGGCGATGGGCGTCGATGAGCTGATCCTGCGCCCGTGCGCGCCGGACCTCCGGCTGGTGGACCGCCTCGCGGACCTGGTCGGGGGATCCCCGGGCCGGGCCACGCCCGTCGACGCATGACCGCCCGACCCGGCGGTGACGGGCGGCGCTGGTTCGCCGTCCTGCTCGTCATGGCGACGCTGCTCCAGGCCGCGACCGCGGTCGCGCGGCCGATGGCTTCGTACCGCGCGCTCGAGATCGGGATGGAGCCGGGCTCGCTCGGGTTCGTGGCCGCCGCCTTTGCCGTCGCCCCGGTCGTCTTCGCCCTGTCGATCGGTCGCCGGATCGATCGCTGGGGACCGTTCGTCTTCCTCGTCGGCTCGTCGGCGGTCATGGTCGTCGCGTCGCTCGGCCTGGCCCTCGCCGGCAGCGCGTCGGCCCTGCTCGTGCTCATCGGCCTGCTGGGGCTCGGGCAGCTCGTGTTCGTGGTCGCCGACCAGACACTCGTCGGCAGCCGCACGCCGAGCGGTGCCTACGACAGCCGCTTCGGGTCGCTCTCGTTCGTCGCCTCGTTCGGGCAGCTGATCGGGCCGGCTGCGGCGGGCATCGTGGCCGCCGACGGGACGCCCGAGGGCACGAGTCGCGCCCTCGCCCTGGGTGCCGCCCTGTCGCTCGCCGCCATCCCGCTCGCCATCGTCCTGTGGCGGAGCGACCCGGGTCCCGCTCGGGCGCTCCCGGCGGTCCGTGCTCCGGCCCCGAGCGTCGTCTCGATCCTGCGCATGCCGGGCATGGGCCCGGCGATGCTCGCGAGCATGACCGTCCTCGCGACGATGGACGTGATGACCGTCTACCTGCCCGCCCTCGGCGAAGAGCGCGGCCTCGGCGTCGCGACCGTGGGTGCATTGCTGGCCGTGCGGGCCGGCGCCTCGATGGCGTCGCGCCTGCTCCTGGGCCGACTCGTGGCGTTCTTCGGGCGTGATCGACTCCTGGTCGGGAGCCTCGCGGTGGCTGCCGCCTCGGTCGTCGCCCTGCCGCTCCTGCCTCTTCCCCTGGCGTTCGTGGCGATGGCGATCGCCGGCACGACCCTGGGCCTCGGACAACCCATGACGATGTCGTGGGTGGCGGCCCGGGCGACCGAATCCGCACGCGGAACCGCCATGTCGCTGCGACTCCTGGGGAACCGCGTCGGGCAGGTGCTGATCCCGTTGGCGGCGGGGGCCGTCGCGGTCGTCACGGGAACGGGCGGCGTGCTCGCGGCGGCGGGCGCGACGGTGGCCGTCAGCGCGCTCGTGGTGGCCGCCCGGCGTCCGCCGTCCGGGGATCCGGACGATCCCCTGCCGCCGGGCTAGGCGCTCGCTGCCAGCTCGTCGTCGGCGACGTGGGCGAGGCGGAGGTTCGGGATCACCTCCCGGCCGAACACCTCGATGAACTCGGCCTGGTTCCGTCCGACGTTGTGGAGGTGGACCTCGTCGAACCCCATGTCGACGTAGTGCTGGATGTGCCTGATGTGGGCCTCGAGGTCGGATGTCATCAGGACCCGGTTGCGGAAGTGCTCCGGCCGGACGAGGGCGGCCATCGCCGCGAAGTCCTCGGGGTTCTTGATGTCCTGCTTCGGGAAGGGCATCCCGCCGTTCGGCCACTCGACCAGCGCATTCTCGACGGCCTCCTCGTCGGTCGCCGCCCAGGAGACGTGGATCTGGAGCATCTTCGGCGACCGGACGGCGTCCTTGCCGGCCTCGCGGGCGCCCTCCTCGTACTTGTCCCAGAGCATCCGGATCTTCTCGTCGGCAGCGCCGACGGTGATGATCCCGTCGGCGAACCGGCCGGTCTTCTTCGCGTTGATCGGACCGGCGGTGGCGACGTAGACCGGGACGGGCGTCTCGGGCCGGGTGTAGAGCTTCGCGCTCTCGAGCGTGAAGAACTCGCCCTTGTGCTTGACGACCTTGCCGCTGAAGAGCTTGTTGATGATCTCGATCGACTCGAACATCATCGCGCTCCGGATCCCGATCTCGGGCCACTCGCCGCCGATCACGTGCTCGTTGAGCGCTTCGCCCGCCCCGAGCCCGAGGTAGAAGCGGCCCGGGTACATCGCGCCGAGGGTGGCGGCCGCGTGGGCGATGACGGCGGGGTGATAGCGGAAGCCGGGGCAGGTCACGGCGGTCCCGAACCGGAGCGACGTCCGCTGGCCGAGGGCGCCCATGAACGACCACGCGAACGCGCTCTGGCCCTGGGTCGGCGTCCACGGATGGAAGTGCTCACTGACCATGAACCCGGCCTCGAACCCGGCGGCCTCCGCCTGGGCGCACCAGTCGAGCAGGTCGCTCGGGTGGAACTGCTCGAGCATCGCCGCGTAGCCGATCGTCGTCATCGTGCTCCCTGGGCTTCGGTCGACGGGCGCCGGTGCGCCCTGGTTCCGTGGATTGTACACAATCACGACTCACTTGTATCCATGTCCACGCGGCGTTCGTCATCGTCGACGCGACGACGCAGCCGGCGAGCGCTCCGATCCAGGCGCTCGACGTCGCGTCGCCGGAGCAGGTAGCCCGCGGGTCCCCGCGTGGCACGCAGTCGCCCGGCCCGGATCGCCTTCCGGAGCCAGCCGCCCTCCCGGCCGACGAGCGCGGACGCCTCGCGGACCGACAGGGGGTCGCCGGCCTGGTAGAAGTCGCTGTGGTGGCCGAGGTCGCTGTGGTAGACCGGACCGGTGTCGACCGCGAACGTCGCCCGTCCGCCCGCCCCCGGCGCGGCGAACCGGCCGCGGGTCAGGCGCTCGTCATAGGCTCGCCGTCGGACGGGATCGCCGAGGACCTCGTAGGCACGGGCGATCCGCTTGAACCGCCGCTCCAGGGTGGGGTCGCCGCCGTGGCCGTCCGGGTGGGTGGCGCGCGCCAGACGACGATAGGCGGCGCGGATCTCGCGCCCGGTGGCGGTGGCCGCGAGCTCGAGGGTCGCGTAGTGGTCGCCGCGCCCGGCCATCGCCGGGTCAGGCTCCGCGACGGTCGGCGACGCTGGCGGCGATCCCGCGGTTCACGTGGGCGCCGAGCGGCGTGCCGGCCGGCCGGTCCTGGTTGCAGAGGTCCATCGCGATCCGAGCATAGGCGAGCGCCGCGTCGGTCAGGTCCTTGACCTTGAACGCCTTGCGCGCGGCATGGCTGGTCGAGCGCGGGGCGTAGCTGATCGCCGGAATCCCGAGCTCGTTGAACGCATTCGTGTCGCGCCACATGCTCGTCACGGGCTCGCCCACGATCGACGGTGGCTCGGCGAAGACCTGGTCGTGGCAGCGCCGGACGGTCTCGATCAGGCGCTCGGCGCCGACGGCCTCGAACCCTGGCCGGTAGAGGAACAGCTCGACCGTGCCCTCGACCCCGACCTCGGCGAGGATCGCCTTGAGCTGGTCGCGGACGTCGAGCGGGTTGGCGCCCGGCAGGATCCGGGTGTCGACGTAGAACGAGCACAGCTGGGGGGCGCTCGTCAGGCTGAACGGATAGCCGGAGCGGATCGCATTGATGCTGGCCTTGGGCACGATCGTCCCGTTGGCGCTCTCGTAGCGGTTGGCGACCTGGTAGGCGTAGGCCCATCGCTCGAACGCCTCGATGACGGCGGCGGTCCGGACGATCGCATTCGGAGCGTCGGCCATGCCGGTCGGACGTGGCAGGTAGGGCGTGTAGTAGCGCGGCGTGTCCGTGAAGACCGTGACCTTGAAGTGCGCCTTGCCGGGCTCGATCCCGACGATCCCGAACCCGGTTCCCTCGGCCACGAGCGCGAAGTCGGCGACGGCCCCATGGGTGACCATGAAGCGCGCCCCGAGGTCCTTGCTGAGGTAGGCCGGGCCCTGCCACTCCTCGATCGGCTCGCGTGAGATCTCGCCGGCGACGGCGCTGACGATCAGGTCGCCCTTGAGCGGAAAGCCGGCCTGCAGGATCGCCTTGGCCGCCACGAGGAACGCGGCCATCGGGCCCTTGTCGTTGACGACGCCGTCGCCGAAGATCTCGTCGCCCTCGACCCAGGCCGAGTGGTAGAGCGGGTCGCCCGGGTCCCGGGCCGACCACGTCGCGTCCGGTCGCAGCGTGGTGTCCAAGTGGGAGTTGAAGATCAGGCTGTAGCCGCCGCCGGAGCCCTCGATCCAGGCGGCGACGTTGAACCGCTCCTCGGTCAGCGCGAAGGTCCGGGGCCGGAACCCGTTGTCGGCCAGCCAGTCGCGCACGAAGCGGCCGGCCGGGCCCTCGCTCCCGGTCGGGCTGTCGATGTTGCCGAGGGCGAGGGCGAGGTCCACGACCTCCTGCGGGTCGATCCGGGCGACGACGTCATCGGGAGTCATGGGCGGTCTCCTGCCTGGGGGGCGGTGGGGGCGGTCGGAACGCCGAGGCGGGCGGCGAGCGAGGCGCTGAGGAGGACGACCGCGGCGAGCACGATCGCGGCCTGCGGTCCCCAGCCGTCCATCACCGCGGCGAGCAGGACGGGCCCGATCAGGGCGCCGAGATCGGCCGAGAACCGGTAGCCGGAGAGGACCTTCGTCCGGCCCTCCGGGGGCACGACCTCCGACAGGAGCGCCGTCTGCGAGCTCGTGAAGAAGTCGCCGAACCCGATCAGCGCGGCCGCGGCCAGGAAGCTCCAGAGGTCACCCGTCAGCAGGAACAGGAGGTCCCCGACGGCGACCGCCGCAAGGCCGGACGTGATCACCCGGCGCCGTCCCAGGCGGTCCCCGAGCATCCCGCCGGGGGTCGCGACGAGGAGCCCGGTGATCGACATCAGCGCGATCGCGGTGGCGATCGAGACGCCGCCGAGCCCGAGGGCCGTGGCGGCATAGAGCGGCAGGATCGTGTTCCGGAATCCGTGGCGGTGGATCATGTTCGCGATCACGCCGTAATTCGTGACCGCGATGGCCACGCGGCGCTGGCGGCCGTGGAGGATCCGGGCGGCGTCCCCGCCGCCCTTGCCGGTGCCGCTGCCGCGCAGGTCGATGCGGAGGAGGAGCGGCAGGAGGATCGCGCCGGCGACGAGGGCGAGCGCGAAGGTCACCACGAACGTCGCGCGCCAGCCGAATGCCACCCCGAGCAACCCGCCGACCATCGGGTAGAGCGCGATCCCCGTGTTGTTCGCGACGTGGAACAGGCTCATGACCTTGCCGCGGTTGGAGGGCGTGGCGGTCGCGGACAGGGCGGACAGGATCACCGTCGCGAGGATGCCCACCGCGATCCCGGACCCGATCCGGGCGACGATCAGCTGCTCGACGCTGCCGGCCAGGGCTCCCGTGACCGATGCCACGAGGAGGATGGCGATCGCGATCACGCTCAGGCGGCGTGGCCCCACCCGGTTGGCGAGGAACCCGGCCGGGAGGTCCACCGCGAGGCGGGCCAGGCCGTATGAGCCGACGATCACGCCGGCGGTCGTGATGCTCACCCCGAAGTCGGTGCGGATCTCGGGCAGGAGCGGGGTGAGGATGTTCGTGGCGGCGATGAGCAGGAAGATCGACCCGGCGAGCAGCAGCGCCTCGCGCGGTACCGCGGGCGGGCCGTCGGCCGCGGTCGCGCCGTCTGCCGCGGTCGCGCCGTCTGCCGCGGTCGCGCCGTCTGCCGGGGGCGGGGCGACCCCTTCCGTCACGGCGCCGGTGTCGCGGGGTTCCCGACGAGCGGGTCCGGATCGGCTGGGGTCGACCGGTCGGCCATCAGGACGTCATGGAGGTCGGCGACGGTCAGGGCCGTGGGATCGAGGGCGAGGTCGCGTCGCGCGACGACCGCCCGCAGGACGAGCTTGCGCACCTGGCGGGCGTCGAGCTTCCGGGTGGCGGCCTCGGCCGCCAGGGCGGCGAGCCCCGCGGCGTCCGGGTCGTCGGCGCCGGTCAGTTCGCGGATCGTGTCGGCCACGATCGCCCGGATCGCCTCCGCGTCCGGGCTGGCGATCTCCTCGATGAGGTCGGCCCGCGACAGGAAGGCGACGTCGACGCCGAGCTGGTAGTTCGTGGTCGCCACGAACGTGACGTTGGGCCACGCTCGCGCGACCCGGTCGATCCCCGACAGGACGGCGTCGGTCGCGCGATGGACGTCCACCGGGTTCGTCTCGAGCGAGGCTCGGCTGCGGGAGACCGCGAGCGCCTCGACCTCGTCGAGGAGCACGATCATCGGGTGGCCGCGGCTCGCCAGGTCCGGCAGCGTCCGCTCGAACAGGCGGGCGACGGCCCGCTGGCTCTCGCCGAGCATCTGGCTCGGGAAGGCGTGAGGATCGATGTCGACGAAGAGGAGCGATCCACCCTCGAGCGTCTCGGCCGCCTTGTGGGCGAGGCCGCCGGCAAGGGTCGTCTTGCCGGTCCCGGGTGGTCCCGACAGGACGACGAGCCCATGGATCGGCAGCCCGACCTGGCTGATCCGACCGCGATGCCGGAGCGAGAACAGGACGTAGTTCAGGAGGCGGTCCTTCTGCGCGGCCGGCAGCACGATCCGGTCCCATCGATCGGCCCACGCGTCATCGGGGAGCTGGGTCAGGCCGGCCAGGCCCTCGACGCCGGGTGGGACCGCGATCGTCGGCATGGGTCAGCCCGCCGGCCGGCCGTCGAGGTGATCCGGCCAGACGATGCCGCTCAGGTCCGGCGCATCGAGGGTCGGCAGCTCCTCGAACAGGTTCAGCGGGTCGAGCAGGATCCGCATCATGTCGTAGAGGGCGTCGAAGTTGTGGACACGGATCAGGCGCGCCGTGCGCTCGTTCGACCGGTTGAAGTGCTGGTGCCACTGCCAGTGATCGACCACCACCAGATCGCCCGCCTGCCAGTCGTGGCGGACGTCGTCGACGATGCTGTAGCCCTCGCCCGAGACGGCGTACAGCCAGGCCTCGCCGCCGTGCCGATGGCGCGACTGGTAGAGCCCCGGAGCAAGCTCGTGCATCACCGCCGAGAGGCCGGCCGTGTGGTAGCCGATCGACTTGTCGACCAGGAACAGGCTCCGTGCGCCGCGCTTGGTCACGAGCCCGCGAACGTCCTCGAAGCGGGTGATCAGGCGGGCGCTCTCGGTGCCCTCCCACTGGCGGGCGAGACGCTGGGTCCGACGTGCGTAGGGATCGTCGCCGGTCCGAGCCCGGACCTGCTCGGGTCGCGGCGGGAGCTCGACGACCGGGGTGTCGCCGCCTTCCTCGAGGAGCGCCACGCCGAACTGCTCGAGCATCGGCTGGACGCTCCAGGTGTGGTAGCGCACGGGACGCTCGCCGGAGTTGCCGTGACGGTGCCAGGCCCAGCCGGGAAGGTGGATCGTGTCCCAGGGCTTCCAGTCGATCCGCTGTCCGTCGATCTCGGTCCAGCCGGAGCCGTTCTCGACGAACATGATCGCGTCCCAGCTGTGGCGATGGATCGTCGTCGTCACGCCCGGGTCGATCTCGTGGACGAGGGCGTCGAGGTTCTTCGTCGGGCGATCGCCATCCCAGCCGGCGTAGACCCCACGCCGGGTCCGCGTCGCGGGCGAGTCGACCATCGTGACGTCGGCCGGCGTGATGATCTTCTTGTGATAGCCGCGCCACTCCTCGAGGAGGGACTCCCGGCGCTTCTTCTGGATCTCGTAGTGCGTGACCTGGGTTGACGTCGTGGTCTTCACCATGCGGCTCCTTGGCGCGGGGTCGGCGGGAGAGGGTGCGCGCCGCGAGGCGTGGGGGGAACGCCCGCGGCGCGCATGGTGGAGGCGACAGGTTGTGGTCAGGCTCCGACGGGAGCGGGCTCGCTCACCCGGGGCAGCACGTCGCGAGCCAGGATCTCGATCTGCTCGAGCCAGTCCGGGAAGCGCATGCGGAAGTCGAAGATCAGCAGGTCGGTGCCGATCTCCTGGTAGCGCTGGATGCCCCGCACGATGTCGTCCGGGGAGCCCGCCAGGATCGAGCCGTCGAGCTCCTCGATCGTCGTGAACTCGCCGCTCTCGGGCTTCAGCCAGAACTTCTGGGCGTTGGCGTTCTTGATGAGACCCGGCACGTTCATCCGGGCGGTGGCCGCCTCGAAGGAGGCGTCGATGCTCGTGACCGGGACCGCGCCCGTCATGATCATCGGCTTGCCCTGCTCCGCGGTCATCTCGCGGATCTTCGCGACCCGTGCCTCGTACGTCGGGAACGTGATCCGGCCGGGAAGCCAGCCCTCGCAGAAGTCGACGGCCAATCGGGCCGAGGCGGGGGTGGCCCCTCCCCACCAGACCGGGACCGGGTGTACGGGCTGCGGCTTGAGATCGACGTCATCGAAGTCGTACAGCTCGCTGTGCCACTCCACGGTCTCGCCGGACCACAGGCGCCGCGCGATGAGGGTCTGCTCCTTCATCAGCTCCGGCCGCTTGAGGTCGCCCTGGCCGATCACGTCGAACTCGTGCTGGAAGTTGCCGGCGCCGATGCCGAGATCGAACCGGCGCCGGGTCAGCCACGACATCGATGCGACGCTGTAGGCCATGTTGATCGGGTGGCGGAACGGGATGATCGTGGCCGCGCCGAGGCCGATCTTTTCGGTCACGCCGGCGAGGAACGTCAGTGTCACGAACGGCTCGATGAAGGTCCGGTCGGTCCCCTCCATGCCGTGCGGGTGGAAGACGAGGTGGTCGCGGACCCACAGCGAGTCGAACCCGAGCCGATCGGCGAGCCGGGCCCCGTCGATCAACAGGTCCTGGTCCGCCTCCTCGCCGAAGTGCGGAACGAGCAGGCCGAAACGGGTCGCCACTGGTGTTCTCCTTGTGTCGGTGGTCGTCATGCGGGCCGGGCCTGCCGGCCCCATCCCGGTTCTCCGACGACGGATCCGTCGCGATAGACCTCGCGGCCACGGACGAGGGTGGAGCTGATCGCCCCCCGGATCCGCCGCCCCGCGTACGGCGTGTAGCCGATCTTGCTGAGGACGTCCTCGTCCCGGATCTCGAACTCCCGCTCGAGATCCACGATCGCGATGTCGGCGTCGGCGCCGACCTCGAGCCGGCCCTTGCCGGCGAGCCGGAAGCGGCGGGCCGGCGCCGCGGCGATCAGGTCGACCACCCGCTCGAGGCTGATCACGCCGCGGACGGCGGCGTCGAGGAACAGGGGCACGTAGAACTGCGCGGACGGCGTCCCCGTGTGAGCCTTCCAGCCGTCGGTCCAGCCCGGCTCCTTCTCCTCCTTCGTGTGCGGTCCGTGGTCGGTCGAGATGATGTCGATCGTCCCGTCCCGGAGGGCGCCCCACAGCGGCTCGACGTGCTTCTCGGGGACCCAGTAGGACAGGGCGTACGACCCGAGACGCTCGATGTTCGCCCAGTCGTTGCCGAGGAACAGGGCCCACGGGTTCAGCTCGGCCGAGATGTCCTGGCCGGCGGCCTTCGCGGCCCGGAGCTGCTCGACCACCCCCTCGGTCTGGGTGTGGAGCAGGTGGAGCGGCGTGCCCGTGGCCTTCTGGAGCCGAAGCAGGAACGCCGCTGCGGTGTCCCAGATGATCCCGTCGTAGGCGGCATATGCCTTGGCGTAGGCCTGGGCGTCGCGCTCGCCACGAGCCCAGAAGCCCTCCTCGATATGGGTCATCAGGGCCTGATCGTGGGGGTGGACCATGAGCGTCACGCCGGTCTCGGCGACGGTCTCGAAGATCTCGAGCAGCTTGCCGTGGTCGTGGACGCCGATCCCCGGCATGTGCGGATAGGACCGCCCGCTGTCCACGACCATGAACACCTTGAAGGCGGCGATGCCACGCGTCGCGAGCCCGGGGATCTCGGCCGGGACCGTGCCCGCGGCGTTGATGTTCCAGTCGATCAGCGCCTTCTGCTCGTAGAGCTCG
>DASSPG010000222.1:0-4804 GCA_035699725.1 Candidatus Limnocylindrales bacterium | reverse complement strand
GTTGTAGACGTCGTTCGACCAGTTCTGGATCGTCGTGTAGCGGACCTTCGAGCCCGGCAGCGCGACGACCTCGACGACCGCGACGTGGAGCGATTCGGTCGCGTAGATCGGCGCCGTGCAGCCCTCGATGTAGTGGACCTTGGCGCCCTCATCGACCACGATCAGGGTCCGCTCGAACTGGCCCGTGTTCTCGCCGTTGATCCGGAAGTAGGCCTGGAGCGGGAGCGGGACCTCGACGCCCTTCGGGACGTAGACGAACGAGCCACCGGACCAGACCGCCGCGTTCAGGGCGGAGAACTTGTTGTCCTCGGCCGGGACGACCGTCCCGAAGTGCTTGCGGAAGATCTCGGGGTACTCGACGAGGGCCTGGTCCGTGCCCATGAACACGACGCCGAGCTTGCTGAGCTCCTCCTTGACGGAGTGGTAGACGACCTCGGAGTCGTACTGGGCGCCGACGCCGGCGAGGAACTTGC
The DNA here is from genome assembly GCA_035699725.1 of Candidatus Limnocylindrales bacterium. Lineage (GTDB taxonomy): Bacteria > Chloroflexota > Limnocylindria > Limnocylindrales > CSP1-4 > CF-46. The sequence continues at coordinate 4,331 of DASSPG010000222.1, read as the reverse complement.
GCTCCGCCTCGGGGATGCCGAGCCGTTCGAACGTCTGCTTGATCTTGTCGGGGACGTCGTCCCACGACTTCTCCTCGCGCTCGGAGGGCTTGCGGTAGTAGACGATGTTGTCGAAGTTGATCCGATCCAGACCGTCGGTCCAGGTCGGCATCGAGCGCTTCAGGAAGTGGTCGTAGGCCCGGAGGCGGTACTGGAGCATCCAGTCCGGCTCGTTCTTGAAGGCGCTGATCTCCTCGACCGTGGCGCGCGTCAGGCCGCGCTTCGTCTGGGCGAGGTAGGCGATGTCATCGTGGAACGCGAACTGTTCGCGCTGGTCGGCGACGAGGTCGCGCGTCGCGGTCATTCGGTTCTCCGGAGGGGCGCCCCACGGGCGCGGACAGGGGTCGGTCGTAATCCCGAGTCACATTATCGGAATTAACTCGCGGGGCGTCAACGACGGGTCCCGAGAGTCCGGAGCCAGACGTGGCGCCGACCGGGCCGCCGAGTTCACGCCCAATGGCCCTAGCCCCCCGATCGCCCGGAGACGTAGCGTTCATCGAACGAGGAGGCGCATCGATGAACGAGGTCGTTCGGACCCGAACTCCGCCCATGACACCCGTGACGATCGATCTGCCGGCGCGACCGGCGGCCATCGTGAGGCTGGCCGGACCGGTCGCCGACCTGCCGCGACTGATGTGGGAAGCGTTCGACCTGACCCTGAAGGCCATCACGGCCGGCGGGGCCACTCCCGCCGGTCCTCCGTTCGCCCGGTATCTCGCGTTCGGCCCGCAGGTCGAAGCGGAGATCGGCTTCCCGTTCTCCGGGACGGTGACGCCGAGCGGTCGGGTCGAGCTCAGCGAGCTGCCGGGTGGGGCCACCGTGATGACGACGCATGTCGGCCCATACGACACCATCAGCGAGGCCTGGGAGCGAGTGCAGGCGTGGATGAAGGAGCACGCCATGACGGCCAGCGGGCCGCCGTGGGAGGCCTACGTGACCGGACCACAGGACCCCGGGCCGCCGGTCACCGAGATCTACTTCCCGATCGGCTGAATCACGTGCAGGGGAGGCGCGCCAACTAGGGGAGGCGCGCCAACTAGAAGAACGTCGAGGTCCAGGGCGGGTCGAGGGTCGCGAGCAGGGCGTCGGCCGTGGCGAGCGCGCCGGGCCGGTGCTCGTCCCAACCCCGGGCGAGGACGGCGTCGCGCAGCCGCGAGCCGCCGAGGTAGGCCGCGCCGAGCGCGCCGCCGTCCAGGCTCAGGTCCGGCTCCCGGTCCGTCTCGTGCGCCGTCGCGCCGTCGGGAGAAGCCGCCAGGGCGACCCGGACCCGGCGCTCGGTCGGACCGTCCGGCCCTCCGTCCCGGGCGACCACCTCGAGGACCAAATCCGCGGCCCGCTCGTAGGTGCGCGCGGCCAGCGCCGCCGGCACGTCGAGCAGCTTCACCCACAGCCCCTCACCCACCTCGGACGGGACTGCGGCGCGGGCGTTCGTCAGGAGCCACGGCAGCCGCTCCGCGGGATGGCGCCGCTCGGCCTTGACCGTCGCGACCCAGTCGACTGCGGCGAGGTACCGCCACAGCTCGGCGTAGGCGTCGTCACCGAGCGCGTGGAGATCGTCGACGACGAGTGTGTTGCGTGGCTGGCGATGCTCCCACTTCTCCTCGACGTGGTAGCGGGCGTAGCCGTCGATCGCGCCGCCCTCGTCACGGCGGACGACGAGGAACCCCTTCCAGGGCGCGCCCCAGCCCGACCCGCCGCGTCCGAAGTCCGACAGCCACGTGATCGGCCGCCGCCAGATCTCGGCCGGCTGGCGCACTCGCCACGCCTCGAAGACGCCGCGGGCGGCTGCCTCTCCCGACTCATCGGTCGGGAGCAGCTCCATCGTCCCGCGGGGCGCGCCGTGGAACCCGGTGGCGGACGCGTCGAGCGTCCAGGTCGCCGCCGTCGTCGCCGGCCCGTACCCGAAGCGGCCGTAGATCGGGTACTCCGAGGCGTACAGGATCGAGACGATCTCGCCGCGCTCGCGGGCGGCGCGATGCTCGGCGCCGGCCATCCGGGTGAGGATCCCCTGGCGTCGATGGGTGGGCAGCACGCCGACGGCCGTGATCGCGGTGGCCCTGACCTGGCGGCCGCCCGGAACCGTCATCTCGGTCGCCCAGGAGCGGAACGTGCCGCTGATCCTGCCGTCCGCGAAGGCGCCCCAGCACCGGGTGAGGTCCCAGTGGGGTCGGACCTCCTCGACGATCCTCGGGATGTCCGGGCGATCCAGGAAGCCGGAGCTCAGCGCGTCGAACCAGGCAGGGAGCTCGTCGTCATGGATGGGGCGGACGTCGATCGGCACCGGCGGACGATAGCAAAGCCGATGGCCGTCCGCGGTCGCCCTGGCTCATGGGAGATCGCCGGGCACAGAGACGCGACAGCGGCCCTGGGCGGGCCGCCGTCGCGGACGGGTGGCGCCGGACGGTTCGGCGCGAATGGAATGTCCCCGGCTCAGACGGAGGCGGGATGCTCCGACGCGGTGCCGTTGCCGGCCTTCACCGTCTCGCCGAGCTCGGCGAACGTGTCGGGCCAGGTCTCGCCCTCGACGGACGGCCGGCTCTGATCAGGGTTCGGCAGCAGGCTGCCCAGATCCGAATCGTTGTCGTAGACGGCGACCCCGGTCTCGCGACCGGTGACCTTGTTCTTGATCCGGTCGGCCGTCTCGCGGACCTTGGTCGTCGCCGACGGGGACGTCAGCAGCCACCACGCGGCCGCGATCATCGATCCCACGGCGAGGAACGCCGCGACCGGGAGGATCGGGCTCGACTTCTTCCGGCCGGGCATCCGGCTCTCGACGGACTTCGGGAGGTCGATCCTGTTGATCGCCTTCTCGATCTGGTTGAGGCGGTCCTCGACCGCCTTCGGAAGGTCGACCTTCGAAAGGTCGACGTCCGGCATCTCGATCTTCTTCGGCATTCGGTCCCCAATCGCGTTCTGGATGTCCTGGCGCTTCATGTCGCGGAGCCCTTCCGGCAGCTTGATGTCCGGCAGGTGGATCTCCGGCAGGGAGATGTCTGGCATGGGTTCTCCTTCCGGCTCGCGTGCTGTGCTCAACGATCGCCCGCGTACCGTGTCGCGCCGACGACCCCCTCCCGTGAGGGGGTTGCAGGTGCATCGCAGCCGCCGGAATGCCGCTACGATCGAGCGCATGGTCGTCCGCCGGAGCGCCGGGATCCTGCTCTTCCGCCGCCGCGACACGGCGTCGGGCGGTGGCCTCGAGGTGCTGCTCGCCCATCCCGGCGGTCCGTTCTTCGCCCGGCGCGATGCCGGGCACTGGACGATCCCGAAGGGCGAGCCGGACGATGCGATGGACGACCTCCTCGCCGTCGCGCGGCGCGAGTTCGCCGAGGAGACCGGTCATCCCGCGCCGGCCGGCCAGCCGGGCGGCGAGCCGCCGATCCCGCTCGGCACGATCGTCCAGAAGGGCGGCAAGGTCGTCCACGGCTGGGCGATCGAGGGGGATCTCGATCCCGTGACGTCCATCTCGAACACGTTCGAGATGGAGTGGCCACCCCGGAGCGGGCGGCGCCGGACGTTCGCCGAGATCGACCGCGTCGAGTGGTTCGCGCCCGACGAGGCGCGCCGGAGGCTCAAGCCGACCCAGGTGCCGTTCATCGATCGCCTGCTCGAGCTGGCCGATGCCGACGCCACCGACGTCGCAGCCGTGACGGCCGGCCCGGCAGTCGAACCTGACAGGCCCTGACGCGATCGTCGCCGATGATCCCCGGGTGAGCCCCCCACCCGCGCCGGCCGGCGTGCGCGAGATCAGCCGTGCCGTTGCCCGTCGGTACCTCGCGATCCACCACCTGCTCGCGCCGCCGCGGTCCCTACCGGCGGGGCCCGACGGAGTCATGGCCGTGTTCGACCGGCTCGGCTCGATCCAGTTCGATCCGATCGAGGTCGCCGGGCGGAACCACGACCTGGTGCTCCTGTCGCGTGTCGCGGGCTATCGGCGCGAGCAGACCGATGCCCTGCTGTATGAGCGACGTGCGCTGTTCGAGACGTACAACAAAGGCCTGTCCCTGGTCCCGACCGCCGAGCTGCCGTGGTACCGGGTCGCCTGGGACCGGGCGCGCCTTCGCCACGATCAAGACGCGTTCGTCGCCCACGCCGACCTCGTCGCGGAGCTGCTCGCGAAGGTCCGCGCGACCGGCCCGATGTCGTCGGTCGACGTCGAGCCGCGGGCCGCGATCGACTGGTACTGGCGCCCGACGAACCAGGTCCGGGCGATCCTCGAGGCGCTGGCCGAGTCAGGAGTCCTCGGCCTGTCGCGGCGCGACGGCAACCGCCGCGTGTACGACCTCGTCGAGCGG
>DASSPG010000221.1:0-1697 GCA_035699725.1 Candidatus Limnocylindrales bacterium | reverse complement strand
CCGGTCGTCAGCAACGGTGTCGCGCTGTGCAAGCTGCACCACGCGGCGTTCGACCGCTTCTTCTTCGCGATCCGGCCCGACTACCGGGTCGAGGTCAGGCCCTCGATCCTCGCGGAGTCGGACGGCCCGATGCTCGTCGTGGGTCTCCAGCAGATCCACGAGCGCCGGATCCTCCTCCCGCGGCGGCTGGCCGACCTCCCGGATCAGGAGCGCCTCGCGCGTCGGTACGCGGAGTTCCAGCGGGCGTCCTAGCGGCGGCGTCGACGTCCGAGGCCGAGGCATGGTGATCACGGCCGACCAGCAAGCGCCGGAGCAGGGCTGCGCGGCCACCACATCTCGGGCCGATCCGTTCAATCACGTCGTTGACATTGAACACTTAGACCGACAGACTTCCGTAAGTGTTCAAAGTGACTCTATCGACCGGCCAGATGTGGGCGACGGACCGTGTCCCCGTTCATTGAGCGACGCTGGGAAGGCAGGCCGGGCGCGTATGGCGGCCGACGCGCACGAGCATCGTTCAACTACCAAGCGTTTGTCCCGGAGCGGATCGCGGCCATCGACCCGGCAACGACGTTCGAAGTCGCCGAGATCGTCGCGGCCGCCGACCGGGCGATCCGGGACCTGAACGGATCACCGTCGGTCGCAGGACTCGAGGCCATCGGGGCATTGCTGCTCCGGTCGGAGGCGATTGCATCGTCCCGGATCGAGGGGTACGAGCTGACGCAGCGCAACCTTGCCCGCGCACTTCTCGACCCGCGAGCCGCACGAGGCACCGCCCGCACGGTCGCGGCCAACGTCGTTGCGATGGAGCAGGCGATCGTGATGGGCGACGCCGCGCGTCCACTGGCCGCCGACGACCTCCGTGCGATTCATCGAACCCTGATGGCCGGAGAGGGGGATCGCGTGGCGCCGGGCGAGTTTCGGCGCGAGCAGAACTGGATCGGTGGCCGACTCGACTCGCCGCTCGACGCGCGCTACGTCCCGCCCCCGGAAGGCGAGGTCGAGGGCCTGATGCGGGACCTTGTGGCCTTCGTCAATCGCGACGATCTGCCGGCAGTCGCCCAGGCAGCGATCGCGCACGCCCAGTTCGAGACCATCCATCCGTTCCTCGACGGCAACGGCCGCGTGGGGCGCTGCCTGATCCACGCGGTCCTTCGCCGACGGGGCGTCGCCCCGCGCTTCGTGCCGCCGATCTCGATTGTCCTGGCTGCCCGCGCGAATCAGTACATCGCAGGTCTCGTCGGCTTCCGGGACGGCAGGATCGCGGAGTGGTGCGCGTCGTTCGCGGGCGCGTGCGAGCGGGCGGCCCGGCTGTCGGCAGAGCTCGCGGACAACGTTCGGGCGCTGGAGGCCGAGTGGCACGAGCGTGCAGGTCGCCCCCGGCGGGACTCGGCAGCGGCGCGGATCATCGCAGCGCTGCCGGCTCAGCCGATCACGTCTGCGGCGACGATTCGAGCCGCGATTGGCGCCTCGCATCAGCGAGCCCTCGACGGCCTCAAGGCCCTCGCCGACGCCGGAGTCCTCCGGCAGATCACGGAGGGTGGTTATGACCGGCAGTACGCCGCCGACGAGCTGTTTGCGCTTGTCGAGGCGTACGAGGAGCGAATCGCAGCCGTTGTGTAGTCGACGACGGGCCCATCGAGACGGTGGCGTCGTGCTCGACGGGCTTCCCTTCCCGGGCGATGTCGCGCGCGTGA
>DASSPG010000220.1:0-10475 GCA_035699725.1 Candidatus Limnocylindrales bacterium | reverse complement strand
CGGGTCAGCCGCCCACGGCGGGACCCGTGATCTCGACGAGCACCGCTCCGGTCGCGTTCACGACGATCGTCCGCCCCGACTCCTCGACCAGGCGCGGAACGGATGCCGTCGTCGTGTGGCCGTGGAGCCAGATCGGCGGCGCGAGCCGGTCGAGGAGCCAGCGATAGGCGCCAAACCCCCCGTGATAGCGATCGCCCGGCGTGTCGCCGACGCCGGCCGGCGGGACGTGGCTGATCACGATCAACGGGCTGCCCCACAGGCGGCGCTGGATCAGCCGGCCTGCGATCCGCAGGACCTGGCGCCAGGCCAGCCACGGCCGGCGCCGGTTGCCGGGCTCATCCATGCCCGGCCACTCCATGCCGACGATCCGGATCCCGGCGATCCGCTCGATCCGGCCGGCGCGGAGCCAGTCCGGCACGAGGAGGGGCCGCTCCATCCAGCCGCCCCCGCGATCGTGGTTGCCCCGGACGTAGACGAGCGGGGCGTGGAACGCGTCGGCCAGGAACATCAACCAGTCCGGCTCCAGGTCGCCGCAGCCGAGGATCCCGTCGAGCGCGCCGAGGTCGGCCCGGTTGGCCGCGTGCTGCAGGGCGGGCTCGGGGTCATCCGAGGCGACGAGGAACCGGATCGGCCGGCCCGCGCGATCCGCGAACGGGCGCGGATCGGGCCACTCGATCCGCAGCCGTCGGATCACGGCTCGGCGCTGTCCGCCGGGCGCCGGATCGCGGCGCGCAGGTCGCGGCTGTCGTCGATCAGCGAGGCGAAGGATTCCGCGGGCTCGCGGGTCGCCGCCGCGGGATCGACCAGGTCGATCACGTCGGCGTCGATCGAGACCTGGCCGCGATACAGGGCCATCGCCACCCGGTTGTGGCCGTCGACGACCCAGTAGCCGTCTCCGTGGCGCAGGACGTCGATCGGAGGGAGGATCGCGAGGGTGTCGGCGGCCCTGCTGAGGCGCTGCCAGCGGGCCGCCCAGTTGCGGGAGCGGAACGGCTTGAGCGGCAGGAAGTCGCCGCCCCGCTGGCCGCCCCCGACCGCGGTCCCGGCGATCTCGCTCACGTCGATCGTCCGGACGCCCAGCTCCCGTCGCTGGCGGTGGACGGCATCGGGGTGGACCTCGTCGAGCGTGGGCAGGGGCTGCTGGCCGAGCCGGCGGACGCGCCGGACCCGGGCCCCGGGGCGCTCGTCGAACTTGCGCACGGTCGCCTCGACGACAGCACCCACCGCCGACACGACCCGCTCGGCGACGCCGGGGCCCGCCGGATCGACATCCGGCTCGGCACCCGCGGCGAGATCCGCACCCAGCGCCAGGAGGAGGGCCAGCACCGTCGCCTCGGGATGGAGGCGCATCGGCGAGTGGTTGCCGCCGGCGATCGTGAGGACGTGGCCCTCCCCGAGCCGATCCCGGAACCGGGCCGCCGCGGCGTCCGGGACGAGACCGCCCGCCGCCGGCTCGCCGCGGACGAGCCAGGTCGCGACGGAGCGCGCCGCCGGATCGGACAGGGCGGCCAGCCCACCGTCCCAGTCGCCGTTCTCGAGCAGGATCGCGCGGACGGCGGCCGCGTCGAACCTGGTCAACCCGTCGGCCTTGGCGTGGACATCACCGTATGGCCAGGTCCGGTACAGCCCGCCGACCGCGGCCAGGGCCTCAGCCAGGTCGTCATAGGGACGCTCGACCGGGTCGTCGAGCATCGCCGCGAGGGAGGCCGCCGGGATCGCCGGCGGGTCGAGGAGCACGAGCACCTCGGGCGGCAGGCCCGCGCCGGGCAGGGCGGCGGCGGTCATGGCACCCCAGCTGTGGCCCACGACCCGGAGATCCGGCCGGGCCAATCCCGCCGCCCGCGTGAAGGCCACGATGTCCGCGGCGTTGTCGGCGAACCGGTGATGTCCGACCCAGTGGCCCGTCTCGCCGTGGCCCGCCTGGTCGACCGCGATCACGCGCCGGCCGAGTCCGGCTGCCAGGGCCGGCCCGACCCGCCACCACGTCCGCGACGAGGCCGTGACCCCGTGGACGAGCAGGAGCGGCGCGCCCGACGGGTCGCCCCACGAGCGGTGGACGAAGGGGATCCCCGCGGCCTCCACGACGCCCCGAGCGCCGTCGGTCGGCGCGGCGAGGGCGGCCGCGACGGCAGGCGGCAGGTCGGCGAGCGATGCGCGGATCGGGCGTTCCACGCGAGCGAACGTACCACGTGCTCCCGGGGGGCAGGCAGGGGCTAGAATCGCGGCCCAGTCCCGTGCGTCGGAGGTTCCATGGCCAACCAGTTCGTCGTCGAGCTGAAGAACGTCCCTGGCGGTCTCGCGTCGCTCGCGGAGGCCCTCGCCGCCCGCGGCATCGACCTCCGGGCGATCGGGGGTGGCGGCATCGGCGACACGGGCCACATCATCATGACCACCGCCGACGACGACGCCGCGCGCGAGGTCCTCCGGTCCGGCGGCTACACGTTCATCGAGGGCGAGTCGATCCTGACCGAGGTGGACGATCGCCCCGGCGGGATGGCTCGGCTGTCGCGCGCGCTGGCCGATGCGGGCGTGAACATCTACGGCCACCTGTTCCTCGGCCGATGGGGCGACCGGGCGATGTTCGCCTTCGTCGTCGACGACCCCGACAAGGCCCGTCCGATCCTCGAACGGAAGGCCTGAGATCCCGCGCTCGCCGTCGATCGACTACCGTGAGTCGGTGGACACGCCTCCGGTCGCCAACGCCCCCGTCCCTTCCGCAGACGCCTCCGACGACGGCGCGCCGCGCGGACTGCCCGAGGGCTCGATCGAGCGGATCGCAGCCGACTGGCTGGCCGCCGAGGAGGAGCTCGCCCGCGGAAGCGGCAACCCGACCCAGAGCGAGATCACGGCCCGCGAGCTGAGCGCCCGGTACGACGAGGCGATCCACGCGGCGGGTCGCGAGGATCTGCGCCTGGCCTGGGAGGCGGCCCGGCAGTGGCAGGCCGAGCAGGTGATGGGCTCCGAGGCGTGGGCCGGCGCGCGCCGCCTGTCGGAGCTGCTGCGCGGCGAGTACCTCGCGATGGACCCGGGCGACGGGACGGCGACGGCCAGTCGCGACTGAGCGCTCGCGTCCGCCTGCGGTGCGCGGACGAGGGTCCGATGGCCCGGTCCGAAGGGGCCGGATGGCAGGGGTCGGCCCGGCCTGACGGAGCGGAAACTCATACCAATCCAGTGTGAATTTCCGCCAGCGCCCGGCGTCGAGCCGGGCAAAGGAGCCGATCGCATGCGTGGCTCGCTTCGCACCCCCATCGTCACGTTCATCGTCGCCGCGGCCGTGGCAGGGTGCGCGAGCCCCGGTCGGCCGGCCTGGACGTACCCTCCGACCACGAAGCCGACCGCCGCGCCCGCCGGCCAGATGGCGGGCCAGGTGATGCCGAGCCCGCGGGCATCCGCCGCCACGAGCGGCGCGGCGGTGGCGGTGGGGTCCGAGATCGCGATCGAGTCCTTCGATCTCGGGTTCACGCCTGCCGCGATCACGGTGGCCGGACCCGGCACGTTCCCCGTCGTGCTGCGGAACACCGGCGCCGCCGTGCACGACGTGACCTTCGCCGACGGCACGAAGATCGTGGCGGACCCGGGCGCGACGGCCAAGGGCTCGGTCACGATTCCCGCCGCCGGCCTGACCTTCCTGTGCTCGATCCCGGGTCACGCCCCCGCGGGCATGACCGGGGCCGTGGCGGTCGCAGGCAGCGCGCCGGCGCCGGCCGCGAGCGGCGGCACGCCGGGGACGGCGACCGCGACCCCCGTCGCCGACCCGGCCGCCCCGCCGTACGAGCTCCGCGACGCCACTGCGCCGGCGCTGCCGAGCGGGACCGTCCATGACATCGACCTCCCGATCGTCGACAAGGACATCACGGTGGCCAAGGGGTTCGTCGTCCACGCCTGGACGTTCGGTGGCCAGGTGCCCGGGCCGACGATCCGGGTGCACCTCGGCGACACCGTCCGGGTCCATCTCACCAACCGGGGCTCGATGAGCCACTCCATCGACTTCCATGCCAGCCAGACGGCGATGAACCGCCAGATGGTGGAGATCGCCCCGGGCGAGACGTTCACCTACACCTTCACCGCGGACTACGCGGGGGTGTGGATGTACCACTGCGGAACGGCGCCTGCGCTCCATCACATCGCCAACGGGATGTTCGGCATGGTCATCGTCGAGCCCGAGGGCGGCCTGCCGCCGGTCGACCACGAGTTCGCCCTCGTCCAGAGCGAGTGGTACCTCGGCCCGCAGCGCCAGCCCGTCGACTACGACAAGGCATTCGCCGCCGCGCCGGCACCCGACTTCGTGGTCTTCAACGGGATCGCCAACCAGTACAAGGACAACCCGATCGCCATCAAGACCGGTGGCCGGGTCCGGGTGTTCGTTCTCGACGCCGGGCCCAGCATCGACAGCTCCTTCCACGTGGTCGGCACCGTCTTCGACACCGTGATCAAGGAAGGGATCGCCCTCGCCCGCGGCAACACGGGTGGCTGGGGCAGCCAGGCGGTCGACCTCGCGCCGGCGCAGGGCGCCATCGTCGAGTTCCGGGCCGTCGAGGACGGGATGTACCCGCTCGTGACCCACGCCTTCAACTTCGTGGGCCGTGGCGCCCTCGGGCTGTTCATGGCCGGCGACGGCGACCCGTTGAACTGACGCCCACGGTGCGTCTCGAGCTGACGAAGCGGGCCGACTACGCGATCCGGGCGTCCCTCGCCCTCGCCCGGACGGGGGGCGACGAACGGCGGAGCGTCCGCCGGCTCGCCCTCGAGGAGCACATTCCGGCGCGCTTCCTGGTCCAGGTCATGGGTGATCTCGTCGCGGCGGGGCTCGTCGAAGGTGCGGCGGGCAGGACCGGCGGCTACCGCCTGCGGCGATCGCCGGTCGCGATCACCCTGCTGGACGTGGTCGAGGCCGTCGAGGGCGACAGCCGTCGCCGGCGTTGCGTCCTGCGTGGTGGACCATGCCGGATCGTGGGCGTCTGCGACGTCCACGCGGTCTTCGCCGCGGCCCAGGACGACCTGCTGAAGCATCTGGCCGAAGCCACGCTCGAGAGCGTGGTCCGGGCGCCCCACTGACCGGATCCGCCGCCGGGAGCACCGCCGCGCGGCGGATATCCTGCGCCCGCAATCAGCCGGAACCAGGCCCGCTCCAGGTTGCTCGTCATCGGCCGCTGATCGCACCCCTCGTTCGCCGCCTGTCGCCGGAGGGATTCGCGTTTCCCGATGGATCGCGCGCCGTCTGGCGCGTCGCCGCCGCCCTGGTCCTGGTCGTGGACGGCCTGGATGCGCTTGCCCTGGGCCGGTACCGGATCACGGCCACGGCCGACGGGCAGATCCTGCGCTTCCTCGGTCACGAGGGGACGTCCGTCGAGGCGCTCGAATTCGGGTTCCAGCCGGTCCAGATGTATCCGTACGGGATCCGGGTCCGCCAGCTCGAGGTGGTCGACGCCTCCTGGTCCGGCTAGGAGGCGCTCCGCGGCTCGGACGGCCCCGCCGACGAGGAAGCGGCCGCGAGGGACGCCCGGACGGCCGCGGCCTCGGGCTCCATCGTCATCTCCTCGAACAGGGCCTGGGCCCGCCGGAGCGTCGCGTCCCCGCGGACGGTGTCGCCGCCCGCTCGGAGGCTCTCGCCCCAGCCGCGGAGCACGCGGGCGAGCTGCGGCCGGGCCCCGAACTCCTCGAGGATCGCCGCACTCGCGGCGAAGTCATCCCAGGCCGCCCCGTGCTCGCCGCGCGCCGCCAACGCCTCCGCCCGCTTCCAGAGGATCCCGGACTCGCCGAATCGGTTGCCGATGGCCCGCGTGGTCGCAAGCGCTTCCTCCCAGCTGCCCTCGGCCGCGGCGAAGTCGCCGAGCGCGGTCGCGCTCGTGCCGAGCCACGCCTGGAGGCTCGGCCGCCACATCATGCGGTCCACGACGAGGGCGAGGTCGGCGCCGCGCTGGAGCAGGGGTCGCGCCTCGGCCGGCCGACCCTGGCGCTGGTAGACGTCGCCGAGGATCCACAGGCTGACCATGGCGCAGGCGGACGCGCCGGTCTCGTCCGAGCGCTGGACGCAGGCCTGGGCGAGCGGGACCGCCTCATCGAGGCGACCCTGCACCGAGTGGACCATCGACATCGCGATCTGGGCGTCGAGCTGTGAGATCACGTCGCCGTCGGCCGCGATGTCCAGGGCGTACTGGGCGGCCTTCTCGGCCTTCTCGAACTCGCCGAGATGGGCGTAGCCCATGGCGAGCGCCCCGCGGGCGAACGACGCCCCGATCGCGTCGCGGCGCTGCTCGAGGAGCGGCACCGCCTGCTCGAGGGATGCGACGCCGTCACGGATCGGCCCGGTGAAGACCTGGGTCAGCCCGACGACGGCGAGCTGAAGCGCGCGCAGCGTGGGGTCGTGGATCTGTTCCCCGATCTCGGCGATCCGATCGAGCGAGCGCTTCACTGCGGGATCGGATGCCGCCTCGCCGAGCTGCATCCGGGCCATGGCCAGCGCCAGGTGGATCGGGGCCAGGAGGTCCGGCTCGGCGAGCGCCTCCGCTTCGGGCAGGATGCGATCGAGGTCGGCGACCATGCCATCGACCGACAGGAAGCTCCAGCCGGCCCGGCTGCGGCCCACCTCGATCTCGACCCGCCGCCGGCGCTGGGCGGTGTCGTCGTCCGGTGCGGCTGGCGGCAGGACCTGACGCGCCCGATCGAAGGCCGCATACGCTTCGGCGATCGCGTTGCGGTCCATCGCGAAGTTGCCGGCCGCGATCAGGTAGTCGGCCGCGCGGATGGCGTCGCCGGCCTCGTTAAAGTGGATCGCGAGGACGCCCGCCAGCTCCGCGCCGCGCTCCGGGTAGAGCGCCTCGAGCGCCTCGCCGACGAGCCGGTGGAGCTCCTTGCGCTCCTGCTTGAGGAGCGAGCCGTAGGCCGCGTCCTGCACGAGCCAGTGGCGGAACAGGTACTCGAGCTCCGGGCGAGCCGCGGCGACCCGGATCAGGCCCTTGGCCTCGAGGGTGTCGAGCTGGACGTCGATTGCCATCGCGACTACTCCTTCGTCTCGCCGAGCACGCGCTCGAGGACCCGGACCGGGAACTGGCGCCCGATGACGGACGCCACCCGGAGGCTCCACTTCGCCGACTCCGGGAGCTGGTCGATCCGGGCGAGAAGGAGGCCGTGGAGCGTCTCGGGGATCTCGATCGCGGACACGGCCTCGGTCGCGATCCATTGCTCGCCGCGGCGCTCGATCGCGCCCTTCTCGATGAGCATCCGGATGACCTCCTCGACGAAGAACGGGTTGCCCTCCGCCCGGGCGAGGATGGCGTCGCGGACCGACACGGGGAGGGACTCGATCTCGAGCAGGTTCGCCACAAGGTCGCGGCTGTCACTGGCCGAGAGCGGCTCCAGGTGGATCTCGGTCAGCGCCGCGCCGAACAGCTCGCGGGCCGTGGTCACGAGCTTCCAGCCGGGGGCGTCCGTGTCGCTGCGGAGGGCCGCGACGAACAGGACCGGCAGCTGGGCGGCGATCGGGAGGAGCTGGGTCAGCAGCGTGACGGACGCGGGATCGCCCCAATGGAGGTCCTCGCACACGAGGACGACGGAACGCTCGCTCGAGAGCGCGCGCAGGAGACGGTTCGCGGAGGCGAGGTAGCGGCCCTGCATCATCTCCGGGTCGATCTGGGCGCGATCGTGCTCGTCCGGCCGGAGCGGCAGGCCCAGGAGATGGGCCACCCAGGTCGCGGTGTCGGCGGCCTCGTCGCCGAGGATCTCATCGAGGCGTCGGTCGAGGATCGCGCGCGCCTCCACCTCGGGGCCGGCGAACGGGATGCCGAGGGTGTTGCGGACGAGGTCGAGGAGCAGGTGGTACGGCAGGCCGCGTCCGTACGACACGCTCCGGCCCTCGAGCCAGACCGCGTCGCCGACGCCATGACGCAGCTCGGCGAGGAGGCGGCTCTTGCCGATCCCGGGCTCGCCGATCACGAGCGCGACGCGGCCGGCGCCCGGCCGGACGGCGGCGTGGAGGTCGCGCAGCGTGCCGAGCGGTCCGTCGCGCCCGATCATCGGGCTCTCCAGGCCGGCCCGTTCGAGGCCGCGCCGGCGGAGCGGCTCCGCGCGGACGCCGGTCACGCGGAAGGCGTGGACCCGCTCCGTCTTGCCCTTGACCTCGATCTCGCCGAGGTCCTCGGTGTCGAAGGCGTCGGCGACGAGGCGGTGGGTGCTGGCGGTGATCACGATCGAGCCCGGCTCCGCGGCGGCCTGCATCCGGGCGGCGACATTCATCGCGTCGCCCAGCGCGGTGTACTCGTACCGAAGGTCCGTCCCGACGTTGCCGACGACCACCGGGCCGCTGTTGATCCCGGCCCGGATCCGGAACTCGATGCCGTGGCTCGCACGGAGCTGGCGGGCGAACTCGTCGATGGCGGCGACCATGTCCAGCGCGGCCCGGACGGCCCGGTCCGGATCGTCCTCGTGGGCCACCGGGGCCCCGAAGAACGCGACCATCGCGTCGCCCTGGAGCTGGGCGATCGTGCCCTCGTAGCGGAAGACGGCGCGCGACATGAGGTCGAAGGCCTCGTTGATGAGCGCCGTCCAGTCCTCGGGGTCGATCTGCTCCGCGAGCGTGGTGGATCCGACGACGTCGGCAAACAGCGCCGTCACCGGCTTGCGCTCGCCCGTCAGCCGGGCGGAGCGCATCTTGGCCACCAGGGGCGTGGGAGCAGCTGCCGCCAGGCGCGTGTGGATCGCGGCGTCGGTCGTGGTCGGTTCGCCGAGTGCCTGGCCGCAGCTCGCGCAGAACCGTGCGTCGGCGGCCACGGCCGCCTCGCATCTCGGGCAACCCCGCGTCGGCGATTCGACGCTCATCGGCCCATCGTACCCGCTCCGATTCCCCGGGCAAGGCCTGGTCGGCCGTGGCCCGTCTGGTACGGCATGCCGCTTCGCGCTCGTGGTGCGCGGAATGATCCACCCGATCCCTTGACCCTCGAGCCAATGCTCGTCACCCTGCTCGCGGGGGCGAGGAGTCGTCGCGGGCTTGAGGGAGGTCACCCTTGCGCGACCGAGCCCCTGCGATCCTGGCGCTGGCGGTCACCCTGACTGCATGCTCCCCAGCCGCGTCTGAAGCGCCGGACGCGGCCGTTCCTCCACCGAGCTCGGGTCAGGCGTCACCGGCGATCGACCCGCGGATCACCGGAACATTCGCTGCGAACGGCCGCGACCTCTTCATCGACTGCATCGGGCAAGGTTCGCCGACGTTCGTTCTCGAGGGCGGCGAAGGTGCGTCGTCGGACGCCATGGGCGGATTGAAGCACGCGCTCGCTGAGCGGGGGATCGCTTGCTCGTACGATCGGGCGAACCTTGGGCGGAGCGGAAGCGCGCCGACGCCGCGCACGGCGGCCGAGGTCGTCGCCGACCTGAATGCGCTGCTGTCGGAAGCATCCGCGCCGGGCCCCTACCTCCTGGTGGGCCACTCCGCCGGCGGCATGTTTGTGCAGCTGTACGCGCGAACGTTCCAACAGGACGTGGCGGGAGTGCTGGCAATGAACCCCGTGCCTCCCTTCGCTGCCTGGCAAGAGCAGGGCTTTCCGGAGATGACCGAGCGTGAACGGGCAGAGGAAACCGCGTATTTCTCGGGCGAGAACGCTGAGTCGTTCGACTATCGCGCATCCAGCCAACAGATCGACGACCTGCCCGCTCCTCCCGGCGTGCCATTCGAGCTGCTGATCTCGACCATCGCACAGTGCGTGAGCCCAGACGACATCTGCGGTCGTACCTACTCCGCATACGAGTCGATCATGAAAGCCGTCAGCCAGGAATGGCCGAATGGCGGGTTCTCCCAGGTGGCGTCCGGCCACGAGATCTACCTCGGCGACCTCGAGTCCATCCTCGCGGTTGTTGATCGACTGATCACCCGGATCCGGTGACGGCGCGGCGTAGGCGGCGAACGCGGCTGCGACCAACGAGAAGGCGTTGGCGATCAGGTACCCAGCGTGACGAGGAGGTCGTCCAGTTGATCGAGCTGCTCGGGCAGCCCATCCGCCGCGCCGGAGGCCAGCTCATGGTCAAGCGCCTGCTTCGAGGGAAAGAGATCGTGCTTCACCAGCAGCGTCTGGCCGCCCGTGTCCTCGAACGTCAGCGTGGTGACAGCGCCCCCTTCCACACCCTCGTCGTTGGTCCATACGAGGCGGGAGTAGGGCGTCACTTCGATGTACCTGCCGAACACCTCCATGACCGTGATGCCATCGCTGCCGAACACGAAGCGGTACGTGCCCCCGACGCGGACATCCATCTCGCAGGCAAGCAGCGACATGCCCATCGACTTCGGCACCCACCAGCGCTGGAACAGCTCGGGCTTGGTCCACGCCTCGAACACGATGCGTGCCGGGGCATTGAACGTTCGGGTGACGACCAGCTCGAGGTCGGACGTCCGTTCCGTTGTCGTACGGTGCTTCATGGGGGTGGGCTCAGTCCCTCGTCCTGCGTTCATCGGCGATCTCCTTCTGTGTGAGCTCTTCGACAACCTTGTC
>DASSPG010000219.1:0-13333 GCA_035699725.1 Candidatus Limnocylindrales bacterium | reverse complement strand
CGCTGTACGCGGTCGAGACCGTCCGGATGCTCGTGGCCGAGGGTCGGCTCGTGGCCGAGGACGGCCGCTACCGCCCGATCGACCGGCTCGAGCAGCTGGCGGTCCCGGCGACGCTCCGGGCCCTGATCGCGGCTCGCCTCGACGCGCTGGAGACGGACGAACGAGCCCTGATCTGCGACGCCGCCGTGCTCGGGCAGAGCTTCACGCCGGCGGGGATCGGGGCGGTCAGCGGGCACGATGCCGAGACGATCGAGCGGCTCCTGCGGTCCCTCGCTCGGCGCGAGCTCGTCGTCCACCAGGTCGATCCTCGTTCGCCCGAGCGCGGCCAGTACGCCTTCGAGCAGGCGCTCGTCCGCGAGGTGGCGTACGGCACGCTGTCCCGGCGCGACCGGCGGGCTCGCCATCTCGCGGCGGCGCGGTTCTTCGAGGGGCTGGGAGAGGATGAGCTGGCCGGTGCGCTCGCCTCGCACTACCTCGCCGCGTACCGCGCCTCCGCCGACGATCCGGAGGAGGCAGGTGCGCTCGCGGCGCAGGCACGCCTCGCGCTCCGCGGCGCCGCGGATCGAGCGGCCGCGCTCGGCAGCCACGATCAGGCGGCCGGCTTCTTCCTCGAGGCACTCGAGGTCACGTCGGATCCCGCGGAGCGCGCCGAGCTGCTCGAGCGCGCCGGGGTGGCGTCGGATCAGGCCAGCCACTCCGGCGCCGCCGAGACGCACCTCCGAGCGGCGATCGACGCCTGGCGGGCGCTCGGCGACCGGCGCCGGGTCGCCCAGGCAACGGGCCACCTGGGTCGTGCCGTGGTCAACGGCTGGCGAGCCGTCGATGCGCAGGCCATCCTCGAGCCTGCGCTGGCCGAGTTCGCCGACCTCGGAGACGACCCGGGCCTGGCGCTCATCGAGCACCAGCTGGCGCGGGCGTACTGGTTCCAGGAGGAGATCGACCGGGCGATTCCGTTGGCCGACCAGGCTCTCGGCCGCGCGGAGCGTCTCGACGACCCGGCCATCGTCGCCGACACCTTAATCACGAAGGGCGCCCTGCTGGCCGTCAATGGCCGGCCGTACGAGGGATTCGGCTCGCTGGAGACGGGACGCGCCCTGGCCGAGGAGCAGGGACTGAGCGGGATCGCGGCGCGGGCCCTGCTGAACATCGCCGGTGGCCAGATGGGTCGTGATCCGCGGCGCGCCCTCGAGACGTCGAAGGAGGCCATGGCCCTCGCCCGACGCAACGGCTACCACGCGTTCCTGGCGACCGCGGCCGGCAACGGATTGGAGGTCGCCGTCGAGCTGGGCGAGATCGACTGGGCCATCGCGACCGCGGAGGAGATGCTGGCGCTGGACCTCGAGGTGGGCGATCGTCGAGCGCTCCTGCGCGGGTACGAGGAAGCGCTCCTGTTCCGCGGGCGCCCGATCGACGATGTGCTCGCGGAGCACAGCCAGGCTGAACTGAGCGAGGCGCCCGACCTCCAGGAGCTGGCCAACCTGTGGTCGGTCCGCGCCCTCGCCGCCTTCCTCGGCGGGAGCTGGGCGGAGGCGATGCGGCTGTCGGAGAGCGCGGCCGAGACCAGTTCGATCAACTGGGCCGGGGCCACGCACATGGCGGCTCGGGCCGCACTCTGGTCCGCCGATCGACCGGCCTTCGACCGGCTCGTCGCCGGCCTGGTGGCTCGCCGGCTGCACGGGCGGGCGTCGACTGGGCGGACCGATGCGCTGAGGGCTGCCGGGGCCGCGCTGGACGGTCGTCGAGACGAAGCGATGGAGACGTACCGTGGCGCGCTGACCGTCTTTCGCGAGATGGGCCTCGACGTGTCCCTCGTCCTGTCCGCCTTCGACATGGCGCTCGTCCTCGGCCCGGACGACCCGTTCGTCGGGGGGATCCTCGACGAGGCCGAGGCGGTCATCGACCGGCTCGGGATGGAGGGCCTCCGGCCACGGCTCGAGGAGCTGCGGGCCGGGCGTGGCCGAGGGGTCGCTGCAGAGCCGGCGCCGTCGGGCGAGGCCACCGCCGTCAAGGCGAATTGACTCCGAACTACAATCTCGACTAAACCAGTCGGATTACTGTAGGATGCGGCCCTGCCGCCCCAACCCAGGAGTCCCCGATGCCGTCCGCCGTCCCCGTCAGCGCCGCCGCCGTCCTGCCGCCGGCGCGGATGATCGACCCCCGCGGCCATCGCTTCGGGGCAGGTCTGTCGGCCGTGATCCTCGTCGCGTCGTTCGCGACCGGGTTCGTGCCAGGGGTCGCACTGATGCTGCTCTCGATCGGGGTCAGCGCCGCGTTCGGGCTGCGCTGGTCGATCTATGGCGCGATCTGGCGCCGGATCGTCCGGATCGCGCGCCTCGGCACGACCGAGCCGGAGCACGAGTATCCGCCGCGGTTCGCGCAGACCCTGGGCAGCGTGGCGCTGATCCTGTCACTTGTCGCATTCGCCCTCGGAGCGACGACCCTCGGCTGGGTGTTCGCCCTCGCCGTCGCGGGGCTCCAGGCGGTGCTCGGCGTGACCGGCTACTGCCTCGGCTGCCGGCTGTACTTCCTGCGCTGGTGGGTGCCCGCGGCGGTCACCCGGATCTGGACCCGCGGCCGCGTCGCGCGGGCGGCCGGGCTGGCGGGCTCGTCGATCACCTTCCGCTAGGGTCGCGCCGCCGCCCCGCCGGCTCAGCGCCGCGGCTGGCCCTACCCGACGATCGTCGGCTGGCGCTCCGGGCCGGTCACCGCGACCTCGCCTTCGGCCTCCTTGGGCGCCGCGCCGGTGCAGCGCATCCGGAAGCGGTGGTGGACCTCGGTCGCCCCGGCCGCGACCATCGCGTTGACCGGGCAGTACTTCGTCGCCGACAGCTCGACCGCCCGCCGGACCGCCGACTCCAGCACGACCGTGCCCTCGACGACGTGGGTGACCTCGATCCGGGTGAACACCTGCGGATACTCGTCGCGCTGCTCGGCGGCGACCTCGACGCGGTAGAGGTCCCACACCTGGCGCTTCTTCCCGAGGATCGAGGCGACGTCCATCGCCGAGCACCCCGCCAGCGAGGCCGCGAGCGTCTCGACCGGGGAGAGCTCGCCCGCTCCCGCGTCGTCCCCGAACACGATCGTGCGCCCGCTCCCGGTCGTGGTCCGGAAGCGCATGCCGCCTTCGTGGACGAGTTCCGCCGTCCGCTGCCTGGTCACGTCGTCACGGCCTCCTGTTCGGCCAGGAACTGCTCCCGGTACAGTCGAGCATAGAGCCCCCCGTGGGCGAGCAGCTCGGCGTGGGTCCCGCGCTCGACGATCCGGCCGCGGTCGTAGACGAGGATCTGGTCGGCACGCAGGATCGTCGAGAGGCGATGCGCGATCGCGATCGTCGTCCGACCCTCCATGACGCGCTCCAGGGCCGACTGGATCAGCCGCTCGCTGACCGTGTCGAGGGCCGAGGTGGCCTCGTCGAGGATCAGGATCCGCGGATCCTTGAGCAGGACCCGGGCGATCGCGATCCGCTGCTTCTCGCCGCCCGACAGCTTGTAGCCACGCTCGCCGACGACCGTGTCGTAGCCGTCGGGGAGCTCCGTGATCCGGTCGTGGATCGCAGCGGCCCGCGCGGCCGCCTCCAGCTCCGCGTCGGTCGCGCCGGGGCGGGCGTAGACGAGGTTGGCCCGGATCGTGTCGTGGAACAGGTACGTCTCCTGGGTCACGAACCCGATCACGTCGCCCAGGCTGGCGAGGGTCACCGCGCGGACGTCGCGACCGTCGATCGCGACGGAGCCCGCGTCCACGTCGTACAGGCGCGGGACGAGGTAGGTGGTCGTCGTCTTGCCCGAACCGGATGGGCCGACGAGGGCGACGAGCTGCCCCGGCTCGACCGCGAACGTGAGGTCCTCGAGGCCGAACGGCGGGGCCATCGCGATCGCGGGCACGGGGAGGGGAGCCTCGTCGCCCTCCCCGGGGCGCGCGCCGGAGTCACCGGGCGGCGACGCGGGTACGGCCACCGCCGGGTAGCGGAACGAGACGCCGTCGAACGTCACGGAACCCCGCACCTCGGCCGGCCGGAGGGCGACCGCGTCGGGCGCATCCTTGATCTCGGGATCCATCTCGAGGTACTCGAAGATCCGGTCGAACAGGGCGAGCGCGCCCTGGATCTCGACCTGGACGCTCAGCAGCTGGCCGAGCGGGAAGAAGAGCCGCGACTGGAGCGTCGTGAACGCGACGATGTCGCCGATGGTCGGGGCCGTGGGATCGCCCTGGATCGCCAGCCAGCCGGCGAGCCAGTACACGAAGGCCGGCGTGATCGAGAAGATCGTGCCGATGACCATGAAGAACCAGCGCCCGACCATCGCCTGGCGGACCTGGAGCTTCGCCAGCCGGGCGTTGAGGAGCCGGAACCGCTCGACGGCGGCGGCCTGCTGGCCGAACGTCTTCGACAGCAGCATCCCCGACACCGAGAGGGTTTCCTCGGTCACCGCCGACATCTCGGCCAGGGACTTCTGGGTCTCGCCCCGGACCTCGCGGTTCGCCTTGCCCACGCGGTAGGTCAGGTACAGGAAGAACGGCGTCAGGCCGAGGCTGAGGACCGTGAGGCGCCAGTCGATGATGAACATCGCGACGACCGTCGAGAGCGCGACCGCCACGTTGCTCGTGACCGACGCCGCGGTGTCGGTGACGACCGACTGGATCCCGCCGACGTCGTTCGCGAGCCGGCTCTGGATCTCGCCCGTGCGGGTCTCGGTGAAGAACCGGAGCGGCATGTTCTGGAGATGGGCGTACAGCGCCGTCCGAAGGTCCTGCATGACGCTCTGGCCGATGACGTTGTTCAGGTACGCCTGGCCGACGCCGATCAGTCCGCTCACGATCGGCAGGACGATCATCAGCCCGACGAACAGGTTCAGCAGGCCGAAGTCGAGCTTCGGGATGGCGTCGTCGATCAGGAGCTTGAGCAGGAGCGGGTTGACGAGTCCGATCAGGCTCGTGAGCAGGATCGCGGCCAGGACGACCGCGACCTGGCGGCGGTAGGGCAGGAAGAAGGTGGCGATCCGGCGCATCGTCCGGCCGCGCCGTTCCCTCGGGACCGGTGGCGGTGCCTCACTGCGCGCCCCGAACGGGCCACCGCCCCCGAACCGACCACCACGGAACCCCATCGACCCGACGCTACCATCTGGCGTCCCGATCCGCGTCCGGCGGCCGGCGACACCGCCCGCGCGACCCCGGCCGGCGGGTCAGGCGAGGGGGACCTGGACCTCGACCGTGGTTCCGGACGGCGGTCGTGCCCCGATCCGGAACACCCCGCCGACAGCGCGCGCCCGTTCGGTCATGCCGACGATGCCGAACCGGTTCTGGTTGAGGAGATTGGCTGCGGACGGCAGTCTCCCGGTCCCACGGCCGTCGTCCGCGACCCGCAAGGTCACGCTCGAGTCGTCGACCTTCACCTCGACCAGGACGTTGCGGGCGTCGGCGTGGCGCTCGACGTTGCGGAGCGCCTCCTGGCAGACCCGGAACAGCATCAGCCCAGCCTCGTCGGACAGCCGATCGGGTTCCGGCGTCGACGAGCGGAAGTCGGTGGCGATGCCCGTTCGCCCCTCGAAGCCCGCCGCTTCGGCCCGAAGCGCCGGAGCCAGGCCGAGGTCGGTCAGGACCGACGGTCGCAGATCGCGGCAGAAGCGCCGAAGCTCCGTGGCGAGTCGTTCGACCGAGGCCTGGGCGCCCCTCAACCTCGTCCGCGCGGCGTCACCGACCGACGCGTCCGACGGGTCGAGCATGCGCCACAGGACGACGGCGCTCTGGAGCGGGCCATCGTGGAGCTCTCGGGCGATGCTCGCGCGTTCCTCCTCGCGGGCGAGGAGCATCCGGCGGGCGAAGGCCTCGACCATGAGTCGCCGATCATCGTCCCGTGCCTCGTTGTCACGGCGAACCCGCCGCTCACGGTCGAACAGATAGCCCGCGAGGACACCGACCCCGACGACGAAGGCGGCCTGCCAGAACTCGGCCACCCGCTCGACTCCCGTGTGCCAGAGATACAGATTCGGCAGGGTCACCAGCACCGACCAGCCGGCCGTGAGGGCCGCTCCTCGAAGCCCGAATACATATCCCGCGAAGAGCACCGGGATCAGGAGCAGCGAGGCGAGGAACGCTTCCAGGGCGCCGTTCCCGGCGAGCGACGACGATTCCGCGATCGTGTGGGCCACCGCGACGGCCATGATCATCACCTGCACGACCCAGAATTCGGAGCGCCGAACCGGCGGAATCAGCATCTCAGCCAGCCGCCGAGGGTCCGGGAGCCAGCGGGCAGACAGGTCCACGGTCATGTCGGTCGCACCAGGGGCCCGATCGGAATGAGGCCGCGAGTCGAGGCCTGTGCGACGGCCTCCGCCCGGTTCACAACGCCGAGCTTGTTGAAGGCGCTCGAGCAGACGGCCTCGACCGTCCGGATGCTGATGCCCAGCGTCACGGCGATCTGTTTGTTCGTGCAGCCGTGCGCGGCAAGTGCGAGCACGCGCGTCTCCCGACCCGTCAGCACGTCCTCGCCGGCGCGGGTCCTGCGGTCCTCTGTCAGGGCGCGCGCGATGGATGGATGCAGGACGACCTCACCGTGCGCACAGGCCCAGACGGCCGCGATCAGGTCCGACGCCGAGACCGTCTTGAGCATGTAGCCCGTGGCGCCGGCACGAAGTGACGCAAGGACGTAGTCGCTGTCGTCGTGGACGGAGAGGATCAACACGTGCGGTGGGTCGGGCAGGGCCCGCAGCCGTTGCGACACCTCGATGCCACCGATGTCCGGGAGCCCAAGGTCGAGCACCACGAGGTCGGGCCGGAGCTCCGCCGCCAGGGTGACAGCTTCCAAGCCCCGCTCGGCCTCCCCGATCACGCGCAGCGCCGGGTCCATGGCGAGCAGCTCCCGCGTCCCCTCGCGGACCAGAGCATGGTCTTCGACGAGGAGCACCGAGAGGCGCCGCGCCGGCGCAGCGCCGCCGCCTTCCGGAGGTCGCGCGGGCCTGTCGATCGCGATCGCCATCGATCCCTGATAGCGGTGCGACTGCCCCATCGCAAGGGCCATTGGGCCCGAACCAACTCCGGCGGCACCTTCGCCGCGCTGCGGTAAACCGCAGGGCCCGGTGCGGATTGCACGGATGTCCCCAGGCCCGGGCGCGGCCGAGAATGGCGGGAGATCACCCGCCGCCGGGCGAGCAGAGGACGTGAGGAGGTGCCGACAATGTTCCGTGCTCTATTCGTCCTGACTGCCGTGCTGCTGGCCGCGGTCGTCGCGGTCGGGCCCGTCCGGGCCGGCTCACCGAACGAGCCGACGCGCGGCGTTCTCGAGCCGGCGACCGACGCCTGCCCGTGGCCGGACTTCTACAACCAGTTCACCGGCGCCCTGAAGTGCCTCCCGACCGCGATCCCGTGGAGTGAGGTCGAACACGACGGCGTCGTCTCGAGCGGCGCGCGGATCGTCGCCGATCCCATGACGGACGTGGCCGGCGGTCAGGCGACCGGGTCCATCGTGTTCTGGTGCCAGTTCCGAGCCGGCTTCAGCTACCAGATCCGGGTGACGGGCCTCGATCCGCTGTCGACCTACTCCGTCCACGCGGTCGGCGGAGGCATGACCGCAGCGGGCCCGGTCTTCGTCCACGAGCACCTGGGCGACTTCCGCACGGATGCCAACGGGCGCGGTGGCCTCAACGGCGTCCTGACGCTCGACAAGGGCGGCTATGGGCTCGACGTCACCATCTTCGACGGGTCCACGCCCACGGTCAGCATCCCCGACGACGACCTGGCCGGCTTCGCCGTCCTGTAGCGCCAGGAGCTGAGACTGATCAGAGGGGGTCCGTCGCTGCGGGGTCCTCGCCGGCACCGGCCGGACGAGGACCCCGCCGGGCGTCCCGCCGGGCAGGTGCTGGCGCGCTGGAGGGTTCAGCCTCCCGTGGCGTGCAGGCGGGCCGGCAGCACCGCCAGCAGCCGGCGGGCGAGCGCCGTGGAGAACGGCGTCGTCAGGTGGTGGCTGTCCCGCAGGACGAGGTAGGAGCCGATCACGACCGGGCATGGCTCGCTCGGGCAGACCCACGGGGTCGGGTCGATGAAGCTCGCACCGGCCGCGGCGGCCAGGCGGGCATCGGCGGCAGTCCGGCCCGCATCGAGCGCCGCGGAGGAGCGGGTCGCGCAGGCGGATGCGTCGTCGAGGTGCTTCGACAGGCAGACGGGTGGATCGACCTTCGAGCGTGGGGTGTCGCCCATGAGCACGACGTCTCCGGCGAGCGAGCGCAGCCGGGTCAGGCTGGCAGCGATGCCGGCGTCCCACAGGTCGGGGCGCTCCGCGACGCTCGCGGTCTCCGCCCCGTCCACGAGGGTGTAGGTCCGCGACGGGGCCATGATCACGAGCGTGGGGCGCAGCTCGGCGAGCCGCGTGAACACCCGCTCGCGCCACGCGGCGCACTCGGTGTACTCCCGCTGGAACGAGCCGTTCCAGACCGCGACATCGGCCGGGGTGCACGCCGACTTCGTGTAGGTCACGAGCTTCCAGCCTTCGACGCGCGCGAGGCGCTCCAGAGCGGGGAACCACTGCGCGGCATGCGAGTCGCCGAAGAGCACGACCGACGTCGTCGACGCCGGGTCGCCGAAGACGCAGGCCCGTGGGTCGATCGTCGGCTGGTCGAGATGACAACCGTCCCTGTAGATCCGCGGCGCGTCGTCGCGCGCGGCGGCGAGCGATGGGGTGAGGTCGGGCGGAACCGGCCCGGCCGGGGTCGGTGGGCGGGTGGGAGCAGGCCCGGGCGAGGAGTCGGGCGATGCGCTGGGAGGCGACGAGGCGGGCGAGGGCGACGACGGGCCCAGCGAGCCGAGCGGGTCGGGCGGCAGGGCGCTCGGGTCGTCCGAGGCGCGAGCGACCGGCGGAGGGAGCTGGGCGGTTGCGGCCGAGCCGACGCCGACGGCGAACAGCGCCACGATGACGCTGGTGGTCGCCGCCAGGACGAGCGTCCGCCGGACGCGCCGGCCGACGAACCGGCCGTGGCGGATCGGATCCTCGACCCATCGCTGGCTGGCGGCTGCGACGACGATCGAGAGTCCGGCCAGGCCGAGTCGGGCGACGAGCGGCAGTCGATCGTCGATCGCGGCCGCCGGCAGGACGAGGATGGGCCAGTGCCAGAGGTAGAGCGAGTACGAGATCCGCCCGAGGAAGCGCATCGGGGCGAGGGTCAGGAGGCGTCCAGGCAGCGTCGACACGCCGGCGCCGCCCCCGGCGATCACCAGACCCGCGCCGAGCGTCGGGAGGAGGGCCGCAGTCCCCGGGAATGGCGTCGACTGCGTCAGGATCACGCCGGACAGCGCGATCGCTCCGATGCCGAGGGCGACGAGCGAGCCGGCGATCGGGCGCGGCAAGCGGGCCGCCCGCTCCGCTCCGAGCGCGAGGAGCGCCCCGAGGGCGAGCTCCCACGCCCGCGTCGGCAGGGAGAAGAAGGCCCACGGCTGGTTCACCGCCGTCAGCACGAGCGAGGCCGCGAACGACAGGAGCGCGACCGCGCCGACGACGAGTGCCAGCCGACGGGTGCTGGCCGCGCCCCCGTTCCGTGCCCCGTTCCGTGCCCCCAGCCGGGCCACGACCAGCAGGAGCGCCGGCCAGAACACGTAGAACTGCTCCTCCACCCCGAGCGACCAGAAGTGGAGCAGCGGCGACGGCGCCAGCTCGCTCGCGAGGTAGTCGGTCGACTGGAGCGCGAATCGCAGGTTCGAGACGTAGAGCGAGGCCGCCGCCGCGTCGCCCGCGACGTCGGGGACGCGGAGTGGCGGGAGCAGGAGCAGCGAGAGGATCATCGTGCCGGCCAGCGCGACCGCGGCCGCGGGCAGGAGCCGGCGGGCGCGACGGGCGTAGAACTGCGGCAGGTCGATCCGGCCGGTCGCTCGCAGCTCACGCACGATCAGGCCCGTGATCAGGAAGCCGGACAGGACGAAGAAGACATCGACCCCGACGTAGCCGCCGGCGAGGAACGGCACGTGGGCGTGATAGAGGAGGACCAGCCCGACGGCGACCGCGCGCAGGCCCTCGAGCTCGGGGCGGAACTCGGCGCCGGGTGTCCGGGGAGCGTCCGGGGCGGCGCCGCTCACGGCGGACTCGCCGCGGGCGCTGCTGGCGCCGCTGGCGCGGTGGCGCCGACCACGATCGTCGACCGCCGCGACGGGAACGGCTGGGCGAGGAGATCGCCGACCAGACCGAACGCGAACGTCGGCCAGTGCCGTCCCCAGGCCCGCGCCAGATGGCCGACCGTCTCGACCCTGATCGCCTCGAAGCCCGCCGCGGCGAGCGCGGCGGCGAGCGCGGCCGGATCGTTGCAGGCGCCGACCAGCGGATGGGCGTCGGCGACGGTCGCCTTGACCAGCGGCTGGAGGCGGCGCCGGAGCGCGTCGGGCAGGCCGAGGTACGCCCGGACGAAGGGGTGGCGCCGATTGACGGTGGTCAGGACGAGCCGGCCGCCGGGGCGCAGCCAACCGTGGAGGTGCCGGAAGGCGGCCGCAGGATCGGCGAAGTGCTCGACCGTGAAGCTCGAGAGGACGACGTCGAAGGTGCCGGGCGGGAACGCGTCGCCGTCGACGCACAGGTCGACCGTCGCGAAGGAATCGAGGTGGGGGAGCGCGCCAGGTGCCGGCTCGTGAATGTCGGCGCCGACGAGGCGCTCGATCCTGGAGCGGTAGCGCTTGAGATGCGAGACCCGGCCGCAGCCCGCGTCGAGGGCGGCGATTCCCGGGCCGTCACCGTGCCGTGCCCGCGCTCCGGCGGCCTCGATCGCCTCATCGAGCGCAGCCGTCACGAGCCGTGCCGTCGTCGGCACGACGCCCAGCCGGGCCAGGATCGCGAAGCGCCGGGGCTCGGCCGGACTCAAGCGTCGGTCACCAGGCCGTCGCGGTCGTGGCCTCGCTGATCCCCTCGGACTCGAGCCAGCGCTCGGCGTCGATCGCGGCCTTGCAGCCGTCGGCGGCGGCCGTGATGGCCTGGCGATAGCGGTGGTCGTGGACGTCGCCGGCGATGAACACCCCGTCGATCTTCGAGTTGGTCTCGTCGCGGACCTGGAGGTATCCCTTGTCGTCGACGTCGAGCCAGTCCTTGAACACCTCGGTGTTCGGGCGGTAGCCGATCGCGACGAAGAGGCCCTCCATCGGGACGTCGCGGACGGCCGCGGTCTCGGTGTCGCGCAGCCGGAGGCCCTCGACCTTGGCGCCACCGAGGACCTCGTCGATCGCGGTGTTCGTGTGGATCTCGATCTTCGGGTTGTCGATCGCCCGGTCGACCATGATCTTCGACGCCCGGAACGCATCACGCCGGTGGAGGAGGTGGACCTTCGACGCGAAGCGGGTCAGGTACGTGGCCTCCTCGAGCGCGGTGTCGCCGCCGCCGACGACCGCGATCTCCTTGCCCTTGAAGAAGAACCCGTCGCAGGTCGCGCAGGCCGAGACGCCGCGTCCGCGGAGCCGTGTCTCGCTCTCGAGACCGAGCCACAGCGCCGATGCCCCGGTCGCGACGATGACCGAATCGGCTCGGTATTCCGTCCCGCGCGCCCAGGCCTTGAACGGCCGCTGGGAGAAGTCCACCCGCTCCACGTCGACGTCGACGATCCGCGTCCCGAACCGCTCCGCCTGCTCGCGGAACCTGGCCATCAGCTCCGGGCCGAGGATCCCCTCGGGGAAGCCCGGGTAGTTCTCGACGTCGGTCGTGATCATCAGCTGGCCGCCGGGCACGGCGCCCGCGAGCACGATCGGTTCGAGGTTGGCGCGGGCCGCGTAGATCGCGGCGGTGAGGCCGGACGGGCCGGAGCCGATGATCAGGACCTTCGTCCGATGCTCGTCGCGCTCGGCGCCGTCGTTCGGGCCGCCGGGGCCGCGCCGTGTGGCCACCGGAGTGGCGGGATCGGACGCCGCGGGGGAGGCGGGCGCGGCGGGGGCGGCGGGGGCGGAGAAGTCGATCGGAGCGCCGAAGGAGATCGGGCCGCTGCCGTTGGTGCCGGCAGCGCCGCCCAGGCTGTCGGCCGGTGCCGGATCGCCGCCCGGCCCGCTCCCGAAGTCGATCGACAGACCGGCGAACGGGTCGCTGTCGCCCGGCTTCGCGGGGCCCTTGGAATCGTCGCTCATCGCCTCATCCTAGCACGGTTCCGATACTCCCCTGGGGTATCGCGACGGGGCACCCGGCGCGGGATGCACCGCGTGTGGATGCAGGGTACTCCGGGCATCCGATCAGCGAGGCGACGAGCGGCCCGGGGCCCGCGCGGACAGGATCGAGAGCCGCCCTGGGGCCCGCTCGTGACGAGTTCGTCAACCAGTCTCCGGGGGACTGCTACGGCGTCTTGCCGGCCCGTCTGGGCTCTGGGCGCGGCTCCGTCTCGCTCCGCCTGAGCGTGAACCGGCCGCGACCGGGCCGCGCGAACGGTCCCTAGGTGCCGTACCAGTCCGGGCATGACTGGTTGACGAGATTGCCCCCCGCAGGACCTGCCGGCCGGTCCCGACGCGGCCCGTCCCGACGCGGCCCGTCCTGACGCGGCCGGTCCCGACGCGGCCCCTCCCGACGCGGCTACAGGTCGCGCAGCTGGGGGAGGACCTCACGGCCGATCGTCTCGAGGTGGGCGAGGTCGTGGACATTCGCGACGCTGAAGATCACGTGCTGGGCGCCCGCGTCGGACAGCTCTCCGAACCGGTCCACGACCTGGCTCGGCTGGTCGCGGATGAGGTTGACCGACTGGAGGGTCGAGCGCTCGATCTCGTCGGGATCGCGCCCGACCGCGGCGCAGTGCTCGCGGAGCACCTCGAACTTGTGGGCGATCGCCACCGGACCGCCGAAGACATTGCTCGCGTCGGCGTATTGGGCGACGAGGCGGAGGGTCTTCTTCTCGCCGCCGCCGCCGATCATGATCGGGACCCGGGGCCGGCTGATCGACTGCGGGACGTTCAGCAGCCGACCCGCCCGATAGTGGCGACCCTCGAACGACGCCTCCGAGCCGCGCTCGCCCTGCCACATCCCGTGGGCGATCTGGAGCGTCTCCTCGAGCATCTCGAAGCGCTCGCCGAGCGGCGGGAACGGGAAGCCGAGGGCGCGCGACTCCGTCTCGTTCCAGGCGGCGCCGATCCCGAGCCACGCCCGGCCGCCGGACAGCACGTCGAGCGTCGTGGCCGCCTTGACCCACAGGCCGGGGAGTCGGTAGTGGATGCCGCCCACCATCAGTCCGAGCCGCGCCCGCTCCGTGTTGGCGGCGAGGTAGCCGAGCGTCGTCCAGCCCTCGAGCATCGGCTCGTCGATCGCGCCGACGCCCCGGATCTGGAAGAAGTGGTCCATCACCCAGATCGAGTCGAACCCGACGTCGTCCGCCGTGCGGGCGACGCGAGCCAGGGTCGGCCCGATCGC
>DASSPG010000218.1:0-60840 GCA_035699725.1 Candidatus Limnocylindrales bacterium | reverse complement strand
CCATCCCGGTGCGCTCCTGTTCGAGCTCGGCCTCATGCGGTAGCGGGGATCGGGGTCAGCCCCCCGTGGCCTCCAGGCGCGCGAGGGCGTCGAGGACCTTGGCGACCACGCGGGCCATCGGCGCGAGGGGCAGGTCCAGCTGGATCGTAGCGGCCTGCGTGAGCATCGGGTTATAGGGGCCGCTGCGGCCGGCCTGGACGCGGAAGTCGGTGCGGACGAGGACGACCGGCTTCTTGCCGTAGGCGTAGCCGACCTCCCAGGCCGTGCCGGAGTCCGGGTCGGGACCATCCATGATCGCGACAAGGGCGTCGGCCCAGTCGATGCCGCCCACGTCGACGGCGAAGATGCCGGCGGAATCCTTGCCCGGCTCCTGCTCCTGCGGCAGGAAGACCTCGTGGCCCGCGTCGCGGAGGGAGGCCGTGAGCTCCGCGTTCCAACGCTGCTCGGCCGACGTGAAGAGCGGCCCGGCGAGGTACAGCTTCATCGAGCCAAGTATCGCCGAGCGCCTCCGGAGCGTGCGGTGCTCGTCAGCGCGGCAGCGGGTTCGGGCCGGTCGCGGTCACGAGCCGCTGCGGCTCCCAGCCGTCGACGTGCCGGAAGCCGGCCTTGATCGGGCCCTCGAAGAGCTCGACCGATGCCTGGAGCGAGAGCCGGTAGAACTTCACGTGGGTGAAGTCCTCGAACAGGATGTAGACCGGGTCGGGCGTGCTGGTCGGGCCCTGGAACTGCTGTCCCGTCAGGACGGGCATGTGGGTCTCGACGAACGCGTCGAACGCGTCGGCGCCGACCACGACGCCGAGGTGCTCCAACCCCATCCTGTACACGCGCTGGTGGACCGGCGGGATGAGCTCGATCAGGGGGACGACCTTGCCATCGAGGACCTCGAGCGGCTGAGCGGGGATGATCAGGGAGATCGGCCGTCCGTTCCAGACGTTCTCGCGATTGGCGACCGCGTGGCGCTCGAGGAGCGTCCGGACGTGGACGTACTGGTCCCACTCCGGGACGCGGACCGCCAGGTGGCTCAGCGCGTACGGCGCGATGTCGATGCCGCGCGCCAGCAGGCGGTCGCGCTGTTGGGCCGTGAACGCCCGGTAGTCACCGATGATGTCCGCGATCGGGTCGGTCATGGAGTCACCTCGCTGTTCGGCTGCCCTGCAGCTTGAGCAGGAGCGGGCTGTCGTCGGCCTGTCCCGATCTGCCGGATCGGATCGAAGGCACAGGTCAGGGTCATACCTCAACCACGTCGATATCGTGTTGCGATCGATCGCCGTACGAGGGTCATCTCGCGATGAGCTGGACGATCAAGACGGAACGCGACGCAGACGTGCGGCCGGAGGCGGTGTTCGATCGCTACCTTGACCCGACGACCTGGTCACAATGCCGTCTGGGCTCGCCCGGCCGAGATCGGGCCCGTCCAGGCCCAGGCCCCGGTTCAGGCCTCGGCGGCGGCGGCCGAGCTCGCCAGGGCCTCCTGGATCGCCTC
The DNA here is from genome assembly GCA_035699725.1 of Candidatus Limnocylindrales bacterium. Classification (GTDB taxonomy): domain Bacteria; phylum Chloroflexota; class Limnocylindria; order Limnocylindrales; family CSP1-4; genus CF-46. The sequence goes on along the minus strand of DASSPG010000218.1, from coordinate 59,357 downwards.
GTGGAGGCGGGCTCCGGTCGGCTGGCCGCTGAGCATCGTCACGCCGTGTCGACCGGACGATTCCTCCCAGCTGAGCGCGAGACCGGGCGTCGTCAGGACGACCGGCGTGTCGGGATGGAGGTCGCGGATGTTCTCGATCAGGGCCCGGGACCCGTCGCTGTCGCCGCTCGCCCAGACGTCGTAGACGAGGACGTCGGCGGCGTCGGCCAGGTCGCACGTCCGTCCGGCCAGGACGGGGCAGACATTGCGCGACGGTCCGCTGCATTCGGTCACCTGGTAGCCGAGACGCCGCAGCGAGTCGGTCTCCTGACCGGCGAGATCCAGATCGTGATGAACGACGAGTACGCGCGTCATCTCGCACCTCCCGTGCGATGCCGGTTCGCGGTCGGGATCGCCCGCGATCGCGATAGGGTGAGCGTGACCGGAACCAATGGCGAGGGACGAACGGCATGGGCGTGGCAGGCCGTCGGGCCCCAACCGGCAGGGCGGACGCAACTGCAATCCGTGATGTGGAGTCGTGGTCCGGTCACGCTCCGATCCCAGCCGCCGTACAACTCAGGAATGTCGGCTTGGGGTCAGAGTCGAACTCCACCGTCTCCGACAAGGCAGGAGTTCAGTCCACGTACTGGAGCGGCGTGACCACCACGTCCGGCAGCTTCACGCCGGTCGCGTGGTTCGGGCAGTAGCCGCCGGGGTTCTTGGCGAGGTACTGCTGGTGGTCGTCCTCGGCGTAGTAGAACGCCGGCGCCGGTCCGATCTCGGTCGTGATCTCGCCGTAGCCGGCGGCGGTCAGGCGCTCCTGGTAGGCATCGCGCGACGCCTCGGCGGCGGCCTGCTGCTCGGCATCGGTCGTGAAGATCGCCGAGCGGTACTGGGTGCCCATGTCGTTGCCCTGGCGCATGCCCTGGGTCGGGTCGTGGTGCTCCCAGAAGATCTTCAGGAGCTGCGCATACGAGATCCTGTCGGGGTCGTAGGCGACGAGAACCACCTCGGCGTGGCCGGTCCTGCCGGAGCAGACCTCGCGGTAGTCGGCGTTGGGGGTGTAGCCGCCCGCATAGCCGACCGCGGTGCTCACGACGCCGGGGGTCTGCCAGAAGTCCTTCTCGGCGCCCCAGAAGCAGCCCATCGCGAAGATCGCGGTGCGGGTGCCGTCCGGCCACGGTCCCGTGAGCGAGGCACCGTTGACGAAGTGGCGATTCGTCAGGGGGAGCGGAGCGTCCCGGCCGGGGAGGGCGTCGGCGGGGGTGGGCATGGACGGGGAGCGGAAGAGGAACTGCATGGCTTGATCCTACGCCCCGTGGGCGGTGGTGCGATGACGGCGCGGTGACGCGCCGGCCCTCAGTCGCCGGCGATCAGCTCGTCCTCGACCTCGACGATCGGCAGGCGGAAGCCGGCCTCCGTGCCGCCGCCGTCGCGCGGGCGCATCCACACCTCGCCGCCCATTGCCTCCACGAGCTGGCGGCACACGAACAGCCCGATCCCGGCGCCGGCCGCGAACCGGGTCGCAGCACGCGTCCGATAGAACAGCTCGAACGCGCGCTGGCTCGTCTCCTCGTCCACGCCGATCCCGCGATCGAGGATGCGGACCGTGATCGCGTCGCCATCGAGCCCGACGGCGACCTCGATCGGGGCGGGCGGCTGGCTGTACTTGGCCGCGTTCGCGATGAGGTTGCGGACAACCTGCTCGACGTACGTCGGCTCCGCCTCCGTGAGGGGCAGCCCGTCGTCCACCTCGATCACGAGCGCGCGCTCCGGTCGGCGCTGCGCCTCGCCATCCACGATCCGCCGGACGAGCCGGCCGAGGTTGACCGGCTCCACGTCGATCTCGACCCGCCCGCCCTCGGCCCGCGACAGCACGAGCAGGTCCTCGACCAGCCGATACAGCCGGTCGGACTCCTCCTCGATGTCACGGATCGACTGGTGGAGCGTCTCCCTCGGGATCGTGTCTGCCCGCTGGCGCAGGACCCGGGCGAGGCCGTAGATCGTCGTGATCGGGGTCCGAAGCTCGTGGCTGATCACGCCGATGAACGCCTCGCGCAGCGCGCCGACGCGCTGCTCCTCCGCATGGTGGGCGGCCAGCTCGACGGGCCCGGCGAGGACACGGACGACCACCTCGAGCAGCTCCAGGTCGCCCGCGCCGAACGCATCGATCTCCGTGGAGTCCACCTCCACGAGGCCGATCCCGGCGCCGTGCCGGATGATCGGGACCGCGAGCCACGAGCGGACGGCGTCGGAGGCGGCCTTGCCGACGATCCGGTCGCCCTCCCGGAACAGGTCGCCGGTCAGGTACGGCTCGAGGCGGTCGACCACGCCCCAGCTCCGGCTGGGCCCTCGCCCGAGGCGCTGGCCGAGCGCTTCCTCGGCGAACGGGCCGATCGCCGCGCGAACGATCAGCTGGTCGCCGTCGACCAGGGCGATCGACCCGCCGGTCAGCCGGATCACGGTCCGCAGCCGGTCGAGGGCGGCGTGGAGGATCTGGTCGAGGCTCAGCTCGCCGGAGGCGGCCGCGGCGATCTCGATGATGAGCCGGGACGATGCCTCGGATCGGGCGGCGCGCGCGAGCGACTCGGCGGACCGATCGGGGGCGTCCACATTCCGCATCGTACCGTCCCCGCCTCCCGCATCGGCAGCGGATGTGCCGTCCGAACGTACCGCCGCCGGGTCCACAATGACCGTCCCTTCGGCCTATGGTTCCGACGCCGGAAGCAGGGCATCGTTGGGGGGTCCCCTCCGTCCGTCACCCGGAGCCCGTTCTCATCGTGTCGGTCACCACGGCCACGTCCCGCGCCGCCCCAGGTTCCCGCCGAGCCGGTGTCCGCCGCGGAGCCGCCCGGCCGGTCCTGGCCCTGGGCCTCGGCCTCCTCGTTGCGCTCGCGTCGGTCGGCCCGGCCGCGGCCGCTGCATCCCGCCCGGGCGGCGGCCCGGCCGATGCGGCCCGGTTCGATGCCGCGACGGCGGTCCTCGAGGGGATCGACGTCAGCCAGTGGCAGGGCGCGATCGACTGGGCAGCGGTGGCCGCTGCCGGCAAGGCCTTCGCGATCCTCAAGGCAACCGACGGCAAGCCCGCCACGAACGGCACCGGCCTGTTCGTCGACCCGACCTACGCCACGAACCACGCGGCGGCCAAGGCGAACGGCCTGTGGACCGGTGCATACCACTTCGCCCGCCCCGACCCGACTCCCGGCGACGCCGTCCGCGAAGCCGACCATTTCGCCGACGTCATGAACCTGGGCAGTGGCGACCTCAACCCGGCCCTCGACATCGAGACGAACGGCGGCCTGACACCGTCGGCTCTCACTGCCTGGGTCATCGCGTTCCTCGATCGCGTGACGGCGCGGATCGGCGCCCGCCCGATGATCTACACGAGCCCGTCGTTCTGGTCGACCTCGATGGGCAACACCCAGGCCCTCGCCGATGCCGGGTACCGGACGCTGTGGGTCGCCCACTGGACCACGAACGCGAGCCCGACCGTGCCCGCCTCGAATTGGGGCGGGAACGGCTGGACGTTCTGGCAGTACTCGAGCACCGGCAGCGTGCCTGGCATCGCCGGCGACGTGGATCTCGACCGGTTCAATGGCCTGGACCTGCGGACCCAGGCCTACTCGATCTTCCAGCTCGGACCCACGCCGATCAGTCACACGGTGAAGCAGGGCGCGGCCTCGACCTCGTCGATCCCCATCCGGCGCACCAACTTCAGCGACCCGGTCACCCTCGAGGTCAGCGGCCTGCCCGACGGGTTCAGCGCGACGTTCGGTGACAACCCGACGCCCGCAGCCGGCGCGTCACTGACCATCACCGCCCCCGAGGAGCCGACCGCCGCCGCGCTCGGGATCCACCCGCTCACCGTGACAGGAACGGCGAGCGGCATCACCTCGACCCTCGCGGTCGACCTCGTGGTCGTCGACGGCATCGCGCCGGCCGTCACCGCCCCCTTCACCGCCATCCAGTCCACGTCCGTCCTCGGTGCCGCCGGCGTCCCGGTCAAGGTCACCTGGACGGCGAGCGACCCGAGTGGCGTGACCTCCGGGGCGCTCCAGCGGAGCCTGAACGGGGGCCCCTGGTCAGGCGTGCAGCTCGCCAGCCCCACCGCGACCTCCTCGGCGCAGACGCTGGCGATCGGCACCGCCAGCCAGCAGCGGTCGCGCGCCACGGATCGCCTCGCGAACACCAGCGCCTGGCAGCCCGGCCCGACCGTCCGGACGACGCTCATCCAGCAGTCGGCAACGTCGATCACGTACAGCGGGACGTGGCGCACGGTCAGCGCGTCCTCGGCCTCAGGCGGCAGCCTCCGCTACGCCACGGCATCAGGGGCCTCGGCCACCTATCGGTTCACGGGCTCGAGCGTCGCCTGGGTCGCGGCGCGTGGCCCGGGGCGCGGTCAGGCGCGCGTGTACGTGGACGGCGTCCACGCCGCGACGGTCAACCTCGCGGCGTCCACCGGCCAGTCGCGCGCGATCGTCTTCGCCCGGAACTGGCGGGTCAACGCATCCCACACGCTCAAGGTCGTGGTGGTCGGCACGGCCGGCCACCCGCGGGTCGACGTCGACGCGTTCGTCCGCCTCTCGCTGAGCTGAGGGCCGCCGCCCACCGCACCTCGGCCGGTCTCAGCGCGGGCGACCCTCGCGCAGCGCGGCGACGGACTTCTCGATCCGGCGCAGCCGCGTCTCCTCGGTCCTGGCGCCCTCGATCGAGGACACGTGCCAACCCTGGTTGCTCGGGGAGAGCGCATCGAACGTCCGACGGGCGGCCGGCTCCCGGCCGAGCGCCGCGGCGAAGTCCGGGGGCAGGGAGACGACCCGCGGCTCCGTGTCGAGATCCAGGTCCACGTCCACCGTCTGGCCGCCCGCGACGCCCGCCGCGGCCCGGTGCGCGGCGCTGACGCCGATCAGGTTGCGCCCGCCCATCACGGCAACGGTGTTGCGGTAGGTGTAGCCGTTGATCGTGACCCGGACCGGCGGACGCCGGCCTCTGCCGAGGGCGATGACCACGTCGTCGGGGACCGCGAACCCGACGGCGGTCGTGCCGGTCTGTTCGAGCAGGACACGGATCCTCATCGGTCAGGCTCCTCGGGCAGCCAGATGTTGTCGTGGCGGAGGTAGAACGCGGCTGCCTCCTCCTCGCTCGGCCGGCCGCTGCGGAGCCACTCCGCGAGACCCTCGAAGTAGCCCTCGCGCGGAACGCCGGGCGCGAAATGGATGAGCATCGCGGCGGGCTCGCCGGACTCGTTCCGGAAGCCGTGGATCCCGCCGATCGGGACATGCACGAAATCACCGGGTCCCGTCTCGCGCCACTCGCGGCCGTCGTGGATCCGGACGCGTCCGGCGAGGACGTAGAACGACTCGGTGATCGTGCGATGGAAGTGGCGGCCGGGTCCGGACGGCTCGGGTCCCATCTCCCATCGGTACAACCCGAACAGGCCACCGGTCGAGGCGGCGGTGGCGAGGTAGTGGGCGCTGGCGCCGTTGGCGTAGACGACATCGGGGGCCTGGCCGGCGGGGCGATAGGTCGCGCTGACCTCGCCGGTGTCGCCGAGATCGCTGGGATCGGGGTAGCTCATCGGTGCCTCCGGCGGACGGCGTGGCTCGTCCGGCCCATGGTCCCCCTTCCGCGCCCACGCTGCAGCCCGCCGGCGCCGACGGGTTGGCGCGCCCCTGCGGGTCTCGATCGGAGCAGGGCCGTGCCGGGCGGCGCATCGGCTCGGCCGAGTTGCGGGTGCCACGTCGCGGACCGGGCCACGCCGCCGTGGGGTCGGACGGTCGCGACGTCCGCGCCGCGCCCCCGCGCCCGCCCGGAGACGTCAGACTGGTGTCGAGGAGGAACCCAGATGGCCGTCCCGTCCCCGTCCGTCCGTCTCGACCTCGATGCGCTCCGCGCGCGCCTCGGCGGCACCGTGATCGATCCCGATGGCGCCGACTACGACACCTCGCGCGCGGTCGCATCCGGCGACGACCTGCATCCGGCGATCATCGTCCGCGCCGCGAACGCGAGCGATGTGGTCGCCACCGTGAACCTTGCCCGCGAGACCGGCCTGGAGCTGGCCGTCCGGAGCGGCGGCCACAGCAGTGCCGGCCACGGCTCGACCGAGGGCGGGATCCTCCTCGACGTCGCCGGCCTCAAGGACCTCGAGCTCGACGTTGCCGGACGCTCCGTGTGGGTCGGCAGCGGCATGACGGCCGGCGATCTCACCGCGGCGCTGTCCGAGCACGGGCTGGCGGTCGGGTTCGGCGATACCGGCTCGGTCGGCATCGGCGGGATCACCGTCGGCGGCGGGATCGGCTTCCTCGTCCGCAAGGCCGGACTCACGATCGACAACCTCCTGGCGGCCGACGTCGTCCTGGCCGACGGACGCCTGGTCCGGACCGACGCCGAGCATGAGCCGGACCTGTTCTGGGCGATCCGCGGCGGCGGCGGCAACTTCGGGGTCGTGACCCGGTTCCGGTTCCGGCTGCTGGAGTTGCCCTCGATCGTCGGCGGGATGCTCGTCCTGCCGGCCACCGCGGACACGGTCGCCGGCTTCATCGCCGCCGCCGACGCCGCGCCCGAGGATGTCTCGACGATCGCCAACGTGATGCCGTGTCCGCCCCTGCCGTTCGTCGCCGAGGAGCATCACGGTTCGCTCGTGATCTTCGCGCAGGTCGTGCACTCCGGCGATCCGGCGGCGGGCGACGCCGCGATGGCGCCGTTCCGGGCGCTTGCCACCCCGCTCGGCGATGTCCTCGGGCCGATGCGCTACGCCGAGATGTTCCCGCCGACGGGCGAGGCGGAGGAGGGCCCGGCGGCCGAGCCGACGGGCCCCGCAAGCGATCCGGCTGGCCCGGCCGACGAGCAGGCGGGCGGCGGGGCCTACGCCCTGCGAACGATGTTCCTCGACCACGTGGACCGGACCGTCGCCGCCACGATCGTGGACCGCGTCGCGGAACACCAGCGGTCGTCCGGCGCGCTGATGGTCGCCGCCCAGCTCCGCGTCCTCGGCGGAGCGATGGCCCGCGTCCCTGCCGATGCCACCGCGTTCGCCCACCGGTCCAGCCGGATCATGCTCATCGTTGCCACCGTGGTCGGGAGCCGCGAGGAGCTTCCGTCCCACGTGGCCTGGACCGACGACCTCACGACCGCGCTCCGACAGGGGGATGGCGGCGCGTACGTCAACTTCCTGAGCGACGAGGGACCGGAGCGCGTTCGCGCGGCCTACCCCGGACCGACCTGGGAACGCCTCCGCGCGATCAAGGGCCGGTACGACCCGACGAACCTGTTCCGGCGCAATCAGAACATCGAGCCGGCGCCGGCCGGTATCTGACAACGCCGGGGGCGGGGGGCGCTCACGCTGGGCGGGCGCTCACTCGGGGCAGGAGGGCTCGCTCGCCGGCTGCGTCAGCTCGGCCGCCTCCTGCGGGCTGAGCCGGGCGAGGACCAACCCCAGTCCGACGAGGACCCAGTCGCCCGGACGCACGTCCGGTGCGAGCAGGTTCGGGAACGTCAGCACGCGGCCGCCGCGGTCGACGACCGCCTCCTCGGGCAGCGCCTCGATCACCCGGACCGCCTCGGTCAGGCACATCGCGCGCGCCGGATCCGCGGCAGGTGGTCCACGATCGCCTGGGCGTAGGCCGTCAGGCCCGCCTCGACGGCCGGGCTCAGCGGCTGGCCGAGCCCGAACGAAGCGCCCCCGATGCCCAGGAACGAGCCGCGGCCGAGCGGCGCCCCCAGCGCTTCGGCGAGGCCGACGATGATCGGCATCGGCAGCGCGTGCGACGACGCGGGGATGGGTCCGTCGCCGGACAGGAGGCGCGCGAGCGGCAGCTCCACGAGGCTGCCGGGCTCGACGCCGTGGACGGTGTCGAGGACCAGGCACGGTCCGCTGAGGAGGGCCGCGACGAGCTCATCGGGCTCGAGCTGGCCGCATGCCCGGACCTGGATGCTGGCCGGGATGCGGCGCGGCAGGCGCTCGACGGCCGCGAGCGCCGCGCCGTCGTCGCCGCGGGCAGGATCGCCGCAGACCAGCACGGTCCAGGCCTCGGTCATGAGGATCCCCCGTCGATGTCGAGCTGGAGGAAGTGGGCCGCACAGGAGATGCATGGGTCATAGCTCCGGATCAACTGCTCGAAGCGGCGCGTCGCCTCGGCATGCGGGAGGGCGAGGACCGTCGGAGCGAAGCGCGCCAGGTCGGCCTCGATCGCGGCCTGGTTCTGCGAGGTCGGCGGGACGATCCGGGCGAACCGGACGATCCCGGTCGCGTCGACGTCGTAGCGGTGGAAGAGGAGGCCGCGGGGGGCCTCGGTGGCCCACGCTGCGCTGCCCGCGGAGGGAGTCCACGGGACGGAGGCACGATCGGGGGGGACGTAGGCGTCGACCAGGTCACGGGCCTCGGCGGTGGCGTGCACCAGCTCCACTGCGCGGGCGAGGATGCTCCGGAAGACGTTCGTCGCGAGCTCCACTTCCTGGCCCGTGGCATCGAGCGCCGCGCGGGCGCGCGGGTGGAGGCGATCTCCGGCCAGGGCGACCCGTGCCGTCGGGCCCAGGAGGTAGGCCTCGCCGCCGGTGGTCCGGGCGTGGAGCGCCGTCGTCCCCTCGACCTGCTCCTCGCGGAAGGCTCGCTCCCAGTCCGGCACGGCCAGGTCCAGCCCGTCGCTCGAGACGATCCGACCCTCGTTCATCGGGTAGTCGACCGGGTGGCGCAGGCTCACGAGCAGGCGTCGCGCCGCGAAGTCAGGAGGCTCGAAGGTCGCGACCAGCCGGACGGTCGCCTCGGCCAGCTCGACGGCCTCGTCCAGGTCGGCCCGCAGGCCCGCCAGCTCCGCCCGCCGCGGCGCCCGGTACAGGCCGCCAACGCGGAGGCTGACCGGGTGGATCGGGCGGCCACCCACGATCCGCAGGATGTCGTTGCCGATCCGCTTGAGCCGGAGGCCACGCTCGACGATCGCCCGGTCGAGGCGGGCCAGCTCGATCGCGCTCGGGAGGCCGAGGAAGTCCGGGGCGTGGAGCAGGTAGACGTGAAGGGCGTGGCTCTCGATCCACTCGCCGCAGTAGAGGAGGCGCCGCAGGAGCCGGACCGCCGGGTCGACCGCGACCTCGAACAGGGATTCGAACGCGTGGACCGCGGTGAGCTGGTAGGCGATCGGGCAGATGCCGCAGATCCGCGCCACGATGTCGAGGACCTCGTCCGGCGTCCGCCCGACGACGAGCCGCTCGAAGAACCGGGGCGCCTCGAAGATCCTCAGGCGGGCGTCGACCACCTCGCCGTCTCGCACCCGGATCCGGAGACTGCCCTCGCCTTCGACCCGGGTCAGCTCGTCGACGGCGAAGAGGATCTCGCCGGGGACGCCGCCGCCGATGTCGCCGCCGCGAGGCCGCTCATGCGTTCCGTGCATGGGGCGCCTCCTCCGGGGGTCGGACGGGGCTGTCGGGGATCGCGGCACGGAACGGCTCGGCGAGTGGCGTGAAGAACCCGAACCGCCTTCCTGCCTCATCTGGGCCGAGGCCGCCCGCGACGAAGCGGCTCGCCAGGGAGGCCACGTTCGGCTGCTCGCGCGGGCCGAAGCAGCCGTAGCAGCCACGTCCGAAGCTCGGGCAGATCGCACCGCAGCCGGTCCGCGTGACCGGTCCGAGGCACGTCCCGTCGCCGGTCACGAGGAGGCACGGGATCCCGCGCCGCTTGCACTCGAGGCAGACCGCCTCGTCCGGCAGGCGCGGCCGTCGCCCGACGAGGAGCGCGGCGAGGAACTCGCGGAGCTGGGTCGGCGAGATCGGGCAGCCACGCAGTTCGGCGTCCACCTGCACGTGGTCGCCGACCGGTGTCACGCGGTCCAGGACGGCCAGCAGCTCCGGTTGCGGATACACCGCGGCCGACCAGTCGCCGACCTCGCCCCAGTTTCGGAGGGCCTGGATGCCGCCCGACGTGGCGCACGCGCCGATCGCGACCAGCGTCGTCGTCCGGGCCCGCAGCTCGACGATGCGCTCGAGCTGCTGCGGGTCGCTGATCGAGCCCTCGACGAGGAGGAGGTCGTAGGGCCCGGCCGAGCGGCTCGAGCTCGCCTCCGGGAAGTCGACCAGGTCGAACCGGTCGGCGATCGCGAGGAGCTCCTCCTCCAGGTCGAGGAGGGTGAGCTGGCAGCCGTCGCACGAGGTGAGCTTGACCACGCCGACCGTCGGCCGCGTCCCGGGCGTGACCATCACACGCCCTCCCGTCCGAAGTTCGAGCCGAGCTCGGCCAGCGAGAACACCGGCCCGTCGCGGCACACGAACGCCTTGCCCATCTGACAGTGGCCGCACAGCCCGATCCCGCAGTCCATGTGCCGCTCGAGCGACACGAAGACCCGCTCCGGCCGGAGCCCCCGATCCAGGAGCACGGCGGCGGTCGCCTGCATCATCCGTTCGGGTCCGCACACGAACGCGATCGCCTCACGACCCGCCCAGCGCGCCTGGTCGAACAGGTGGGTGACCACGCCGACCGCTCCCGGCCAGGCCTCGTCGGCGCGGTCGACGGTCGTGGCCAGCTCGACATCGGGTCGGTCGGCCCACGTCGCGAGATCGTCGGCGTGGGGTCGATCGGCCGGTGTCCGCGCGCCGTGGAAGATCCGGATGACGCCATACCGGTCACGCTCGTCGAGGAGCGCGTCGACCAGGGGTCGAACCGGCGAGAGCCCGATCCCGCCGGACACGACGATGACGTCACGTCCGTCGGCCTGATCGATCGGCCACCCGCGGCCCAGCGGTCCGCGCAGGCCGACCTCGTCGCCCGCGGCGAGCCCCGAGATCGTCGCGGTCGCCGGACCGGCCGCCCGGATCGATAGCTCGATCGAGGCGGCGGCCGGGTGGTAGCGCGAGATCGAGATCGGCACGGCCGGCAGGCCCGGCCGGGTGACCATGACGAACTGCCCCGGTGCGCCCTCCGCGATCGCGGGATGGACATCGGCAAGGACCAGTGTCGTCGTGTCCGGGGTCTCGGGATGCAGGCTGTCGATCCGCGCCGTGATGAACTCACCCGGGCCGCCGGCCGCCACCGGCGCGCTCCGGATGCTCCGGCGGGTCGGCGGCGGGGCGATCGCTGCGAGCTCTGCACGGACGTCGATCCCGACCGGGCACCACGCGATGCAGCGGCCGCAGCCGACGCACCCGGACGTCCCGAACTGGTCGACCCAGGTCGAGAACTTGTGCGTCAGCCATTGCCGGTAGCGGTCCTCGCGGCGTCCCCGGAACGTCCCCCCGGCGACCTTCGCGAAGTCGCCCGAGAAGCAGGAGTCCCAGGTTCGCTCGGTCACGGACGCCCGCCCGTCGAGGTCGGAGCGCTGCCCCACCGAGGTGCAGAAGCAGGTGGGGCAGACGAGCGTGCAGTTCGCGCACGCGAGGCAGCGCTCGGCGATCTCGGCCCACTTCGGGTCGTCCAGCCGATCGGCGAGCCGGCCGGCGAGCCCGTCGAGCGCGACCGGATCCCCGATGGCCTCGCGAACGGCCGCCACCGCGGCCCGCCCGCGTGACGTCTGCTCGTCGCCGGCGGCGACCAGCGGCAGGCGCTCCGCGACGGTCCTCCCGGCGTCGGTCCCGGCCCGGACCAGGAACCCCTCCGCGATCTCGGTGAGCACGAGATCCGCGGCGTCGTCGGCGATCTCGGGGCCGGTCCGCATCGAGGTGCAGAAGCAGGTCGAAGCGGCCACGGTGCACTCGACCGCGATGATCAGCGCGGATCGGCGACGCGCGACGAAGTCCGGGTCGACGGCGGGGCCCTCGGCCAGGACGCGGTCCTGGATCCGCAGCGCCGCGAGCTCGCAGCCGCGGACGCCGAGAAACGCGACCGGAGGCGGATCGGCCACGACGGGCGCGAAGCGCAGGTGCCCGTCCTGATCGCGCTCGGCGGTGCCGATCGGCACCCGGGCCGGGAACGTCCACGCCTTCCAGCTCGTCGGTCCGACGGCGTAGCCGAACGCCCGCTCCCCGCCCGTATCGTGGAGCCGGTAGCGACCGGGTGCCTGCTCGTCGCCGTAGCCCAGCGGCAGGTCCGTGGCGGCGTGGATCTCGTCGTACACGATCGCGCCGTCCGCGATCGTGGGGCCGATCACCCGCCGGCCGTCATCCTCGAGGAGCGCAATGAGCGCGTCGAGGCCGGCTCGAGGCAGGAAGCCCGAACCGGCCGGCGCGATCTGCCCAGCCGTCACCATGCCTGCCCCTCGGCCCGCCCGAACAGGTCGAGGAGCTGGTCGCGGGTCGCGCTCAGACGCCGGGCGAGGGCCTGCATGAGACGTGGGTTCAGGGCGGCGGCCAGATCATCGTCGGCGGCGAGGGCCTCCCGAAGCGGACCGGCCTCGAACGTGATCGCCTCGGTCGGGACGATGGCCACGGCCGTCGACGTCGAGCGATACGGCGGCACGACCGCCGACCAACCGAACAGGTCGCCGGGCTCGACGGTCAGGATCGTGATCGGGCCGCGCCCAAGGACGTTGAGGCGGAGTGCCACTCGCCCACTGAGAACGATCCCGAGGTGCGACGTCTCGGTGCCCTCCCGAAGCAGGACGTCTCCGGTGGCCGCGTTCGTGATCGCCGCGAGGGCCGCGAGACGGCGTCGTTCGGCTCGTCCCATGTCACGGGTCACGGGTGACTCGGCGAGCGCATCAACGATGCTCCGCGTCTCCATGGCCCCGAGCCTAGTGACGGCGCCCGTTCCGCCGCGAGGGCCGTTGGTCCGCGGCGAGGGGGCCGACCAGCCCGGGCCGCTCGGCGGGTCGGTCGCCGGATCGTCAGCGGCCGGCCGGCACGGGCTCCGCGAGGGCGTCGGCGATGGAGGCCGCCCAGTCGGCGATGAGCGGCCAGTCCCGGAAGTCGCCCTCGGGGATGAAGCGGCGGGCCACGAACCGCTCCAGGCGCGGAAGCTGCTCGATCCGCGGACTGGACCGATCGTGGGCGCCCGACAGGATGCGATGGCCTCGCGGACCGATATCGCGTCGGAACTCGCTGATCTCGTCCGGGTCGGCGCAGGAGTCGGGATCGGTTCCACCGAGCGGCCCGACGCTGAACAGCCAGACGGGAAGCGCGGCCAGCTCCACCCGATGACGCCGGACATAGTCGGTGCCGCTGTGCAGCCAGTGGCCGGCGTGGACGGCGGACCCGATCACGGCGGCATCGAAGCCGATCGGGCTCGGGGCGCGCTCGGCGGGCCGGATCACCGGCGTCAGGCCGTGCTCGCCGAACGTCCGGCCCATGGCCTCGGCGATGCCCGCGGTCGATCCGAGGGCGCTGGCATGGACCACCAGGATCCGCATCGGTTCCTCCTCTCGGGGTCGCTCGGTCTACAGCGACTCGGGTCGCCAGCCTGGGGCGGTCACGCTCCTGATCACGAACCGGTCGATGGCGACGCCACTCCGGGAGCGCGCGCCTCGCCCGGCAGCAAGCACCCGGCGGTCGGGCCCATCGTCAGCCGGGTCGGGGAGTTCGTCACGTGCCGTCTGACCGGAAGCGGTCGGGCTGACCGGCCCGTCATCTCGGCCGTCGTGCCATTCGTCGGGGGCGTGACAGGTCGTCCGGCACTTCACCATCCCTCGCCCGGTCCGCAGCATGGGCCCGCGGCCCGCCGCGGCGACGACGAACCACGCCCGGTGGCCGAAGGAGGCAACCTGTGACGCGACTGCTTGCTCTCGTCGCCGCGCTCGCGCTCGCGCTGGGCCTGGCGCTCCCGGTCCTGGCTGCGGACGGCGACGTAACTCCCACCGGGCGGGTCCTGTTCGCCTCCGGCGGTGAGCTCACCGTACCCGCGGGCGAGGTGGCCGACACCGTCATCGTCGTCGACGGCCACGCCGAGATCCTGGGCCGAGTGGACGCGGTCGTCGTGCTCGATGGCACCGCGGCGGTCCGGTCGACCACGATCGAGAGCCTGCTCGTGATCCGCGGATCGGCGACCGTCACCGACAGCCACGTGCTCGGCGACATCCGGACGTTCGATGCCCAGGTGAGCCAGGTCGGCGTGACGCTCGACGGCAGCCAGCGTGGCCTCGAGACCGACCTGATCGCCCTGGGCTGGGTGATCGGGATCGGGGCGCTCCTGATCTGGCTCGGGGTCGGGTTGTCGGCCCTCGTGTCGGGCCTGCTCGTGGCCGCCCTCGCCGGTCGCCAGATCCGCGCCACGGCCGCGATCATCCGGCGCGAGCCGCTTCGCTCCGCGGGTGCCGGGCTGCTGGGCCTGATCCTGCCTCCGCTCGTGGCCGCCGCGCTGGCCGCGACGATCATCGGGATCCCGATGGCGCTGGGCGTCCTGCTCGTCGCCTGGCCGACGCTCGCATTCGTGGGCTACATCGTCGCTGCCGTCTGGGTCGGCGAGTGGGTCCTCGAGCGGTTCCGCGGGCGCTCGGAGGAGCCGGAGCGGCCGTACCTCGCGACGATCGTCGGCATGGTGGTCATGTTCGTCGTCGGGATCGTCCCGCTCCTGACGGCCGTCCTGTCGCTCCTCGGCCTCGGTGCGGTCGTCCTTGCCGCCTGGCGGACATTCCGCGGCGGACCCGTGGAGCGCGCGGCGCTCCACGTCTCGGCGGCGCCCATGGCGAGCTGACCGGCCCTGGCCCCACCACGGTATGACCGGCCGGTTCGGCCGGTCCCCATGAGGAGACACGATGACGGTCCTGGTGAGTGTTGAATCCCGCCACGGCGCGACCGAGCAGATCGGCCTGCGCGTGGCGCGCATCCTGACCGACGCCGGCTGGCCGGTCGACGTGCTCCGACCGGCGGAGGTCACGCAGATGACGCCGTACGCCGCGGTCGTCATCGGCAGCGCCGTCTATGGTGGCAGCTGGCTGGCGCCGGCGCGCGAGCTCGTGGAGCGGTTCGCGATCGAGCTGCGCGAGCGGCCGGTGTGGCTGTTCTCGAGCGGCCCGATCGGCGACCCACCCAAGCCGATCGGCGACCCGGCAGGGATCGCGCCGTTGATCCGCCTGATCCAGCCGCGCGGCCATGGGGTCTTCGCCGGCCGGCTCGTGGACGAGGAGCTCGGGATCGCCGAGAAGCTGATGACCCGGGCCGTCCGTGCGCCATATGGCGACTTCCGGAACTGGCGCGTGGTGGACGCATGGGCCGGCGAGATCGTGCGGGCCCTGGAGGAGGTGCGGCAGGCCGCTGAGCCGGCCGCGATCAG
Organism: Candidatus Limnocylindrales bacterium; assembly: GCA_035699725.1. Lineage (GTDB taxonomy): Bacteria > Chloroflexota > Limnocylindria > Limnocylindrales > CSP1-4 > CF-46. Next base: position 44,254 of record DASSPG010000218.1, on the reverse strand, counting down.
CTGAGCCGGTCGCTGGGGACGGGCCTGCTCAGCAGGACGCCGGTGTCGCGCCTGCGACACCGGCGTCGTCGCGTGTGGAGCAGCGACGATCGCCGAGGCGAGCGATCGTGGAGGCTGGCGACCTGGCCCCCGAGGCATCGTTCCCCCGGCGGTGATTCCGGGCCGGGTCGCCGTCACCCGCGCCGTCAGCGGCTGACGGGGACCCCGAGCTCACGCTGGGCGCTCGTCTTGCGCTGCTCCATGCGCGCTCCGAGCTCCTCGAGCTCATCTCGGTCGAAGACCTGGCGAGCCTGCTTGAACATGTCGCCTTCCTCTTCCTCGATGTGGTGCTCGATGTTCTCCTTCATGACGAGGGCCTTGGCGCCCCACGTCTCGTCGCTGACGTCGAGCCGCTCGAGCTCGCCCATGAGGAGGTCCACGACGTGGTGCTCCTCGTACCCCTCGAGGACGATGTCCTTCGCCTTCGGGTGGCCCTTGAGGGCGGGGTAGAAGATCTCTTCTTCGATCGCCTCGTGGACCATCAGCTCGCCCTTGATCGTGGCGAACAGCTCCTCGCGGGTCTTGACCCCGCGCTCGGTCGTCGTCTCGAGCTCGGTGAGCAGCTTCTTGACCTTGTCGTGGTCGGCCTTGAGCAGCGCGATGGCGTCCATGGGTCTCCTCGGTTCGCTGACGCGACGTGACCGCTTCGCCGGGCTTCCGATCCGGCGCGCGGTCGAGCGGTCCCCATCGTGGCGCGCCAGGCGCTGCGCCCCGCCACCGTCGGGCGGCGGTGCGCTTTCAGCGGTGTTGCGACGGGCGCTCGGCCTGCGCGCCGCCAGGGCCACCCGCCAGGACGGGCAGCTCGCGACCCGCGGACCGGCCGCGCTCCACGGCCTCGACGAGCAACGTCGCCACGTCGCGGACCGCGAGCCCGCCGCCGGTCGCCTGCATCCCGTCGTCGAGCATCACGGTGCAGAATGGGCAGGCCACCGCGAGGGTCGTCGCGCCGGTCGCCGCGGCCTCCCGGGCCCGCTCCTCGTTGATCTGGCTCTCGCGCTCCTCGAGCCACATGTGGGCCCCGCCGGCGCCGCAGCAGAAGGTCCGCTTCTGGCTGCGCGCCATCTCGACCGGGCGCCCGACCGCCGCGACGAGCTCGCGCGGCTCGGCCAGGACGTCGTTGTGGCGGGCCAGGTAGCACGAGTCGTGGTAGGTGATGGACTCGCCGCCCACCGCGGGCGCGAGGCGACCGTCACGGACCAGCTCGGCCAGGAGCTGGGTGTGGTGGATCACCTCGTAGCGTCCGCCGAAGTCGGGATACTCGCTGCCGATCGTGTTGAAGCAGTGAGGGCAGGTCGTCACGATCTTCGTCACCCTGGCCTCGGTCAGGGTCGCGACGTTCTGGCCGGCCAGGGCCTGATAGGTGTACTCGTCGCCGAGCCGGCGGGCCGGGTCGCCGGTGCAGCTCTCGCGGGCGCCGAGGATCGCGAAGTCCACGCCGGCCTCGGTGAGCAGCTTCGCGGTCGAGATCGCGCCGACCCGGGCGCGCTCGTCGAATGCGGGAGCGCAGCCGACCCAGAACAGGTACTCCGGCGGCGGGTCACCGGGCTGGAGCACGCGGACGTCCAGGCCGGCCGTCCAGTCCACGCGGTCGGTCGGTGAGTTGCCCCACGGGTTGGCGGTCCGCTCCAGGTCGCGAAGCATCGCGGAGCCCGGGGCGGGGAAGCGCGACTCGACCATGACGAGGTTCCGGCGGAGGTCCACGATGTGGTCGACGTGCTCGATCCCGACCGGGCACTCCTGGACGCACGCACCGCAGGTCACGCAGTCCCAGACCGACTCGTCCGACACGGCGTTGGGCACGAGCGGGCTCCCGGCGAAGGCTGCGCCGCCCTCGGCGGCCGCGAGCAGGGCATGGCCCTCGCGGTAGAGCTGGTCGCGGAGGCCCATCACGACGAGCTTGGGATTGAGGCTCTTGCCGGTCGCGAAGGCCGGGCAGGCGTCCTGGCAGCGGCCGCACTCGGTGCAGGTCATGCCATCGACCATCTGCTTCCAGGTCATGTCCTTGATCGTGCCCATCCCGAAGCGGATCTCATCCTCCGGGACGGCCGGGTCGTCGAACACGAGCGGCTCGAGCCGGCCGCGAGCGCGCGTCCGCTCGAAGAACACGTTGAACCAGACGACGAAGGTGTGGAGATGCTTCGTGTACGGGATGTAGACGAGGAACGCCAGGATCAGGAGGGCGTGGACCCAGACGATCACGCGCTCGAAGACCTCGAGGGCCGGGCCGGCGCTCATGAGCGACGCAATCGCATTGGAGACCGGCGCCCATTCGGCCGGGTACTCGTTGATCCCGAGCGCGATCTGGGAGGCGTGCCAGAGCAGGAGCGTGATCGTGATCGAGGCCTCGAACAGCAGGATGTTGTACGCGACCTGGAGGTAGCTGCCGACGAACCGCCGCGGGCGGAGGCCGAGCCGGATCGTGAAGGCGATCCCCACCCCGACGAGGACGCCGATGGCGAACAGGTCGACCATCAGGGCGAACCAGCCCTGCTCGCTCAGCCACGGGATCGACCAGTGCGCGTTCATCGCCCCGAGGAACGACATCGCGATCGTCGGCAGCAGGACGAGGAAGCCCCAGAACAGGAGCAGGTGCATGACTCCCGGGATCGGCCGGAGGAACAGCTTCGACTGGAAGAGGACGCCGACGACCTCGCGGACCGAGCGCCGGCCCAGGTCGCCCGTCCGATCCGACGCCCGGCCGTTCAGCACCAGGCGCAGCAGGTACGTCGCCCGGAGCGCGAACAGCCCGACGAGGACGTACAGGACCAGGCCGAAGGCCACGACCCCGACGACCGTCTCCGCGCTCATCGTCGAAGCCTATCCGCCTCGGACGCGGCGGAGCTCGGCGCTGATCGCGGGCAGGATCTGGTGGAGGTCGCCGATGACCGCGTAGTCGGCGATCGACATGATCGGCGCGTCGGGATCCTTGTTGATGGCCAGGATCTTCTTGGCTCCCTTGCAGCCCGCCATGTGCTGCGTCGCGCCGCTGATCCCGGCGGCGATGTACAGGCTCGGTACGATCTTGGTTCCGGTCTGGCCGACCTGGTCGGTGTGCGGGCGCCAGCCCGAGATCGTGACCGCGCGCGAGCACCCGATCGCTGCCTTGAGGAGGCCCGCCAGCTCCTCGATCGGCGCGAAGCCCTCCACGGAGCCCGCGCCGCGGCCGCCGCTCACGACGACCTTGGCGTCGGCGAGCGACACGCCGCCGGCTGCGGCCGGGATCCGCTCCACGACCCGGACGACGAGATCGGCGTCGTCGAGCGCCGGCTCGAACGTCGTCACCGGCGCGGCGCCGCCGGGGACCGGAGTCGCGGCGACGGTGTGCGCGGCGACGGTCAGGATCGCCCGATCGGCGTGGATCACGGCCTCCTCGAGGAGGCTTCCGCCCCAGCGCTGGCGGGTCACGGTGAGCGGGGCGCCCGGCACGACGACCGTGCAGTTGGCGGCGAACGGGAGCCCGGCGCGGGCGGCGGTCCGCGCCAGGATCGTGTTGCCGGGCTCCGTGCCCGGACCGACGACGACATCGGCGCCCAGACGGTCCGCCAGATCGCCGAGGATCCGGGCCGCGGCATCGGGCGCGGCGCCCGGGGCGATGTCGGCAAGCGCCGGGTGCCGCGCGACGTGGACCTGCGTCGCACCCCACGCGCCGAGGCCCGCCGCCGCCGCCTCGTCGCCCAGCACGAGGGCGTGGAGCGGCTCGCCGGCCGCGACCTCGCGGGCCAGGGACAGACCCTGGAGCGCGACGTCGTCGGGCGCGCCGTCGGAGGAGGTCACGAGCACGAGGACCGTCGTCATCGGACCAGCCCCAGGCCGTCGAGCATCGCCACCACCGCGGGCGCGCTCTCGGGACCATGGCCCAGGACTTCGGCCTGCTTCGCCTTGCCCTGCGGGACGACGAGCCGGACGAGCTCGAGGCGCTGGGCGGCCCGGGCCGGGCTCGACGCGCTGACAGGCTTGCTCTTCGCCCGGAGGCGGCCCGGCACGGATGGGAAGCGTGGCGTGTTGAGCCCCTCGAGCACGGCGACCAGCGCCGGCAGCGGCAGCCGGTACACGTCGCGACCGCCCGTCACCTCCTGCTCGCAGCGCACCGCGCCGTCAGCGACCGCGATCCCCTTGATGCCGGCCACCGTCGGCCGACCGAGCGCCCGCCCGAGGCGGACCGCCACCTGGTAGCCGCCGGCGTCGGCCGATTCGTTGCCGAGCAGGATGAGATCGAACGGACCGGCGGCCGCTTCGTCGGCCCGGATCGCGTCGGCGAGGGCGGCCGCGGTGGATTCGGCGTCCCAGTCCTCGTCGCCGGTCTCGAGGTGGATCGCCCGCCCGATGCCGATCGCCATCGCGTCGCGGAGCTGCTCGACCGCCGCCGCCGGACCGAGCGTCAGCACGACCGACTCGCCGCCGTGCGCCTCGATCAGCCGGACCGCCTCCTCCACGGCGCACTCCTCGTGTGGCGAGATCGTGAAGCCGAGATGGCGGGTGTCGAGCGCCCGGGCGTCGGGGGTCAGGACCATCCGCCCGGCGACCGCGGGAACGCGCTTGATGCAGGCGAGGACGCGCATCGTCAGGCCCGGACCCGAAGGTTCTCGGGATCGAACAGCGGGCGGGACCCCACCACGGCGACGGTGACCGGATAGCGCTCCGCGAAGTACTCGACGAACAGGTGGTTGCCCTCGACCGCCTGCTCGGGAGGCAGGTACGCGAGGAGCGCGTGCAGGCCGGTCGACGGGCTCGCCCCGGCCGACGTCGCGTAGGAGCGACGACCCTTGGCATCGACGATCGGCGAGCCATCGGCGAGGACGATCGGCTGGCGGCCCAGCATGTAGCGCTTCTCGCCGCTGGCCGAGGTGTGGTCGTCGACGGTCAGGGTGCAGAGACGGGCGACGGGCTCGCCGGCCAGCTGGCGCTCCACTGCCGCCTTCCCGACGAAGTCCTGGGCCTTGAGCCGCGGCGGCGCCATGTCGGCCTCGACGATGTCGTAGTCGCCGTCGAGCTCGGCGCCATAGGCCCGGTAGCTCTTCTCGATCCGCCCGGTCGTGCCGTAGACACCCATCCCGCAGGCGGTCAGGCCGTGCGGCCGGCCCGCCTCCCAGAGCGTCTCCCACAGCCGGAGACCCTGCTCCATCGGGACGTACAGCTCCCAGCCGAGATCGCCCACGTACGAGATCCGTGACGCCAGCACGAGCTGCGAGCCGATCTCGATCGTGCGACACGTCCCGAACCTGAAGCCCTCGTGGGACAGGTCGTCCCGCGTCACGCCCTGGACGATGTCGCGCGCGCGCGGCCCCCAGACGCCGATCGTCGTGAACGCCGACGTCTGGTCGACGATGGCGGCATCGGCCGGCAGGTGGTCGCGGAACCACTTGAGATCGCTCATGCCGTGGGCGCCGCCGGTCACCACGCGGAACACGTCTCCGGCGAGCCGCATGATCGTGAGGTCGCTCTTGAACCCGCCCTCCTGGTTCAGGACCGGGGTGTACACGACGCGCCCGAGCGGGACGTCCATCTGGCGGAGCGCGACGCCCTGGACCGCCGCCAGCGCGCCCGGCCCGACGACATCGAAGATCGCGAACGCCGACAGATCGAAGATCCCGGCCCCCTCGCGCATCGCGAGGTGCTCGGCGTTGATGATCGGCGACCACCAGCGGGCATCCCATTCATTCGGGCGGCCGGCCACGCCGTAGCGCTCCACGAGGGCGGCGTTGGAGCGGAACCACTGCGGACGCTCCCAGCCGGCGACCTCGAAGAACTCGCCCTCGTGAGCGGCGTGCCAGCCGTGCATCGGCGACATCCGGAGCGGGCGGTCCGAGAGGTACTGCTCCGCCGGGTGGACGATCCCGTAGGTCTTGGGGAACGCCTCGAAGGCGCGGGCCTTGGTGTGCCGGCGGGTCTTCTGGTGAGCGTGGAAGCGCGAGATGTCGGACTGGCCGACGTCGATCGTCGGCTCGCCGTGGACCATCCATTCGGCGATCGACTGGCCGACCGCGGGGCCCTCCTTGACCCACACCGCGGCGGCCGACCAGAGCCCCTTGACCTCGGGCGTCTCGCCGAGGAGCGGCATCCCGTCCGGGGTGAGGGCGATCAGTCCGTTGATCGCGTATTTCACCCCGACCGACTCGTCGCCGACGATCTCGGGCATGAGCTCGAGGGCGTGCTCCATCTGGGGGTCGAAGTCGTCCTGGGTGAACGGGAACTCGGTCGGGGAGAGGGCGGCTTCCTCGAGCGACGGGATCTCCTCGGGGTCGTGGAGGATCGAGCGATGGGCGTACGAGCCGATCTCGAGCCCGATCCCATCCTGGCGCTCGTACATCAGGACGTCCATGTCGCGGACGATCGGGAACTCGATCGCGCGCGACGAGCGCTCGAAGCGGGGCACCGGGCCGACGTCGATCATCTGGTGGACGGCCGGGGTGAGCGGGATCCGGGCCCCGGCGAGCTCGGCGACCTTGGGCGACCACACGCCGCAGGCGATGACCACGTACTCGGCCGCAATCGATCCGCGGCTCGTCTCGACCGAGCGGATCCGGCCGTCCTCCACGCCGAAGCCGCCGACCTCCGTGTTGGCGAAGACCGCGAGCGCGCCCATCTCCTGGGCCTTCTCGCGGCAGATCGTCCCGAACCGGAGCGAGTCGCAGACGCCCACCCCGGGCGTGTAGAACCCGCCGACGAGGATCGATTCGTCGATGTACGGGACGAGCTCCTTGATCTCGGCCGGGGTGACCAGGCGCGACTCGATGCCCCAGTTCTTGCTCGAGTCCATCCGTCGCCGGAGCTCGGCCATGCGCGTCTCGGACCGGGCGACCTCGATCCCGCCGCACTCGGTGTAGACGTCCCAGTCGCGGTACTGGCGGGCACTCTCGACCGTGAGCGCGGCCATCTCCTTGTTGTGGTCGACGAGGAAGAGGAAGTTCGAGGCGTGGCCGGTGGAGCCGCCCGGATTCGGGAGCGGCCCCTTGTCGATCTGGACGATGTCTCGCCAGCCGAGCCGGGCCAGGTGGTAGGCGACGCTGTTGCCGACGATCCCGGCGCCGACGACGACCACGCGGGCCTGGGTGGGGAACGAGCTCATCGGGTGACGGTCCTCGAACATTCGGCGCGGCCGACAGGAGCCCAGGGCGCCGCACTCGAATACTAGCCGGGCCCGGCTACCCCGGACCGGTCGCCCGGGCCTCGTCCCGGCCTTCGAAGCCGCCCGGGAGCCGACGCCGTCCACAACCGGGAGCCACGCGATCTGTCGGCGGCTCACATTGTTCGAGCCGCGCGACGGCGCGTAGCCTCCGGCGGGGTCACATCCGACACGAGGAGGGCGGCGTGAGCGAGGCGGTCATCGGATCCGGCGCGACGGCGTCGGCGCCCGGCCAGGTCTTCAGTCGGGAATCGTCGGGGTTCGTCCGGGTCGGGTCGCCTGGCCGGATGCTGCTGCTGAACGTCGCCAACGTCGGCGTCGTGTACATCATGTTCACCTACTGGGCCCACCCCGCGGTGTTCCCGCAGAGCAACCTGTTGCTGGCGATTCCGATCGCCGCGGCGCTCGCCCTTCCCTTCAACCTCCTCTACGGGATGCTCTCCTCGATCATGCCCAGGACGGGAAGCGAGTACGTCTTCCTGTCGCGGACGTTCCACCCGGCGATCGGCTTCATGGCGAGCTTCGCCGCGGCCATGAGCCAGTCGTTCTGGGTCGGCATCGGCGGCTACTGGATCGCCCAGTTCGTGCTCGGTCCGTTGTTCAGCTCGTACGGCGCCGTCAGCGGCAACGAGACGATTGCCTCGATCGGTGCGTGGGCGAGCGAACCCAACACCTATTTCCTCTTCGGAACGGTGTTCATCATCGTCATGGCCGCGCTCAACATCCGGGGTCTGCGCGCCTACCTGAGGTTCCAGGACATCAACTGGATCGTGGGTGCGATCAGCGGCATCGTGCTCCTCGTGATCTTCTTCACGGCGTCGGCAACCGCGTTCCAGGCGGGCTTCGACCGATACGCGGCGGCGGCCGGGGTCCCGGGCTACCAGGCCACGCTGGACCTGGCAGCCAGCAGCGGGATGCCGACCGGCTTCAGCCTCGTCGACACCCTGGGGATCATCCCGATCATCTGGCTCATTGCCTGGGCGTCGACCTACATCGGCGGCGAGGTCCGGACCCCCACGAAGACCCAGCTCCGCGCGACCGTCGGCGGAATGCTCCTCTACGCCGGCATCGCGCTCGTCCTGTTCGTGGCGATCGCCTCGGCGGTCTCGGTCGACTTCAACCAGGCGCTCACGTGGGTGAGCTACAACGTGGTGCCCGAGGACGGCGGATCCGTCGAGGCGTACCCGGTATTCATGCTGTATGCCGGGATCCTGATCGACAGCCTTCCGGTGTTCCTGGTCGTGGCCGCGGGCCTGGTCCTGTGGAGCTACTTCTGGTTGCCGTCGGCGATGATCATCGCGACCCGATCCATGTTCGCGTGGTCGTTCGATCGGCTGGTCCCGCAGAAGCTGTCCGAGGTCCACCCGCGCTACAACTCGCCATGGGTGGCGGTGATCGTCGTCGCGGTCATCGCCGAGTCGTTCCTGATCCTGTACCACACCGGGATCGTGAAGTTCCTGACGCCGGCTCTCGCCTATTACGTCGTGTTCTGGATGGTGGCGCTGTGCGGCGTGGTGTTCCCGTACCTGGCGCGGACCAGGCCGCTGTTCGAGGCGAGCGCGGTGAACTGGCGGATCGCCGGCATTCCGGTCATGTCGATCTGCGGTGCCGTCGGGCTCGTGTACTTCAGCGTCGGCCTCTCCTTCATGCTGACCAACGAGCTGCTGTTCCTCAACACCCCGGAGCAGCTCCTCACGACCGGCCTGCAGTTCGCCATCCCGCTCGGGATCTACGTCGCTGCCCGCGCCTACCGGCAGCGGCAGGGAATGCCGATCGACGCCGCCTTCCGAGAGATCCCGCCGGAGTGACGTGGTCCCGCTGCATCCGTCCGCCGGGTGACTGATCTCACGATCTTCTACGTCGCCGACATCCACGGGTCGGACCTGTGCTTCCGGAAGTGGCTGAATGCCGCCGGGTTCTACGGCGCCGACATCCTGGTGATCGGCGGGGACCTGACCGGGAAGGTCCTCCTCCCGATCTATCCGGCGGGCGGCGTCGCAGAGGCCTGGACCGCGACCTGGAAGGATCGCGTTCACCGGCTCGAGACCCGCGCCGAGGTGGCGGAGCTGATCCGTACCGCCCGCCGGGACGGGGCCTACGGGATGGTGACGACCGTCGACGAGATGGCCGAGATCCGGCGCTCGATCGACCTGGAGCGCGCAGTCTTCACCAGACTCAAGCTGGAAGCGCTCGAGGGATGGCTGGCGCTCGCCGACGAACGGCTGGCCGATCGGCGGACGCGAGCCTTCGTCATGCCCGGCAACGACGATCCCCCCGAGATCGACGGGCCCCTCGCCAGCGCTCGCTGCCTCGTCAACGTGCAGGGCGTCGCGACGGAGCTCGCACCGGGCCTCTGGATGGCGTCGCGTGGAGAGTCGACCCCGACGCCGTGGAACACGCCGCGCGAAGTGCCCGATGCGGACCTCGGAGACCTCGTTCGCGCCGTCACCGACGACCTGCCCAGCGGTGCCACCGCCATCTGGAACCTGCACATGCCGCCGCTCGACACCGGCGTCGACCGGGCTCCTCGCCTGGACGACGCCCTGCGCATCCAGTACGACGGCTCCGGCGAGCCGGTGATGGTTCCGGTCGGGAGCGCGGCCATCCGGGCGCTCGTGACGGAACGCCAGCCTGCCATCGCGCTGCACGGCCACATCCACGAGGGTCGCGGTCGATACCGCATCGGGCCGACGACCGGCTTCAACCCGGGCAGCCAGTACCAGGACGGGGTCCTCCAGGGCGTGCTGCTCCGCGTCTCCGCTCGCAAGGGCCTGCGCGACTTCACGTTCACGGCCGGATGACGTCGCTCGCGGACCCGATCGAGGAGGCGCGTCGGATCATCGGTGCCGCAGCGGAGGTCGGGCTCGCGATGCGAGCCGTGGGCGGCGTGGCGGTGGCGCTGGTGGCGCCGACGGTCCAGCTGGTCGAGCCACGGCGGACCTATCACGACATCGACCTCGTCGCGCGGACCGGTGCGCCTGCGATCACGCGCGTCCTCACATCCCTCGGCTACGGGCCGGCGCTCCCGTTCAACACCCTCAACGGCTCCGAGCGGCTGCTGTTCCACGACGTCACGGGACGGCGGGTCGACATCTTCGTCGGGACCATCCGGATGTGCCACGAGCTTCGGCTCGACGATCGAGTCCCGGTTGCCGGGTGGCCGCTGACGCTCGCGCCGGTCGATCTCCTTCTGTCGAAGCTCCAGATCGTCGAGCTGACCGATCGCGACGCGCAGGACGCGCTCGCTCTCCTGGCCGACCACGCCCTCACGGAGATCGACTGGGAGGGGATCGAGCTCGAGCGGGTCCGCGACGTCTGCGGCAGGGACTGGGGCTGGTGGCGCACGGTCGACGACAACCTGGCGCGGCTCATCGCTCGCTGGACGGACTCCGCGGACCCGTTGCGGGCCGTGCCCGACGCTGCCCGATTCACGGCGATCGATCGCGCCGCGGCCCTGCGCACGGTGCTCGCGACCTGCCCCAGGTCGCTCGCCTGGCGGCTCCGGGCCGCGGTCGGTCCGCGGGTCCGCTGGTACGAGATCCCGGAGGAGGTGCGCTGATCAGGCGCCGAGCAGGTCGAGGACGCGCAGCGCCAGGGTGACGTCGAACACGACGGACGGATCACCCAGGTCCACGCCGAGCAGTTCCTCGATCCGCCGCACCCGGTAGACGACCGTGTTGACATGGACGAAGCAACGCGCCGCCGTCCGACGCCGGCCGCGATCCTCCTCGAGGAATGCCCGGAGGGTGGCCAGCAGCTCCGTGCCATGGCGGCGGTCGTGCTCGATGAGCGGCCGCAGGGTCCGCCGAGCGTACGCCTCGAGATCCTCGCGCGAGCTCGCGTGGAGGAGCAGGCCGTACGGTCCCAGCTCGCTCACGGCGATCACCGCGCCCTGCCGCCCGAGCTTGACCATCAGCTCGATCGCATCCCGGGCCAGCTGATACGCCGGAGCGTGGTCATCCGGGCGCCGGCAGCGCCCGGAGATCGCCACCGTGGTCTCGCCTGCGCCAGCCACACCGGCAATCGCGGCCTGGAGGTCCTCGGCCAGGTCCCGGAGATCGAGCTCGTTCGGGTGGCTCGCGCCGGCCAGCACGACGATCGAGCCGGCATGCAGGACCGCCAGGCTCCGGGGGGCACGGATCGCGAGTCGCTCGCGAGTGACATCGAGAGACTGCCGCTGGTGCTCGTGGGGACCCGTCGCAGGCGCGGTGCGGACGTCGCCTGCGACATCGATGACCACGAGGTCGCGCGGCTCGTGGAGGTCGTACCCCAGGCGCGCGGCGCGGGCTGCGATCGCATCCTCGTTCGGGTAGGTCCCGCTGAGCAGGTCGGCCACCGCCTCCCCGCGCAGTCGCTCCTCGACCTCCAGGGCGGCATGGACCTTCGCGAACGCCAGCGCCACACCGGTGGTGGCGGCATCGACGAGGGCCCGGTCGATCGGGCCGAGGTCGTCGTCCGACGACAGCAACAGGTGCCCGGCGACCTCGCGGCCGATCCGCACCGAAACCGTGAATGGTTCGCGCGGCGAGCCGGAGGCCTCCCTGGCGGACTCGCCCAGGAGCTGCCGCCAGCCATCGCCGCCACCCGGCGCCGCTCCCGCGATCGGGCGCCGCAGATGGTCCTGGATCACGACCGCACGGCCGAGGTCGTCCGCCAGCACCGCGGCGATGCCGCCGGGACCCTCGTCGAGCAGGACGTGCTCGGCGAGGCGCCGCTGGACCGTCAGGAGACGGGTCAGGGCGCGGTTCGTGTCGGCCAGATCGCGACCCAGCTTCACCTCGTTCTCGTACCGACGCGCATGATCGATGGCGATCGCCGCATGCCCGGCGAATGCCGCGAGGAGGTCGGTGGAGCCCGCCGGAAAGTGAAGGCGACGACCGCGCGCGTGGACGTTGATCGCGCCGATCGCGTGGCCACGGAAGAGGAGCGGCGCGCACAGCACGGATCCGAAGGTGTATCGGTCCAACGCCCGGACCCGGTGCTCGTAGGTGGCGTAGTCGCCGACCTCGATCGCCTGCTGATCGATGATGGCGCGTGACGATACGCCCTCTCCGAACGGCATCTCGAACCCGAGCATCCCCGGCGGAAAGTTGGCGACAGCGACGACCCGGAGCACGCCCCGATCGCGGTCCCAGAGCAGGATGTCACCGCTGTCGGCTCCGAGGAGCGTGGTGGCGTCATCGACGATCGCGCTCAGGACCGTCTCGAGATCCAGAGACTCGGCGACGCGTCGTGCCGTGACCAGGAGCTGGTCCAGCTGGTCGCGCAGGGCGTTCGCGGCCTGGTCCGCTGTGGCGTCCGTGTCCAACCTCCCACATGGCCGCCGGCCCGCGGTTCCGGCGCACCCGATGATAGTCCGCCCGATCGTCGCGGGACGGTGCCCTACAACCAACGATCCACGGTCGGATTCGTCGGTTGACGACATATGGCGAGCACGCACGCGCTGCTAGCGTCCCGGGACAGCCCCCGCACATCCGGAGAGTCGTTGAACCCGTCCCCCGACGTCCTCGTCATCGGCGGCGGCATCGTTGGTGCTGCCTGTGCCTATCACCTCGCCCGGAGCGGGGCGAGCGTGCTGCTGCTCGAGGCGGAGGAGCTGGCGTTCGGGGCAACGGGCAGGAATCTCGGGTACATCTGGGTCCACACCAGGCGCGCCGGCCCGGAGCTGGAGCTCGTGATGGCTACCCGCTCCACGCTCGAGGAGCTGCCCGACGAGCTCGGCGTCGACTTCGGGCTGCGCTGCCGAGGCGGATTGACCTACTTCACGACCGAGGCCCAGGCGGTGGTGATGCGCGAGTTCGTGGAGCGGCGGACGGCCGATGGCGTGCCGATGCAGCTGCTCGACGGTGCCGAAGCGCGCGAGCTGGCACCGATCCTGCCTGAGAGCGTGATCGGTGCGACGTTCTGCCCGCTCGACGCCCAGATCGACTCGCGCCGCTTCGTGCGCGCGTTCGCTCTTGCCGCCCAGCGCCACGGCGCCATCGTCCGCGAGGGGACGGCAGCGCGGGCCATCGTCCGCGACGGGTCGCGGATCAGCCGGGTCGACACCGACCTGGGGCCGATCTCGCCCGGACAGGTCGTCCTCGCGGCGGGCGCCTGGAGCCCGGCGATCGCCCGGCAGCTCGGGCTCGACCTCGCGATCCATCCCATGCGCCTCCAGGTCGTCCAGACGGAGCCGATGCCGCCGCGCCTCGAGCACCTCCTCTACGGGCCGGCTGCCGTCAAGCAGTACGCGATCTTCCGCGAACTGGACAGCTTCTCCCCTGAACCGTTCTCGACGGCCATCGAGGAACGTCTCGGCCTGGCGTTGCTCGAGTCGGCGTGCCAGACGGCCGACGGTTCCTATCTCCTGGGGATCGCGATGGACTACCCGGGCTTCGACTGGCGTCCCAACCTGGCGGGAATCGGCCTCGTCACCGAGGGCATGCTCGGTGCCCTGCCGGAGCTGCGGGCGGCAAGATTTGCACGGGCATGGGCCGGGATCCTCCCGTTCACGTCGGACAGCCTGCCGCTGATTGGGCGCCCGCCGGGATACGACGACCTGATCGTCGCTGCGGGCCATGTCTTCGGCAACGGGGCCGGCCCGACGACGGGTCGCCTCGTCGCCAGCGTCATCTGCGGCGGCGAGCCCGTGCTGGACCCCGCCCCGTTCCGGCCGGATCGCGCCGGCCTCGAGACCACCGATGAGCGGAGCATGTGGTGACGATCGAAAGCGCGGAACGCAGGATCGCGTTCATCAACCCGTTCGGGACCGCCGCGTTCGACGCGATCATCCGCGAGACCCTCGTCCCGTACGCGGCGAGCGGGAGCGCGGTGGACGTGATCCACCTCGAGGGGGTGCCCGCGAACATCGACTACTACTACCCCAAGCACCTCATGGAGCTGGCGATCTTCGACAAGGTCCGTCGGCTGGAGGAGGCCGGCTACCACGCGGTCGTCGTGGGCTGCTGCTACGACCCGGGCGTCCGGGTCGCCCGCGAGCTGGTCGACATCCCGGTCATCGGGCCGCTCGAGGCGGCGATGAACCACGCCTCGTACGTCGGCCACCGGTTCACGGTCATCACCGATCATCGCAAGGCGCTCCCCTGGCTGGAGGACCAGGTCCGCCTCCACGGGGCCGCGAACTGCCGTGGGGTCCGCTGCATCGACTGGTTCGTCACGGACATGATCAAGGACTCGACCGCGGTGGCGAACGACGCCGCGGCTGCCTGCGTGGACGCGCTCCGCGAGGACACCTCCGAGGTCGTCATCCTCGGCTGCACGATCATCGGTGGGTGCCTCGAGCGCGAGATCATGACGACTGGTCGCCACCGCGACCTGCCGATCCTGAATCCGAACCTCCTCGCGCTCAAGGCCGCGGAGTCGCTGGCCGATCTTCACCGGATGGGCAAGTACCAGATCAGCCGCGTCGGCTTCTACCAGCGCCACGAGCAGCACGACCCCGACGAGGCCGCCGAGGTCCGTCGGCGATGGAGCCTCGCGGACGCCGGGGCAGGGGAGGAGGCCCGGTGATGGCCGAGGCCGCCACGGTCGGCAGCACCGCCGAGCGGGTGGTTCGCGACTATCTCGGCATCAGCCCCGGCGAGCGGTTCGCGATCGTGGTCGACACCACGACCGACGCGGAGATCCCGCGCGAGCTGGCTCGGGTGGCGCTCGCCCTGCGGGCCGAGCCGGTCGTCATCACGATCGCGCCACGCCCCCGGAGTGGAGCCGAGCCGCCGGCTCCGGCGGCTGCCGCGATGGCGGCGGCGGACGTCGTCCTGTGCGCGGCCAGCACGTCGCTCTACCACACGGCCGCCAAGGCAGCTGCCCAGCGCGCCGGGGCCCGGGGCGACTTCAACGCTCCGTACCGCGCGGATGCCTGGCGCCATGGCGCGATGACCGCCGACTTCCTCGCGATCCGTCGTCGGGCGGAACGGTTGGCCGAGCTCTGGCGCGGCACGACGACGGTGCGCGTCACCTCACCCGCCGGAACGGACCTCACCGCGACCGTGGCAGGGCGGGAGCCGATGGCCTGGCTGACCGGCATCTGTCGCCGTCCGGGCGAGGTCTCGGCACTGCCCGGCGGTGAGGTCTCGCTGCCACCGATTGAGGGAAGTGCGGCGGGCGTGGTCGTCTGGGAGCGCGTCGCATCGGACCTCGGGACGTTGTCCGGGCCCCTCACCATCACCGTCCGAGACGGTCGGGCGGTGGCGTTCGAGGGCGGTCCGTCGGCCGACCGGCTGCGGCGGATCGTCGCGGATGTCCGTGATGCCGACAACATCGGCGAGATTGGCATCGGGCTGAACCCCGAGGCCCGGATCGGCGACGAGATCACGGAGGCGAAGAAGGCGTTCGGGACGGTCCACATCGCGCTCGGCGACTCGGCGAATGAATACGGTGGCCTGGTCGAGTGCGATGTGCACCTCGACGGGCTCGTCATGGAGCCGACGGTCGAATTCGACGGCGTTCCGGTGGTGGTGGCCGGCCGTCACGTCTACGACTTCGTGCCTTGACGTCCAAGTCGTCGGCAGCTCCACGGGTCGTCACCGCCTATCCGGGCCCGGAGGCCCGTCGGGTCATCGAGCGGATGCGCGCGGTCGAAGGTGCCGGGCCCCGCACCGGCGGCAGCGACGATCCGCTCGTCGTCGCCGAGGCCCACGGCGCCACGCTCGTGGACCCGGACGGAAACGAGTTCGTCGATCTCGCCGGGAGCTTCGCCGCCGCCAACGTGGGGCACTCGCACCCCGACGTCGTGGCCGCGATCCGGGATCAGGCCGGACGGGCGAGCCACGTCTCGTCGGCGGCCACGAGCGAGGTACGGGTGGCATTCGAGGAGGCCCTCGTCGCCATCGCGCCCGCCGGCCTCGATCGCGTGCTGCTCGGCCTGAGCGGCGCCGACGCCAACGACACCGCCCTCAAGTTGGCCCGGTCCCTGACCGGCCGGCGCGAGGTGATCGCGTTCTCGGGCGGCTATTTCGGCCGCGCCGGCGGCGTGATCGGGCTCAACGGCAAGTCCGCCCATCGGCTTCGCGTGGCGCGCGACGGGGACGCCCAGTTCCTTCCCTATCCCGACCCGGATGGCTGGACGATCGGGCCGCCCGAGCACGCCGGCGAGGCGGCCCTCGCGCTCGTGCGGAACGCCCTGGAGGATCCGGCGTCGGGGATCGGGCCGGTGGCGGCGATCGTGCTCGAGCCGGTCCAGGGCAACGGCGGCGTCATCATCCCACCGGCAGGATTCCTGAGGGGCCTCCGCGCGCTGTGTGATCGCCATGGCATCGTGCTCGTGTTCGACGAGATCCAGAGCGGGTTCGGGCGGACCGGCCGACTCTGGGCGGCCGAGCACTGGGACGTCGTGCCCGATCTCATGACGGTTGGCAAGGGCGTCGGCGGCGGCATGGCGGTGTCCGCAGTCGTCGGCCGGCGCGAGATCATGGGCCACTGGACGCCTGGGACGCACACCTCGACCTTCATGGGCAACGCCGTCAGCCTCGCGGCCGGCCGGGCGGCGATCGGGGTGATGCGCCGCGATCGCCTGTGGGAACGGTCCGAGCGACTCGGAGCACGGATCATCGATGTTCTGCGATCCGAGCTCGCCGACGTCGCGTCGGTCGGCGCGATCCGGGGCCTCGGCCTGTTCATCGGCATCGAGATCGTGACCGGACGCGACGCTCCCGCGCCGGATCCCGGGCGCGCCGCGGCGATCCGCCAGGACGCCTTCCACCACGGCGTCGTCGCAGGACTCGGCGGCCGCGCCGAGAGCGTCCTGAAGATCTGCCCGCCCCTGACGATCGAGGAGCCCCTGCTCGACGTCGCGGTCGGAACCCTCATCCAGTCGATCAAGGGAGTTCGATGACGTCGACCGCGCCGCCCATCAACGTCGAGAACTACATCGCGGGCTCGTGGTCGCCGGCCGCGTCCGGAGCCACGATCGAGAGTCGCAACCCGGCGACCGGCGAGCTCGTTGCGACGGCACCACAATCGGGGATCGAGGATCTCGATCGGGCCGTCGGCGCGGCCCGATCCGCCTTCGATGACGGCGGCTGGCCACAGTCGTCCGGGCGCGAGCGAGCCGCGATCCTCCTCGAGCTGGCCCGACTGCTGCGTGCTGAGGCGGAGCCCATCGCGCGACTCGTGGCGACCGAGATGGGCAAGCCGATCCGCTACGTCCGTGAGCGCGAGATCGAGCCCGCGATCGATCGGATCCAGTTCTACGCCGGGGCCGCCCGCCTGATCCGCGGCGAGGTGACGTCGGCCGCACCCAGCCACCTCCTCAACATCGTGATCAAGGAGCCGGTCGGTGTGTGCGGACTGATCACGCCCTGGAACGACCCCGTGGACCTGCCACTCCGCAAGATCGGGGCGGCGATCGCCACCGGTTGCACGTTCGTCCTCAAGCCGGCGAGCGACGCACCCGCGTCATCGATGGAGATCTTCAAGCTCCTCGAGCGCATTCCCGCGCTGCCGACAGGAGTCGCGAACGGCGTGGTGGGCGCCGGCGAGGTCCTCGGCGAGGGACTGGCGCTCGATCCGCGCGTCGACAAGCTCAGCTTCACCGGCAGCAGCGAGGTCGGCCGGCGGCTGATGGAGCTGGGATCGAGGAACTTCAAGCGCCTCTCGCTCGAAGGCGGCGGCAAGGCACCCGTCCTCGTCTTCCCCGATGCGAACCTCGAGAAGGCGATGGATGCCGTGGCGGTCGGGATCTTCCTCTACGCGGGGCAGTCCTGCACGGCCGGCTCCCGGCTCCTCGTCGAGCGCTCGATCCACGATCGGTTCCTCGAAGGGCTCGTCGAGCGGGCCCAGGCCCTCCGCGTCGGGTCGCCGCTGGACGAGGACACGCAGGTCGGCCCGATGGTCTCGCAGCGCCAGCTCGACCGGGTCCTGGGCTACGTGGCGCGGGGCCGGGCGGAGGGAGCTCGACTGGTGCTCGGCGGCGAGCGCCTCGGCGAGCAGTGGGCGGCCGGGCACTACATGGCCCCCACGCTGTTCGACGATGTCGACCCGGGCATGACGATCGCGCGCGAGGAGATCTTCGGACCGGTGCTGTCCGTCATCCCGTTCGCTCGGGAGGAGGAGGCGCTCGCGGTCGCGAACGACAGCGAGTACGGCCTCGGCAGCGCCGTCTGGACGACCGACCTCGATCGTGCCATCCGCCTGGCCCGTCGCCTGCGGGTGGGCGACGTCTGGGTGAACACCCACTACGTCCGCCTGGCCGAGACCCCGTTCGGAGGCGTCAAGCAGAGCGGGATCGGGCGTGAGCTCGGGATGGAGGGCCTCGACGCCTATCTCGAGTCGAAGCGGGTCTGCATCGACAGCTCGCCGACCTTCCACATCCGCTGAGGTGCCGCCCCGACGTCTGCCGGCCGCCGCACCCGGCGACCGACCGCCCGCGTCCGCCACGTTCCGCTTCGACGGCATGTCGTACGAGGGGCACGAGGGCGAGCCGCTGGCGGTGAGCCTGCTCGCGGCCGGACGGCGGACCCTGTCGCGGAGCTTCCGGTTCCATCGCCCGCGCGGACTCATGTGCAGCACCGGCCAGTGCGGCTGGTGCGAGTGCGAGGTCGACGGCCGGCCCAGCGTCCGGACCTGCCGGATCCCGTTGCGCGACGGCATGGTCGTCCGGGGCGAGCATGCCTGGCCGTCTGTCGAGCATGACCTGCTCGCCGTCCTGGACCTGGGCTCGCGCTTCGTTCCGCCGACCTTCTACCACCACCGCTTCCTCCGGCCGCGCTTCCTGCGCAAGGCCTACCTCGACGTCCTCCGGTCGCTTGGTGGCCGGGGTCGGCTCGCCAGCGGCCCGCGCTCCGATCGCCCGGTGCGGACGGTCCACCGCGATGACCCCGACGTCCTGGTCGTGGGCGGCGGACGGAGCGGGCTCGGCGCAGCGATGGCAGCCGCCCGCGCGGGGGCTCGGGTCGTCGTCCTGGAGGCCGAGGCAGACCTCGATCGTGAGGGAGCAGCCCGCCGCCCCGCGCTCAGCGGCCTTCTTGCCGCGGTTCGCCAGCTCGGCGTGGAGGTCCGGCTGGGGACGACGGCGATCGGTTGGTACGGGGGCACCGTCACCGCGATCGGTCACGACGCCCTGCTGTCGCTCAGCCCGAAGGCGGTTGTCGCCGCCACCGGGACGTACGAGCTCATTCCGAACGTGCCGGGCTCCGACCGGCCGGGCGTGATGAGCGCCCGGCTCGTCAGCACGCTCGTCACGCGTCACCGGGTGCTGCCGGGGGAGCGCGCGCTGCTGGTCGGCGAGGGCGAGGAGGTGGAATCGGCGGCAGCGGTCCTGCGGGCGTCCGGTGCCGCCGTCGTGGGGCCGATCGCGACGTCGGCGCTACTCGGCATCGCCGGCCGCGGGCGCGTCGCGTCGGTCCGGATTCGAGCAGGCGGGGTCGGCCCGGGAGCCCGGCGCGAAGCCGTGGACCTCGTCGCGTTCGGGGACCGCACGCCGAACCTCGATCTGGTTCTGGCCGCGGGTGCCGAGGTTGGCTGGCGCGCCGGTCGCCTCGCGCCGCTCCTGGATGGGGACGGGCGAACCACGGTGGCCGGACTGTTCGTGGCCGGTGCGGCTGCCGGTGCAACCGACGGCCTCGACGCCCGCGGAGCCGATCCGGATCGCGTCGGACGCGCGGCGTCCCGCGCTGCCCGGGCGACCGCGGCCTGGGCCGCCGTCAGCGCCAGCGACCCCCCGGCACAACGTGGCGATCCACCGCGCAGCCGGCGTCATGGCCACCCGCCCGCACCGCCCGCCGGACACGCCATCCTGTGCTTCTGCGAGGACGTGCGAGCCTGGGAAGTTGCCGCCGAGCGGGGCGCCGGCTATCGGCACCCCGAGCTCCTGAAGCGTCGAACCGGGGCGCTGACCGGCCCGTGCCAGGGGAAGTACTGCCTGTCGGCCGTGACGTGCGCCATGAGCGGGCACCCAGATCGGGTCGTCGCGGACGCTTCGGACCTCGGCGCGACCGAGTGGGGCGGGGACAATGCCGACGTGCCCACCGCTCGGCCGCCGCTGCGCCCGGTCAGGCTCGGCGACCTGGCGGCCGAGGACCCGCCGTGAGCCGCAGCCCGGTGGCTGGGTTCCTCGCTCGATCGGACCCACCGGCGAGCGCCGAGGTCGTGATCGTCGGGGCGGGGATCGGCGGCCTCGCTATCGCCCGCGAGCTCCTCGCCCGCGGGCTGCGCGACATCGTCATCGTGGAGCGCGGGTACCCGGGATCCGGTGCGACGGGCCGCAACGTCGCTCGGATCCGGGCCATGCAGCTGACCGAGGAGCTCACGCGCGTCGCGCGCGCCTGCCAGGACAAGTACGACCGGATGGGCGACGAGCTCGGCTTCAACGTCCTCTTCTACCGGCTCGGCTATGCGTGGGTCCTGTACGACCCCGACGAGGTCGAGCGGATGGGCGCGATCGTGGCGATGCATCATCGGATCGGCGTCCACAGCGCGCTCCTGTCGCCCGAGGACACGCTCCGTCGCCTGCCGGTCCTGCGTGGTGGCGACCCGGTTGCCGGGGCCGTGCTCAACGACGACGCGATCGTCCATCACGACGCCGTGGTGTGGGCCCATCTCGAGCACCTGGCCGGCCGCGCCGTCCGGTTGCTGCCGGAGACGGAGGTCCGTCGTGTCGCCGTCAGTAACGGCAAGGTGACCGGTGTCGAGACCGATCGGGGAAGGATCGCCGCCGGGCTCGTGGTCAACGCCGCGGGAGGATGGTCCGCGGACCTCAATGCCCTGGCCGGCGTGGTCGCGCCGAACCGGCCCCGTCGCCGGGAAGTCCTCGTGACGGCGCCGATTCGCCGGTCCATCGATGCCGCGGTCACCTTCTACCGGCCGACGGAAGGGTGGTTCAATCAGACGCTGCGCGGCGAGGTCGTCATGGGCGTCGTCGATCCCGACGAACCCGAAGGGGTCGATCAGACGTCGTCGGCCGCATTCCTGCGCCGGACGGCGTCGATCATCACGCGCAAGGCGCCGGCCCTGGCCGACGTCACCGTCATCCGCCAGTGGGCCGGGATGTACGACATCAGCCCCGACCACCTGCCCCTCGTCGGCCCGACACGCCAGCTCGACGGCTGGTGGCAGGCCACCGGATGGAGCGGCCGCGGCATGCTCCTCGCACCGTACCTTGCGGAGCTGCTCGCCACCCGGATCGCGACCGGCGCGACGCCGGCCGACCTTGCGATGTTCGACCCGGATCGCTTCGACGCGCTGGCCTCGACCGCCGATGCTGAACCCGACTACTACGGTCGCTACGCCAGGGGGTGACCCGGATTCGGGACCGGACCGGAGCGGAAGTCCGTCCGGGCCCGAGGCGCGGTGAGGGCGCCACGCGAGCGGTGAGGCGACCCGGTCCGTGCCGGCGTTGTCGCGGGCGACCTCCGCGGACCCGGCCGTCGGCGCTCGGAAGACGGTCGGCGAACGGGCCGGACCACCCATCAGAAGGCGCCGACTGGCACTTCCGACGGGCAGCGACCCTGACCGACCATGCTGCTGCGGACGCCGGTCATGACGTCCTGGAAAGGAGGCAGGCTGTGGACTTTGCCATCTCTCTCGGGCTCGGTGGCTGGATCGTCCTGATCGTCGGAGCCCTGATCTTCGGTGCCGTGGCCCAGTTCATCGGGGAGACCCGCACGGGATTTGAATGGCTCGTGGACGCAATCGCCGCCGGCATCGGCGCGATCGTCGCGAGCGAGTTCATCGTCGCGTGGCGAACCTTCGAGCCGACCTGGGACGGGCTCGCGCTCGTCCCCGCGCTGGTCGGGGGGCTCGTCTTCGGGCTCGTCGTCGAATTGGCCACCCGGTACCTGACGGGCGGAACGTACTCCGGCCGACCACTTTCGGCCTGACACGCTCGTCCCTTCGGGGCAACGGCCCGCCGGCACAACCGGCGGGCCGTTGACTGCCTGCCCGGGACCGCGCGGATCGCGTGACGGGGAGGGCCGGTGAACGGCGCCCGGCGGTCAGGCCATCCGGCCGTCGCCGCGGTGACGGAGGGCCCTTCCCGGGACCCCGCTCGCGACCCGATGCTGGATGCCTCGCAGCGGGGATCAGAGGTGACCAGGCGGCACGTGAAGCGGACACTCCTGCGCGTTGGCCTCGCGCTGGCGCTCGTGACGGCCGCATGTGGGCCCACCGCGTCGACCCCCGGTCCGTCGTCCGGCTCAGCGACATCAAGCGTGACGCCCGCGGCATCGGCTGCACCGTCATGCAGCCCGTTGCCGCCCACGCCCAGCCCGTCGGCCACCGACTCTCCGATTCCGGGCCCCACCGCCACGCCACCCCCGGCGCCGACGATCTGCCCCAGTCCGGGTCCGACGCTGAAGCCGACGCCTGCCCCAACGCTGCGCCCGACCCCGCACCCGACGCCGCGCCCGACCCCGCACCCGACGCTGCGCCCGACACCCCGTCCGACACCCCGTCCGACACCCCGTCCGACGGTGCGCCCGACAGCGGCCCCGACGCCCCCGCCGGCGAGCCGACTGATCCGGTCCGGTTCGCGGGCCTCGGATGACGTCGCGTTGACGTTCGACATGGGCGGTCGCGTGGGAGACGCGCTGGCGATCGTGGACTGGCTGGTGGCCAACGGCGTCCACGCCACCATCTTCATGACCGGCGCGATGGCCGACAGCCAGGCCACGGATGCCGGACGCCGCGTCCTGGCCGTGATCGAGGACCACCCCCGACTCCTCACCCTCGGCAACCACTCCTACACCCATCGTGACTTCCGATCGCTGAGCGCCGCAGAGATCCGCGACGAGCTCCGGCGCACGGAGGCCGCGATCGCCCCCTTCTGCTCGCAGGACCTCCGGCCGTTCTTCCGGCCGCCGAGTGGCGGCGTCGACGCCGACGTCCTGGCAGCGGTCGGCGCCGCCGGCTACCGCGACACGATCCTGTGGGACGTCGACACGATCGACTGGCGCCCGATCCGGAACGACCCGCCGGGCCCGACGGCCGACCAGATCGTGGCCAAGGTGCTGGGCAACGCCCGCGGCGGCTCGATCGTCCTGATGCACCTCGGCGGTTACGAGACGTTCGCGGCGCTGCCGCGGGTCGTCGCCGGGCTGCGCGGCGCCGGCTACGACCTGGTCACCCTCGACGAGATGCCGGGACTCTAGCGTCGCGTGGCCCACCGGTGGGGCCCGCGCTGATGCCCCACTCGGCCCCGTCACACGGGCCGTTCGCCTCTGTCGCCGACCGACCGTCGAAGACGAGCATGAACCTGAAGGGAAGGTGACGTGCATGTTGACGGTTCGCGATGTGATGACGCGTTCGGTGAGCACGGTCAAGCCGGACACGCCGCTGAGGGACGTCGCGCACGTCCTGACCCGGCAGGGGATCAGCGGTGCCCCGGTCGTCGGAGCGGATGGCGCGGTGCTGGGAGTCGTCTCGGAGGCCGACCTGCTGGTCAAGGAGCAGGGGATCGACGCGATCCCGCATCGGCCTCTGGCCGCCCTGTTCGGTGAGTCGCGGCAGACGCGCGAGCTGCTTGCCAAGGCCAGCGCCATCACGGCCGCCGAGGCGATGACAGCCCCGGCGATCACGGTCGCCTCGAACCGACCCATCCACGAGGCCGCCGCGATCATGACCGCGCGCCGGGTGAACCGGTTGCCGGTCGTCGATGATGGCAGGCTCGTCGGCATCGTCAGCCGCGCCGACCTCGTGCGCGCCTACGTCCGTTCCGATGACGAGCTCGCTGCCACGATCCGCGACGACGTCATCCGGAGGGTCCTGTGGCTCGATCCCGCGTCGTTCACGGTCTCGGTGCGCGACGGCGTCGCCTCGATCGCCGGCCGGGTCGAGCGGCGCTCGACGGCCAAGATGGTCGCGCACGCGGTCGCGATGGTTCCGGGGATCATCGACTCCCACGTCCTGGTGTCCTGGACGCTGGATGATCGAGCCCTCGTTCCGGCCAGCCTCGACCCGGTCTTCCCGTTCGGCCCGCGCTAGACGGTGTCGGGCGCAGGTCTTACTCCCACGACGCCACGCCGTGGACGAGGTTTCGGATCGAGCCGTCCTGCATGGCACGCGCTCCCTGCCGTGATTCGTCCGCGGGGCTAGGCTCGCTCATGGAGGATGCGATGAGCGACCGAACCTCGACCATGTCGCCCGAACACCCCGGACCGCTTGCGCCGGACGAGCTCGGGCGGATCGATGCCTACTGGCGCGCCGCCAACTACCTCTCCGTCGGCCAGATCTACCTGCTCGACAACCCGCTCCTGCGCGAGCCCCTCCGGGCGGAGCACATCAAGCCTCGCCTTCTCGGACACTGGGGGACGACGCCCGGGCTCAACTTCGTCTATGCCCACCTGAACCGGGTGATCCGCGCCCGCGACCTCGATGCGATCTACGTCATCGGTCCGGGACATGGCGGTCCCGCGACCGTCGCCAACGCGTATCTCGAGGGCACCTACTCGGAGGTCTACCCGGACATCACGCCGGACGAGGAGGGGATCCGGCGGCTGTTCCGGCAGTTCTCGTTCCCCGGCGGAATCGGCAGTCACGTGACGCCCGAGACCCCCGGCTCGATCCACGAGGGCGGCGAGCTCGGGTACGCGCTCAGCCATGCCTTCGGGGCGACCTTCGACAACCCGGACCTCGTCGTGTTCTGCGTCGTCGGCGATGGTGAGGCCGAGACCGGGCCGCTCGCGACCAGCTGGCACTCCAACAAGTTCGTGAACCCGAGGACGGACGGCGCCGTCGTCCCGATCCTCCATCTCAACGGGTACAAGATCGCCAGCCCCACCTTCCTGGCCCGGATCCCCGGCGCGGAGCTGGCTGCGCTCGTCGAGGGCTACGGCTACCGCGCGGTCTTCGTCGAGGGCGACGATCCGGCCGCGATGCATCAGCGGATGGCGTCCGCCCTGGACGAGGTCCTGGACGAGGTTGCCGCCATCCAGCGGGCCGCCCGGCAGGACGACGCCGGGACCCGCCCGCGATGGCCGATGATCGTCCTGCGCTCCCCGAAAGGCTGGACCGGACCGGCGGAGGTCGACGGCCAGCCGACCGAGGGCAGCTTCCGCTCGCACCAGGTCCCGATGTCGGATGTCCGCGCGAAGCCGGACCATCTGGCGATCCTGGACCGCTGGCTCCGGAGCTACCGGCCGGATGAGCTGTTCGATCCCGCCGGCGCCCTCCGACCGGATCTCGCCGCACTGCCCCCGCGGGGCGAGCGCCGGATGAGCGCGAACCCGCACGCCAACGGAGGCCTCCTGCTGCGTGACCTCGCATTGCCGGACTTCCGCGACTACGGCGTGCCGGTCGAGCGTCCGGGTGCCAGCAGCAGCGAGGCCACCCGGGTCCTCGGTGGGTTCCTGCGCGACATCGTCCGGCGCAACCCCGAGACGTTCCGGATCTTCGGGCCGGACGAGACGGCCTCCAACCGGCTGTCGCCGGTCTTCGAGGCCACGGACCGGGCGTGGGCAGCGGAGCGGCTCCCGACCGATGATCACCTCGCGCCGGACGGGCGCGTCATGGAGGTGCTCTCCGAGCACCAGTGCCAGGGCTGGCTCGAGGGCTACCTGCTGACCGGGCGCCATGGGCTCTTCAACTGCTACGAGGCGTTCATCCACATCGTCGACTCGATGTTCAACCAGCACGCGAAGTGGCTGAAGATGACCTCCGAGATCCCGTGGCGGCGTCCGATCGCCTCGCTGAACTACCTCCTGACGAGCCACGTCTGGCGCCAGGACCACAACGGCTTCAGCCACCAGGACCCGGGCTTCATCGACCACGTTCTCAACAAGAAGGCCCAGGCGATCCGGGTGTACCTGCCGCCTGACGCGAACACGCTCCTGTCGGTGGCGGACCACTGCCTGCGCAGCCGCAACTACGTCAACGTCATCGTCGCCGGCAAGCAGCCCGCCCTGAACTACCTCTCGATGGACGAGGCGATCCTGCATGCCACCCGCGGCCTCGGGATCTGGGACTGGGCCAGCAACGACGACGGCGACCCGGATGTCGTCATGGCCTGCTGCGGCGACGTACCGACGCTCGAGACCCTGGCGGCGGTCGACCTGATCCGGCAGCACCTCCCTGAGGTCAAGGTCCGGGTCGTGAACGTGGTCGACCTGATGCGCCTCCAGCCCGACAGCGAGCATCCCCATGGTCTCGCCGACCGGGAGTTCGACACGATCTTCACCCGCGATCGCCCGATCGTCTTCGCCTATCACGGCTATCCGTGGCTGATCCACCGGCTGACGTACCGCCGGACGAACCACGCCAACCTGCACGTCCGCGGCTACAAGGAGGAGGGCACGGTCACGACGCCGTTCGACATCGTGATGCTCAACGACCTCGATCGCTTCCACCTCGTCATGGACGTGATCGACCGTGTCCCGGGGCTCGGCTCGCGCGCCGCCCATGTCCGCCAGCTCATGGCCGATCGCCGGGTCGAGGCCCGCGCGTACACCCGCGAGCACGGCGAGGACGCGCCGGAGATCCGCGACTGGGCCTGGCCGTCCTGAGGCGGCGGCCGATGCGGATTCTCGTCCTGAACCCGGGGTCGAGCTCGCTGAAGGCGTCGGTCATCGAGCCGCCCGGCCGGGACGCGCTGGCCGCGACGGCCATCGCATGGGGCGCCGACGCGACACGTTCGCCCGATCGCGCATCGGCCATCCATGCCGTCCTGCGGGACGTCGCGGCAGCCGGGGTCGTCCGGGAGTCGATCGCCGCGGTGGGTCACCGGGTCGTGCACGGTGGAGCGCTCCACACGGGTCCCGTCCGCGTCGACGACGCCGTCCTCGGTGCGATCGACGACCTGGAGCCGTATGCGCCGCTCCACAACCGGATCGCGGCCGAGACGATCCGCGCGGCTCGGGCGGCGCTGCCCGACGCCGTCCACGTGGCAGCCTTCGACACGGCCTTCCACGCCGGCCTGCCGGAGGTCGCGTACCGCTATCCCGTGCCGGCCCACTGGTCCGAGGCCTGGGGCGTGCGCCGATACGGATTCCATGGCCTGTCGGTCGCGTGGTCCGTCACCCGCGCCGCCGAGCTGCTCGGGCGGCCATCGGGAGCGCTCCGGCTCGTCGTCGCCCACCTCGGCAGCGGCTGCTCCGTCACCGCCGTCGAGGGCGGTCGTTCGGTCGACACGTCGATGGGCATGACCCCGATCGAGGGCCTGATGATGGGCAGTCGGTCGGGGTCGATCGACCCCGGGATCGTGCTGGCGCTGATCCGCGAAGGCCATGCGACCGCGGCGCAGCTGGCCGAGGCCCTCGAGCATGGGTCGGGCCTGCTGGGCGTGTCCGGCCTGTCGTCGGACGTGCGGGACCTGCTCGCGGCCGAGGCTGCCGGCGACGCGCGGGCGCGACTCGCGCTGGCGATGTTCACGCGGCGTGCGGCGGCCGGCATCGCCGCCGCTGCGACGTGCCTGACCGGCGTCGACGCGGTCGTCTTCACCGGTGGCATCGGCGAGCACTCCGGGACCATCCGGGCGCGGATCGTGGACCGCCTCGGGGGCATCGGCGTGGCGCCCATCGTGCCCGCTGACGTCGAGCAGGACGGGCCGATCTCGACGGCGGCCGGGGCGCCGGCGATCCTCCGCATCGAGTCGCGCGAGGACGTGGTGATCGCCGAGGCCGTCGCGAAGATCGCTCGCTAGCCCGCCGGCGGCGGCGTCGCGAACGGCGGCCGACCGGGCGGGAGCCCGGCGCAGCGTTGCGGCGAACGGGTCAGGACGCGACGCTGGCGGTCAGTGATGGCCGGTCATTGGCCGCGTCGAGCGACCGATGGCCGTCGCTGCTGTCGCCGCCGCCGCGATCAGCCCGTACCAGCGGATCGCGAACCCGCCGAGCCAGAACGCCACGGGATCGACGGCAACCGTCATCACGTGGTCACCAGCAAGCCGAAGCTCATCGCCAGGACCGCAAGCGCGAGGCCTGCCTTGATCCACGGGCTGTTCGACCGGTTCCAGCGCCCGAGCCGACCCAGCACGCGCCGGTTGCTGACGGCGCCGAGGAGAGCCACGAGCGGCACGATGAAGGCGATGTTGTAGAGCGCCAGGAGGGCGAGACCGGTCGGGCCGCCGCCCGAGGCGTTGAGGACGGCGACGATGTCGAGATAGATCGCGCCCGAGCAGGGCACGGTGCAGATGCCGACCAGGACGCCGGCGAGAAGCATCCCCGCGAGGCCGCCGCGTTCAATCGCCCTGTGCATCCTGCCGTGGGTGCCGGCGGGCGCCATCATCGATGGCCCCCAACCGGGAAGGAAGACGTCCTTGAGCATCCACAGCGCCATCGCCAGCGCGAGGACCGCCGCAACGCGCGTCACCAGATGGTCCTGGCCGAGCCAGCCCAGGAACGACAGCAGCCCGAGCCCGATGACGAAGTAGGTCACCCAGACGGCGCCGACGTAGAGCGAGCCCGCCCCGAGCAGACGGCGCCGCGCCTCGATCGTCGGGCTGCCGTCCGCGGTGACGGAGTTGACGAGTGTGAGCGTGTAGGTCGCGAAGAGGACGAGCAGGGCGAAGGCACACGGGTTGAACCCGTCGGCGATCCCTGCGGCGAGGACCGCCGGCACGGTCAGGCCGCCGAAGGAGGCCGCCTGGAACGGGACGGCGATGACGTAGGCCGACGCGCCCAGCCCCACGGCGAGGAGTGCCGTCGCCAGCACGAACGCCGGCCGGGGGAGGCCGAGGATGAGGGGCGACGCCGGCGGGGGGAGAACCGGCGTCGCCGCGAGTGACCCGGTGGGGGCCGAGTCGTGACAGGTCGCAGGCTGGCGGGGAGACACGCCTATGCCTCGACGATGAGCTTGCCGTGCATGGTCGGGCTTTCCTTCCCGCCGCAGCACGTGTCGCAGTAGATGTCATACGTGCCCGGCGTCGCGGGCGCCTCGAACTCGACCACCCGCCGGCTCTCGCCGGTCGGGCCCGCCGCGGGCAGCTCCTCGTAGATCCCGAGTTCATCGCTGATCATCGTGTGGACGCCGTTGTCCAGGTGGGGCGCTGCGTCCGTCGTCCAGAGCTCGAGCGCGACGGTCTCGCCGGCGGGAATGCGGACCTCGCCGGGCGTGAAGCCGGCCATGCTCATCCGCACGGGGATGGTGTCCGCGGTCGTCGCTGCGCCCCGTTGGCCGAACAGATCACCGGCGGCGAGGTACACACCCGCGCCAAGGACGACGACGGCGACGACGCCGAACGCCGCAGTCCGGACCCGAGCATTCCTGCGCTGCTCGTGCTGAACGGTGACGGAGCGTCTGCGACGGCGTTCCGTTCGCCTGTCGGCGATCGCCGCGACCCGACGTTCGCTGCGGGTCGATTCGGGCTCGTGCCTCACGACGGTGCCTCCCATGGGATGGTTCCGTGGTTGTCCAGACCCGCGCGTTCGGGCCGGAAGTCTCCCTCGTTGATCTCGTCCTTCGAGGCGGGATCGGACAATGGCCATGGCCTCCTGCTCAACGGTTGGTGGAACCGGACCGCGGATGCGCCGCCACCCGTGCCTCAATCTGTCCGTCACCGCGCCGCGCACGGCCGCGATCGACGACGAGGCTTCGGCCCGGAGCTCGATCTCGCCGTGGTAGCGCCCCATGCCGCAGGTGAACCGGATCTCTCCCACCGGTTGCGCGGGCAGCACGATCGTGGTCGCCGAGCCCCGCACAAGGCGGCGGTCGAGATGGGGAGACGAGAAGACGATTCGGTCCATGCAGGCGTCGTCGTCGCGCCGGCGGAACACGAGGCGCAGCGGTACCCCAGCTCTCGCGACGATCGATTGCGGCCGGTACCCGTGGTCGGCGACGATCTCGATGACCTGCTCGCCGCGCGGACCGGGCCGGGCGGCTACCGGTTGGGTCGAGCTCATCGGGGTGCTCCCGCCGACGATGGAGGCGTCGCGCCCCGCCGGTCGTGCTGCCCGAGTGCGAGCCGCTCACGCCGGTCGCCGGCGTGCCGGACGGCTGGGGCTCGATCGGTCGCGGTCTCCATCTCGGTCACGGCCGGACGAACACGGCTCCAGTCATGCCGGAAATCGCGTGGCCCGGAACACTGCACTGGAACGTGTGCGTGCCGGGCCGGTCGAAGGTGAGCGTGATGGTCCGAGTCTCACCAGGTTCGAGGATGGCCTCGAGACCCTGGAGCCCGGGCATGTGGAGTGCCGGGAAGCTGAGGTCGTGGCGCTCCCGGCCCTTGTTGATGAGCGTCACCCGAAGCGGCTCGCCCACCATGGCGTCGAGGCGGTTCGGGACAAAGCGCATCTCCTCGAACACGACGGTCGGCGCTCCGGGCGGCGAGGCCTGGCACGCGCCAATGGCAACGGGTGCGATCACGAGGCTCATCAGCAGTGCAGTTCGAGCGACCGGCTTCATGGAGGATCCCTCCTGATCGGTCCTAGGCTCGGGGTCGGGCGTGAGCCGCGAGTGAGGCGCACCTGAGAGCGGGCTTAGAACGTGGAACTCCAGCGCTCGCCATCCCGGCCGTTGCCTCGCGGAGGGAGCGACCCGGGGCTCTCCAGGGCGGCCGGCGGCCCAGCCCTGGACGTGAGGGGCAGCGCCGGGTGTCGAGGAGCCGGCCGACGAGCTCGGGCGCCCGTTGCCTCGTTCGGGCGCGTCGCCCGATGCACGCGTCGCGACAGCCGCGCGAGCCGCCTCGACGACGACATCAGCCGCTGGACTGGCGATCGTCCGTCCCGGAAGCCAGCTGAGCCAGCACCGAACGGGCTCGACGGACGATGGCCCGGCCGTGCGTCAGGCCGTCGCTCTTGGCGCCGCCAAGGAACTCCGCGCGACAGCCCTTCGAGCAGAAGGAGTAGGTCTCTCCGTCGCGTTCGACGCTGACCGCGTCATCCCGCTCGACGGTCATGCCACAGACCGGGTCGGTCGCCATCCTGACGACGTCCTTGAACTCGCCGTCCTCGAGCCAGAGCACGCGGTCGGCGATGTCGCGGATCCGCTGATCGTGGCTGACGATCACCACGCTCCGGCCCTGCTCCTTCGCGATGCTCCGCAGGAGCCGCATGATCTCGTGGCCGATCTTGGAGTCGAGGTTGGCCGTGGGCTCGTCCGCCAGGATGAGCGCGGGATCGTTGATGAGCGCCCGCGCGATGGCCACCCGCTGCTTCTCGCCGCCCGACAGCTTCTCCGGGAGGAAGTCGAGCCGCGCACCGAGACCGAGGTCGGTCAGGATCTCGGTCGCCTTCTCGCGGGCCGCCTTGCGCTTCGACCCGGCGAGCTCGGCCACCAGAGCGACGTTCTCCCGGATCGTGAGTGCCGAGAGGAGATTGAAGTCCTGGAAGATGAACCCGAACTGGTGGAGGCGGATCGCCGGCAGGCGGCCCTCGGAGAGCTCGCTGAGCGCCGACCCGTCGAGGTGAATCGCGCCGGAGGTGGGTCGCAGAAGGGCGCCCATCATCGACAGGAGGGTCGTCTTGCCCGAGCCGGAGGGGCCCATGATGAGGACGACCTCGCCGGGCTGGACCGCAAGCGACACGTCGCGGACGGCTGTGACTGCGGTATCGCCGTCCCCGTAGCGCTTCGTGACGTGTTGAACGTCAAGGGTGAGGGCGCTCACGGTTCAGACTCCTTCCCGGGCGACGAGGGCGGGATCGAGATTCGCGATCTGGCGGATCGGGAGCAGCGCGGCGAGCGCGGCGATCACGGCGGCGACGATGCCGACCTTGGTGAGCGATGCGCCGGCGATCGCGAGCTCAAGGTTCGCGCCGGTGCGCGGGACGATCAGGCTCAACGCGGCCGTGATGGCGACCGCGGCGAGGAAGCCGGCGGCGACGCTCAGTCCCGCCTGGGCGAGGACGACGCGATACAGGTACCCACCGGACGCGCCAACGGCCTTGAGCGAGCCATACTCCCGCCGCAGCGCCAGCGTCGCGATGTAGACCGTGAGAGCGACGACGGCGAGGCCCACGACGAACCCGATCACGTTCATGATCGAGATGACGTCGCCACTCATGTCCAGCGCCAGCTTCCTCTCGGCGAGGCCGAACGCCACCCTCGACTGCGCGGTCACGCCGTCGACGTTCGATCCGATGACTTGCGCGAGCGTGTCGGGCGAGACGCCGTCGGCTGCCCTGACGAGGACGAAGCTGACGGCCGGCTCGCCACCGCGCCGCGCGGCGAAGTCGTCGAACGATACGAAGGCGACCGAGTTGACGAGGCTCGCGGTCCCGTCGGTGAGGCCCGCGATCCGAAACTCGCGGCCGAGCAGGGTCACCCGGTCGCCGATCCCGACGCCGGCCCGCTGCGCGAAGCGCCGGTCGATGACGGCCTCGCCGGAACCTGCTTGCCCGGCACCTTCGACGACGTCCCACGGACCGCCCATCGTGGCGTCGGGCGTGAGGCCGATGACATACGCCCAGCCGCGCTCGTCGCCGGCCGACATGGAGTCGGTGGTGTACAGGATCGGCTCGGCGAGTGCGACACCTTCGAGATCGGCCACGGCGTCGGTCGTCGTCGCCGGCAGCCACGAGGCGACCATATGAAGGTTGCGGACGCCGGATTGGGCCACCCAGACGTCGGCGCCCGACCGGTCGATGTATGCGGTCAGCTGGCGCGAAACGCCCTCGAAGATCGCGTCGAGGGCGAGGACGAGTGTCAAGGCCAGGGCAACCCCTCCGATCGACACGGTCAGGCGGGCGCGACTGCGGAGGAGGTTGCGTCTGGCCAGCAGCCATGTCGCGCTCATCGGAACACCTCCGCCGGCGCCAGGCCGGCCATCGCGCGAGCCGGAGCGAGTGCCGCGATGACCGCCATCGCGAGGCTCGCGGCGAGCGCCTTCGCGATCGCCTCGAGCTCGATGACGACCGGGAACTGTGGACGAAGCGCATTGAGCAGTGCGCCGACGCCAACAGCCAGGGCCACGCCGAGCAGCCCGCCCGCGACCGCGGCGATCAGTGCCTGGCTCGCCACGAGCCGGTACAGCGTCCTGTTGCGCATCCCGATGGCCTTGAGCGCGCCGTACTCGCGGCGTCGCTCGATCGTCGCCGTGTAGATCACGAGCCCAACGACAAGCACGCCGACCACGAACGCGATCGCGACCATCAGCCCGAGCGGCGCGTCGTAGATCCGGGCGATCCCCTTCCGGTCGGCCTCGATCTTCTCGATCTTCGCGAACGCCTCGACCCCGGGGATGGAGACGGCCTGGACGACGTCAGCCTCGCTGACACCGGCGGCCGGCATGACGAAGATCGCGCTCCAGACGCCGGGCGCACGGAGCAGGCCCTGCACAGCCGCCGCACGTGCGAAGGCATAGGAGCCGATCCAGAGCGACGTGCCCTCTGACAGCCCGACGACCGTGAACTGCCGATCGAGGATCCGCACCGCTGTCCCCACGGCGATGCCGTGCTGGTTTGCCAGCACCCGATCCACGACCACCTCGTCGTCTGCCGCGGGAACCTGGCCATCGGCGAGCTTCCACGGCCCGCCCCCCTGGCTGGGGTCGTAGCCGACGAGGCTCGCGATCTCCTTGCGGTCATGGAGCTCCAGCACCGCCGCAAGCATGACGATCGGGACGGCCCGCTCCACGCCGGGCGTCGCCCGCACGGCCCCGAGGATCTCGGGCGAGAGGAATGAGCTCGATCCGGCAAATGTCCGGACGCCCCTCTGGGCGACCACGACGGAGCCCGGCGCGTTCTCGAGGTACGCCGAGGCCTGCCGGTAGATGCCGGCCAGGTACCCCGCGAGGAGGAGGATGAGCATCACCGAAAGGGCGACGCCGGTGATGCTGAGGATGAGCCGGACGCGGTCGTGAGTCAGGTTTCGTCGGGCCAGGAGCATCGTCAGAGCCTCTGTCGCAGCTCCATGGCTGCATCTGTCCCCGAGCGTGATCGACGACGCTGAGGCGAACCTGAACCGGGAGTGAGACTTCGTCGGATCCAGCCGCCACGGCATCGGAGACGGACCCTGGTCGGGTGCCAGGGGCGGCTGACGGCCTCACGACGGTGCGGCTCGTCCCAGTGCTCTCATGGCTCGTGCAGAGGCAGCATGATCGTCGCTCGAGCACCGCCGCCGTCACGGTTCGTGAGCTCGATCGTCCCGCCATGCGACTCGACGATCCACCGTGCGATGGCAAGCCCCAGACCAGTGCCCGACGGACGGAGCCCGCGCGCTCGCGTTCCGCGGTACAGCCGCTCGAAGACGCGTCGGCGATCCTCGTCGGTCAGCCCGATCCCGGTGTCACTGACCCGCAGCACGGCCAGTCCATCGTTGATGGACAGCTCCGTATCGACCGAGCCGCCGTCCGGCGTGTAGCGCGCGGCGTTGTCGAGGAGGACGCCGAGGAGGTCGGCGAGCCGGTCCCGGTCGCCATCCACGAGGGCCGGTGCGACCGAGACGGTCATCTTCACATGCGACGCGGCCTGTGCCTGGCGCCGAACGGCTTCGACCACGACGGCGTCGAGCTCGACCGGAGCGACGTCCAGCCGTGCGCCTGAGTCCGCCCGAGCGAGCGCAAGCAGGTCCGTCACGAGGCGGGCCATCCGTTCGGCCTCGTCGCGGGCGTCCGCGAGGATCGCGCGTCGGTCCTCGTCGGGCACGTCCTGTCGCCTGGCAAGGTCGAGGTTCGCCCGGATGGTCGTCAGCGGGGTGCGCAGTTGGTGAGAGGCGTCGCCGAGGAATCGCTGGAGGGTCTGGTGGTTGTGCTCGAGGGCGGCCAACATCTCGTTGAACGCGACGGCCAGGTCGCCGACCTCGTCGCCGGGCCGGCCGGCGTCAACGCGTGCCGCGAAGTCACCAGACAGGGCGATGGCCCGCGCGGTGTCCGTCACCTCGGCCACCGGCGCGAGCGCACCGCGGGCGAGAACAAGACCGCCCGCGAGAGCGAGGAGCACGACGACACATGCACCCAGAACGAGTGACGAGCCGACATCCGTCAGGACATCCCGGAGCCGCCGCGTCGATTCCGCCCATGCCACGTAGCCCATCTGACGGCCGTCCGCGGCGATGACCGGTTCGACGGTGATGCGGAGCACGTCGTCGGCCCATCGAACATCGCGGGTCACGTGGTCACGCCGATCGGCGGCGATGAGGTCCTCAGCGGCGACCGGCAGCGGCGTGGCGCCCGACCCCGCTGAATCGCCGAGGACCGACCCACTCGGGTCGAGGATGACGACCCTTCCGCCGGTCGATGCGAACTGGTCGACCAGTCGTTGCGATGGGCTGAGCGCACCCGAGGCATCGACGTCCTGGGCGAAGGCGCCGCTGGCATGCTCCGCGTTTGCACGGAGGCCGACATCGAACGAGGCCTCGAGCTGCGCGCGGAGCACGAAGAAAAGACCTGCGCCGAAGGCGATCAGTGCGACCGCCAGCAGGCCGGTGTAGATGAGCGCCAGTCGCGTCCGAATCGATCGCCGGCGCGGAAGGCGGTTCACTCCTTGAGGACGTAGCCCGCGCCCCGGATCGTGTGGATCAGGCGCGACTCGCCGTTCGACTCGAGCTTGCTGCGTAGGTATCGGACGTACACCTCGAGGACGTTTGACTCTCCCTCGAAGTCGTAGGCCCAGACGCGCTCCATGATCACGTCCCGCGTGAGCACCTTCCGAGGATGTCGCATGAACAGGAGCAGGAGATTGAACTCGGTCGTTGTCAGCTCGATCGTCCGGCCGCCGCGCGTTGCCTCACGGGCGTCGACATCGAGCTCGAGGTCGGCGAAGCGAAGGACCTCGCCAGCCGGCGTCTGCCGCCGTCGAAGGAGCGCGTGGACCCTCGCGAGCAGCTCCTCGAAGCTGAATGGCTTAACGAGGTAGTCGTCCGCGCCTGTCTCCAGGCCCTCCACCCGGTCCCTGACCTCGTCTCTCGCGGTCAGCATCAGAATGGAGATCTCGTCACCGGCTGCTCGAAGCCGCCGCGTCACCTCGAGACCATCGATGCCCGGCAGCATGATGTCGAGGACGACGAGCTCGGGGAGGTGTTCGCGAGCCTTCTCGAGGCCCTCCTCGCCGCTGGCGGCTTCGACGACGCGGTACCCCTCGTAGGCGAGGCCACGCCGGACGACGGTCCGTAGCTTGGGGTCGTCATCGACGACGAGGATGCGCGTTGCGTCGCTCATGCCGGCAGCATACGAGTCGCGCACCACGGGTTTGCCCGGCGCCTGGCCGGCTACTTGCCCTGGAGGAGCGCCAGCCGCCGCTCGAACTCGTCAGGGTCGATCTCCCCGCGAGCGAATCGTTCGCGCAGGATCTCGTCCGGCCGTGAGCCCACGTCGCCTCCGGTCCGCGTCCGTTCGAGCTCGATCAGGCCCCGAACGATCAGCCAGACGACCATGACGGCAAGGACGAGCCACACCAGCATCCCGAATCCCATGCCGAGCCAAGCCCCGCCATCCACGTTCCAGCCCATCATCGCGATCACCTCGCAGTCCAGCGCCGATTGCGCCACGCACGACGATCGACCTCCGAGCTGAAGAGCACATGAGGGCGAGGTTAGAGAGCGGACGCGTGCGGGCGCACGCAGCTCTCATTCCCCGTCGGACCTTCGCCCGCGCCACCCGCAGGCGACCGACTCCCGCCCGAGGACGCAGGGCGGCGTACCTGGCTCACGCGAGCGGATCACGTGACGGCGACATCGTCCGAAGGCAACGCCGCGACGGGCCCACTCACGAACCAACCATCAGCAGCCACGCCTGTGCCGGCCTCGAGTCGTGGCGCGCATTGCCGGAGGAAGAGCTGTGCCACGAGCTCTCGGCGGCTGCGCACGCCGACCTTCGCGAAGATCGACTTCAGGTGGTCCTGGACGGTGTACGGAGAGACCTGGAGGAGGCCCGCGATGTCCTGCGTCGAGCGGCCATGCAGCACGAGGCGGGTCACCTCGCGCTCGCGCGCTGACAGCCCGTAGACCTCGACGATCAGGCTGGCGACCTCTGGCTCGCGGGCAGGGTGGACGATGACCGCCACCCGACCATGGGTCTCTGCGTCGAGCAGCGAGGCGTCGAGGCGAAGCCATCCTCCCACCCGCCTCGGTAGGCGAACGGTGGCGACGTCCTCGGCACCGCCGCCGGCCGCACGCCGAGCCTGGTGGGCGACGCTCAGCACGGTCATCGGCACGTCCATTGATTCGCCGAACGAGTCGAAGATCTCGCCGAGCCAGCGCCTGGCCGCGGGCGTGAGGCTCTCGACCGAGTCGTCACCGCGGAGGATGATGAGGCCCGGCGGATCCGGCTCGCTGTCGACGGCCAGGGCGGTCCGGAGGATCGCCCGGCGGATGCCCTCGGCGACGTAGCCGCCCACGTCGTCGACGAGCCGCGCCTCGCGGTCATCGAATGTGCCCCGCCGACGATGGAAGGCTGCGCAACCCCACACCGACTGACCGTCGCGGAACACGGCTCGCAACTCGTCGCCGGCACCGTACCCATGCGGCTCGAGCACCTGCACGAAGCGCGCACTGCGGCGAAGGTCGCCGCCTGTCGCCTGGCTCAGGATGCCGACGGGTCGGCTGGCGCGCGACAGGTCGGCGAACTTGTTCAGGTCATCCTCGAGGAACTCATTCGCAGCCAGCGCCCTGAGGTGATCCGTGCCGAACTGCCGCGAGAAGTGGCTCGTCGGCAGTCTCATGCCGGGATCGATGCTGAGCCAGCACGAGCTGTCGAACGGAACGATGCCGGCCAGGGTCCGATCGGCGGCGTCGAAATAGGCGCCAAGGTCCAGCCCGCGGTGCAGCAGCCGCACGAAGCGCGCGCGACCGCCGTTCATCGTGGTAGCCACCGTCCGATTGTGGCGTCGCGCAGGCGTCCGCGACAAGGGATGGCACCAGATTCGTGGGATGGACCCCGCCCGAACCTCGGCGTAGGGTCATCGGCGCATGGACCGACAGGGACGTCGGCACGTCGTGCGAACTCGGAGCGGCACCCCTCTGCCAAGCATATGGTGGGACTAGACGATCATGGACTGGGTCGTGTTCGGTGTGCAGTGGCTCCACGTCCTGCTCGGCATCCTGTGGTTCGGTAACGCGCTCGTCCTCGATGTGATCGTCATCCCGGCCATCAACCGCCTGCCGATCGTGGCCCAGCGTGAGGTCGCCTCGCTCATCGGGTCGCGGGCGACGCCGATCCTCCATGTCGTGGCGCCACTCGTCATCGCGCTCGGATTCATCCGGGGGACACTCCTGGGGCCGATCAAGAGCCTCGATGTCCTCCTGGGCACCGCGTATGGCCTGACCTGGCTCGTCGCGCTCGTCGTGGCGATCCTGACCTACCTCTGGGGACTGTTCGTCATCATCCCCGCACTGCGCGCGATGGATCGCGTGCCGCTCAACGTGGACGGGACGCCGACGCCGGAGCTGGAGGCCGCCACGAACCGGGTGAAGAAGCTGGTATCGCTTGAGCTCCTCGGATTCTTCGTCATCTTCACGTGCATGATCCTCATGCGCTTTGGTCTGTAAGGTCATGGGCCCTCACCGCCGACGCGTGCCGCTCCGGGTAGGACGCCGGTCCTCGAGAGGGCGAACCAGTGTTCCGGCTCAGGGTCAGAGGGGCAGTCAGTGAATGCCGCGATCCATTGGAGCGGCCCGGTCCTGATGAGCGGCGCGCTCGCTCTCGGGCTGGCGATCAGCCTGATCTCGCTCCGGCCGGTGGTGAACCAGCCATTCTCGCCGGCCGTCGCCGCGCTCCTGTTCGGTTCGGCGGTACTGCTGCTCCTGGCGCTGCCGGGCATGTACGCGGCCCAGGCGGATGCGACGGGCACTCTTGGGCTCGTGGGGCACGCGCTCTTGATGACGGGCCTGCTGTTGCCGGTCGTGATTGCGGCAACGCCGCTGCTCCATCCGTCCATCATGAAGGCGTCCGGGGAGAACGCCGTGGTCTTCGGTCTGGGCATCGCCCTGACGCTGGGCCTGCTGCTCACGGCTATCGCGACGCTCCAGGCGGACGTGTTCCCGCGGGCAGCCGCCGTTCTGCTGCTCGCGGCGACCGCAGGCTTCTTCTTCGTCTTCTTCATCGCCGAGTTCCTTCCGCCGGCTGCCGGCCAGGTCGGCTCGGCCTCATTCGGGATCCTGCTTGCCGCCGGCCTGGCCTGGATCGGCCTGGCGCTCTGGCTTCGGAATTGAGATGAGCACACTGCTCGGTCAGGGGGGACGTCCCGCCGCACCGACAAGGGGCGGGTGGCAGAAGCTGGCAGGCTGGTCGGCCATCGCCGCGGCGATCCTGACGGTGACCGGGCTGCTGACACTGCTTGCCTTCTTCGGCACCGGATCCGCATTGCTCGGCGTGCTCAACGACCTCAACACGATCGCCATGGCCGTCGTGACCGTGCCGCTGGCGCTGGCGCTCTACCCGGTGGCGTCTCGGACCTCCGTCTCGCTGGCAAGGGTCGCCATGGCGGCAGACCTCGGCGGCGTGCCCCTGGTCGCCGGCTTCAGCGCCCTGCTCGTGCTGCAGGCGATGACATTCGACGCCACGCTGACGCTCATCACGGTGGGGAACGGGTTGATCGGGGTCTGGCTGTTGGTGACGGCCGCCCTGCTCGCGGCGGCAGCCGCGGTGCCGTCGGCTCTCGGCTGGCTGGGGATCGCCGGTGGCGCCGGCCTGGCGCTCACGTCGCTGGGATTCCCGCTGCTGGGTCGCGAGCACCCTGTCATCGCCGTTGCCGGGCTGGTGGCGCTCGTCGGACTCGTCGGCTTCTACGCGTGGGCCGGCGTGCTCCTGCTCCGGGCACGGCTCGGCGTTGGCTGACCACCTCGGCGCGACACGCCTCCCGTGTCACGTCGGACGAGGATCCCGCCCAACCGAGGCCCCGCGCCACGCAGCGCGCAGCCGGCCGGAGCAGCGCGCCGACCGCTCCCGAGGGCTGCCAGGGACGGCACCCGGTCGGCCTCGTGCAGGATGAACGCGGAGCGCTCGCACCCGCTCGTCGGCGGGCCCCGCAGGAGGTCATCACAGATGGGAAGAGCCGACGTCAGCGTCACCATCGCGCGACCGGTGGAAGACGTGTTCGCAGTGCTCACCGATCCAACGAAGTCGACGAAGTGGTCCGCCAACGCCATCGAGGCCGAGCTCATCACGCCTGGGCCACCCGGTGTCGGGAGCCGTCGCCGCGCCGTGGCCAAGGGTCCGTTCGGCGGCACCATGGAGAACGTGATGGAGGTGACCGAGCTCGAGCCCAACCGCAAGGTGGCGCTGAAGCTCGTCAGTGCGCCCTGGGGAGGGACTGGTCGCACGTGGTACACGTTCACACCGGTCGACGGTGGCACGAGGGTCGACTGGACGTGGGAGATCGAACCGGCTGGGCTCTGGAAGCCACTCGGCAGTCGCCCCTTCATGGCGATCTTCGGCCGCCGGTTCCAGCGTGACCTCGACAACCTGAAGGTCATGATGGAGTCCGGTCGGCTGTAGCGGTGGGCTCGCGCGGGCGGAGATCGTCGCCTGGCTCCTCACCGACCGCGGCGACCCGCCACCCTCCTGGCCGCCGTCCAAGGTCTCGGAGGCGTCTCTGGGCCGCTTGCGTGCCAGTCGGTGGGCGCTCCCAGCCGGGCGAAGAGTGCGGGACGGAGTCAGCGAGGAAGCCGCGACCGGACCTCCTCGGCGCGGTATCCGCTCGGCGCAGTGCCCGAGTGAGGCCGCAACCCCAACATCTGGCCGTCAGCGGCGCTGTGCCCGAGATGTTGAAGGTTGGCTGGCGAGGAAGGATTCGAACCTTCGGTCTCCTGATCCAGAGTCAGGCGCCTTACCGCTTGGCCACTCGCCAGTGCCGCGAACCCGGGATCACCCAGAGTTCGGCGCCGAATTGTAGCCGAGTCCCCTGACCGCGGAAAACCGCGGCCAGGGCGCCTGCCGGCGATCAGTCACCGGTGAGGAGGCCCGGGACGAGCCTCGCGACTCGCCCCGGGCCCGGAATCAGCGGATCGCGGGATTCTGGTCGTCCTGGCCGGCGCCGGGACTGCCGTCGGCCGTGTAGCAGCCGTCGCCCTTGCCGGGATCGCCCGAGTCGGGACCGTGGTGCGCGGTCTCGAGCCCGTACCACGCGTGCCCGATGGATCCACCGGGCACCGGCCCATAGCTCAGGCAGGACGAGAAGGTGCCGTCGCCGTTGGCGATGAAGCGCGGGTGGTTCTGGCCGTTGGCGAGGACCTGGCCGGCGCCGGCCTGGCCGTTCTCCGCGTAGTGGGAGTGGGCTGCCACGGGGATCGCGGTCACCAGCAGCAGCGCGCCGGCCGTGGTGACGCCCGCCAGGGCTCGGCCGAAGGTTCGCCTTGACATGTCATGTCCTCCCTTGGCCGGCCGCGACGGCCACCGCGACGTGCTCGATCTCGCGGAGGACTCGCAGGCCGGCTTTGCCGCCCGGGAACATGGCCCGAACGGCCTCGTCGACAGCGGCCGGGTTGAAGGCCCAGCCTTCCAGCACGACCCCGATCCCTGACGGGTCGCTCAGCAGCGAGATTCGCGCGATGCCGAGTCGGGCGAGGCGCTCGGCGGCCTCGGGTCCGACGACCGGCTCTGGCGTCTCGGGCCCGGCCACGAGCATGACGACGGGCATCTGGGCGCCTCCTGCGTTGCTGGGCGACCCTCGTGGGTCTGCGCCGGAGACTAGGCGGGCGGGCGACCCTCATTCATCGGGTGAACCCCGTACCGAGCCGGACAGAACGTGCGAGGCCAGCTCCGTGCGGTTCCGCATGCCGAGCTTCGCCAGGATGTTCGTGACGTGCCGTTCGACGGTCTTCGGCGAGACGACGAGCCGCTCGGCGATCTCCCGGTTGCTGCTGCCGTCGGCGATCAGCCGGGCCACCTCGCGCTCACGGTGGCTCAGGCCCGTGATTCCGTCGCGTGCCTCGCCGCGCCCACGGCGCCATTCGCGGACGCCGAGCCGCCGAAGCAGCTGCCTCGCGAGGCGCCCTTCGCTCACCGCTGCACACGCCTCGGCCAGCTCGGCGGCGGCCGTGAGCGCAGCCACCGCCCGACTGCGATCCAGCGTCGCAAGGCAGCGTCCGAGGTCGATCCGGGCCCAGATGAGCTCGAGCCTCAGGCCGGCCCGCTCGAGCGTCGCTGCATACGCCTCGAGCGCCTCGGCCGCTGTTGCCATGTCGCCGTCGGCGGCGGCGATCGCGGCGACCGCCCGCAGCCGCCACAGCTCGCGGCTCACGCGGGACGTTCCCGGCCGCAGATCCCACTCGGCGAGCCCCCGGCGTGCCTCCTCGACGCGCCCGATCCGCGCGAGCAGCTCCGCGGTGGAGAGGGCGAGGCCGTTGCTGTGGCGCGGACAGCGCGCAAGCTCCGCATCGGCCTGTGCGGCGAGGAGCCGGCTCTCCACCTCGGGACCGGCCTTCGGGCCGACCGTGCGCGCCTGCCAGACCGCGATCGCCAGGTGGATGTCCTGGCGGTAGTGCGGGTCCGGCTCGGCCTCCGCGTCACGGCTCAGCTCGCGCAGGGCGGTCGCCGGATCCGCGAACGACAGCTCGATCAGGTGCCGGACGGATGCGCCACCGCCCCACAGCCGGGGGGCGTTCGTGAGGCGTGTCTCGAGCGCACCCGTCTCGAGGGCGACGGCATGGGCGTCGGACATACGGCCCAGGTC
This sequence comes from Candidatus Limnocylindrales bacterium, assembly GCA_035699725.1. Classification (GTDB taxonomy): domain Bacteria; phylum Chloroflexota; class Limnocylindria; order Limnocylindrales; family CSP1-4; genus CF-46. The sequence goes on along the minus strand of DASSPG010000218.1, from coordinate 1,681 downwards.
ACGAACGGCCCTGGCGAGCCGGTACCCGGCTTCGACGGTCAGCAGGGGCAGGACGAGATGCTTCGAGCTCTCCCAGGCCCGACGACTGTGGGCCTCGCCGTCGATCGGCCGGGCCACGGTCCGGAGGGCCTGCCCGACCCGCATCTGGGCGACGATCCGGGCCTCGTCGTCGACTCCCCGGGCGATCTCGAGGCAGTGGTCGGCCAGACGGATGATGTCGTCGTCGCGGTCCTCCTGCATCGCCCCGTCGATGGCGGCCATGACGGCCGCCAGGTGCGCCCGCCGCGTCGCGGGCGGCAGCGCTTCCGGGCCCGCGCCGGCTGACGCCAGCTCCTCGGCCGCGGCGACCGCGCGCTCGGCGGTGGTCCGGCCGACCGTGGTCTGGTGGTCGAGCCAGAGCTCGACGTCGGCCTGCAGGGCATCGAGCCGGACCGCGGCCTCGAGGCTCTCCGAGGACAGCGCGCGCGCCCGATCGAGATGGTCATGGGCGGCGCTGCTCCGACCGAGTTGGTACGCCGCCCGTGCCGCTTCGATCTCCGCATCACGCGCCTGTGTCGGGTCGGTCGCCTCCACGCTGACCCGGCCCCAGCGTTCCAGTGCGAGGTCAAGCTCGCCGACCACGGCACCGAGCTCGCCGAGGCCGCGATCGATGATGACGCGCTCGGCCGAGCCGGGTCCGAGATCGTCGCTGATCGAGGCGAGCACGCGAAGGTCGGCGCCGTTCAGGAGGCGCCGCCGTGGCGAGGCGAGGAGACGCAGGGCGAGCGCGACCGCCGGTCGACCGGCGGCGAGGCGATGGCCCAGTGCCTCGCGCAGGGACGGGAGGTCGTCGCCCGCGTCGGCCTCGATCCAGTCGGCGAGTCGGGCATGGAGCGCGTTCCGGGTCGCGATCGGGAGCCCCGCGACCGTCGCCTCGCGGATGAGGTCGTGGGCCGGGGCGATCGTGCCTGCGATCTCGAGCGCCAGCCCGCGAACCACGAGCTCTCGTGCGGCACCGCGGATGCGCCCGTCGCTCCAGCGCTGGATCGTCGCCAGCTCGGCATCGGTCAGGGGCCGACCGGCGATGGCCAAGGTGGACATGAGCGCGCCGCCATCCGGACCGAGATCCATGAGCCGGTACAGAATGAGGTCGGCAGGATCGGCCGTTCCGCGGCTTCGGGCCAGGGCCTCCAGCCAGAAGGGCGATCCGGACGCGCGCCGCCAGAGGTCGGCCCCGGTCCGCTCATCCACCGCCGCGTCGATCGACCGGACGAGTGACAGGCCGTCCGCCAGGTCGAGGGGCGCCAGGTCGACGACGACGCGACGGTCGGCGACGAGGTCGGCCTCGAGTCCGGCCCGGAAGGCAGCCGTCACCGGACCCGGGCGCGCCATCGAGATCACGACCAGGGGCCGGCGCGCCGAGCTCGCAGATCGCAGCAGGTAGTGGACGAGCGCGACCGAGCGCTCGTCGACCCACTGGAGGTCGTCGATCGCGATCAGGAGCGCGCCCGAGGCGGCGAGGGCCCGATGGGCCGCCTCGAAGATCCGGAGCGGATCGGGTGCCTGATCGTCGCCGCTCCCGAACACGAGCCGGTCGAGCGCGACGCCATCGCCCGGCGCATCGGCCAGGACGCGCAGGAGGTCGGCGGCGGCTCCGAGCGGGACCTGCTGCATCGGCTCGAAGCCGACGAGCCGGACGACT
>DASSPG010000217.1:0-9829 GCA_035699725.1 Candidatus Limnocylindrales bacterium | reverse complement strand
CGTCTCGACCCGGTTGTGGACGTAGAAGACCTGGCCCCCGCGATCGAGCTCGCGCAGGATCGCGTCGCGGACGAGCCCGGCCGACGCCTCGGCGACCCGCGTCTGGATCGGCAGGCGATCCTCCGGCGGCGTCTCGATCACCGACATGTCGCGGACGCCGGCGAGGGCGAGGTTGAGGGTCCGCGGGATCGGCGTCGCGCTGAGGGTCAGCACGTCCACTTCGCGCCGGAGCTGCTTCAGACGCTCCTTGGCGGCGACCCCGAAGCGTTGCTCCTCGTCGACGACGACGAGACCGAGGTCGCGGAACACGACATCCTTCGAGAGCAGGCGATGGGTCCCGATGACGAGATCGACCGAGCCGTCGGCGAGGCCGGCGATCGTCGCCTTCTGCTCCACCTGGCCGACGAACCGCGACAGGAGCCGGACCCGCATCGGGAACGCCGCGAAGCGCTGGCTGAACGTCTGGTGGTGCTGGGCCGCGAGGACGGTCGTCGGCACCAGGACCGCGACCTGCTTGCCGTCCTGGATCGCCTTGAACGCGGCGCGCAGGGCGACCTCGGTCTTGCCGTAGCCGACGTCGCCGACGACGAGCCGGTCCATCGGGCGGCCGGCCTCCATGTCGGCCTTGACCTCGACCACCGCGCTGAGCTGGTCCGGCGTCTCCTCGTACGGGAAGCTCGCCTCCATCTCCTGCTGCCACGGCGTGTCGCCGGCGTAGGCGTGGCCGGGGGCGTTGGCCCGGGCGGCGTACAGGTTCAGGAGCTCCTCCGCCAGGTCCGCGACGGCCTTGCGGACGCGCTGCTTGGTCCGGAGCCACTCCGTGCCACCGAGCTTGGACAGCTGGGGGTGCTCGGCGCCCGAGTAACGCGAGATCCGGGTGATCTGCTCGACGGGGACGAAGATCTTGTCGCCGGCGGCGAAGCTCAGCTCGAGGTAGTCACGGTCCTCGCCCTCGGCGGGGTTGCCGCGCCGGAGCATCTGCTCGTAGCGGGCGACGCCGTGATCGATATGGACGACGAGATCGCCGGGGCTGAGGCGCTCGAGGATGTCGCGCGGCACGACCCGGCGCATCGCCTTGGGCCGCCGGACGCGGACGCTCCCGAAGATCTCGCGATCGGTGACGAAGGCGAGGCCGTCCGGCCCGCCCTCGAAGCCGCCGTTGAGGCTGCGCTCGACGACGGTGACGGCGCCCGGCGGCGGGATGTCGGGCCGGTGGACGACGCCGACGGGGTGGCCGGCTTCCTCGAGGAGCTCGGCGAGGCGCGGGGCCTGGTCGCTGGCGAGGACGATCCGGGCGCCGTCGGCCTGCCAGCGCTCGACGGCGGCGGCGATCGCCGCGGCGCGGGCCGGTGGCAGCTGGGGCTCGCGCCAGCCGAACAGGTTCCCGGAGCTCAGGCCGCGGGTCGCCAGGGCCTCCTCGGCGGGCAGCTCGGACTCCCAGGTCAGCTCGAGCGTGCGGCCCGCGACGAGGCGGCTCTTCCAATCGCGCGGACCGAGGTACGTCGACGGCCAGTCCTTCGGGAGATCGCCGGTCCCGACGAGCTCGCCTCGGCGCTCGTCGGCCTGGCGCCAGAGGAAGTCGGCGGCCTCGGCGATCTCGCCCGGCTCGTCGAGGACAAGGAGGGTCGCGGGGTCGAGATGGTCGAGGGCGGTGGCGGGCGCGAGGTGGGCCGCCCAGACCTCAGCGGCGTCGCCGACGGGGAGGGCGCGGGCTCGGGGGTGGTCGGCGTCGCCCGTCCCGGCGTCGCCCGCGGCGTCGTTCGTGCCGACGCCCTCGAACCGCGCGAGGTCAGCCGCGAGGCGCTCCGGGAGCCTGGCGGCGGCCTTGCCGAGCCGTGCGCGGAGCGCGGCCGCTCCCCCGTGAGGCGCGAGGAACTCCGACGCGGGCAGCAGGACCGCGTCCTCGAGCGGCCCGACCGTCCGCTGATCCGTCGGGTCGAAGGCGCGGAGCGAGTCGATCTCGTCGCCGAAGAACTCGATCCGGACGGGCAGCGGCGCGGAGGGCGGGAACACGTCCACGATCCCGCCGCGGCGTGCGAACTCGCCGCGCCCGGCGACGCCGGCCGCGGGGCTGTAGCCGAGATCGAGCAGCTCGTGGAGCAGCGCCTCCGGGCGGAGCCGGCCGCCGACCCGGAGGCGGCGCGCCTCGCTCGGCAGGTCGGACGGGTCGATCGTGTGCTGGAGGAGCGCCTGGACGCCCGCGACCAGGATCCGCGCCCGGCCACCGCGCCATGCCGACAGCGCGGCCACGCGGGCGGCCGTCTCGTCGGCGACGAGCTCGCTCCGCTCGTAGGCGAGGGCCGTTCGTGGCTCGAGGACGACGACCGCGCCGGGATCGCCGAGCCACGCCGTCAGCTCCTCGGCGACGCGATCGCCGATCTCGGCGTCGCGGGCGAACCACGCCAGCCGCTCGCCGCTCGCCACGGACGCCAGCGTCGCGGCAAGGAACGACTTGGCGCCGTGCGGCACGGAGCTGAGGCCCGCGTGGCGGCCCGGACGCCCGGTCGCGCCGTTCGCCCCGTTCGCCCCGTTCGCCGACCCGGGGATCGTGAGGCGCTCGCGCAGGCTCGCGAACGACCCGGTCTCGGCCAGGAGCGCGGTCAGGGCCGACAGGTCCGGCTGGCGCCGCCCGGCGCCGCTGCCGCTCCCCAACGAGCCGGCAACGGACGCCGCGAGCCGCCGGTCGCGGCCGCGCTTGCCGCGCAGGGTCGGGCCGGCGGTCACCCGTGGTCCTCGTGATCGTCGCGTCGGAGCACCTTGCGCCAGCCCGTCTTCGTCCGGCGCACGCCGCTGCCGTCGGGCGGCCCGTCCACCGCACCGGGCGCGGCGAGCCGTGTCTCGTCGGCTGGGCGGAGCTCGAACATGTTGAAGCGGTTGGCCGCCTTCGACGTCCCGTGCCGGGCCCACTCCTCGACCGCATCGGCGGCGGCGTCGAGGAGCCCGTCGAGGCGCTGGCGCTCGTCGGGCTCGAACGCCGCAAGGACGTGGTCGATGAAGCCCAGGCTGGGCGCCCCGATCCCGACCCGGAGCCGGCTGAACTTCTCGGTCTGCAGCTCGTCGATGATCGAGCGCAGGCCGTTGTGCCCGCCGGGGCCGCCGGCCTCGCGGAATCGGAGCTTGCCGAACGGCAGCGCGAAGTCGTCGGCGATCACGAGCAGGTCGGAGAGCGGCGCGTGCTCCCGCGCGAGGACCTTGCGGACCGCTCGGCCGGAGTCGTTCATGAACGTGAGGGGCTTGACGATCGTGAGGTCCAGCCCCTTGAACCGACCCATCGCGACCGCGGCGGCATCCCGGGTCCGGCCCTTGCCCGCCCAGCCCGCCCGGTCGGCGATCCGGTCGAGGACCATCCAGCCGATGTTGTGGCGCGTCTTCTCGTACTGCGCGCCCGGGTTGCCCAGGCCGACGACGATCTTCACTCGAGCTCCCGGCGCGGCGTGGCGTCCTGCCACGCTCCCGGCGCGGATTCCACGCCGAACGGGCCCGATCCCGTCCGGGAGGGCCCGCGCGAATGGTAGCAATGGTGCGGATGAACCACGACGCGGGGCCTCCCGACTGACAGAATGGCCCCTGGCTTTGTCGCGGGTGTCCGCGGGACACCGGGGGCCGCGGAGGATTCAGGGCTCATGCAGACCACGGACGGGGCAACCGGACGTCGCCCATCGCGCCCCCGCCATCACCGTCGGTCGTTGGCCGTGCTGCTCGCCGGCCTCTTGATCGGGACGACCGCCCTCGCCGCTCCAGCAGCCGCCCGTCCCGCATCGTCCTCGCCGGGCGCCGCGACGACCGAGACCGCCGGTGTCCATTCCGGTCGGCGGATCGGATCCGGCGCCCGTGACACCGCCCGCGTGCGGGTGGACGCTCGTGCCGCCGCCCGCGCCGCCGCGGCCACGCCACGCGAGAAGAAGGTGCACGAGCGGCTCAGCCCGCCGGACAACGGCGCCAAGGGCACGCCGGTCACCAGGGCCACCTCGAACCTGGTCACGGGCGGGTCCCTCGATGGCATCACGCCCCGGGTCGTCGCCCAGCCGGCTCCGGTCGTGACCCTCGAGTTTCCCGGGACCACCCGGAACGAGGCCTGCGGGTGCGAGCCGCCGGACCCGTGGATCGCGGTCAGCCCGACCCATGTCGTCCAGGCGACCAATGGGCTGGTCCGGATCTCCAACCGAGCCGGCGCAACGATCATCACGATGCCGACCTGGGCCCTCTTCGCCGTGCCGGCCGATCACTACGACGCCGACCCGCGGATCATCTGGGACCCGATCCACGGCCGCTGGGTCGGGGTCCTGCTGAGCTTCCCCGGGACCTACGACGACAACACGCTCCACCTGGCGGTGTCCGAGTCGGCCGATCCGACCGGCGCCTGGATCGTCTACCCGATCGCGAACGGCACGTTCCTGCCCGACTATCCGGGCATCAGCTCGTCGAGCGACAAGGTCGTCCTGACCTCGAATGACTTCGAGCTCGGGTCCACCTACGTCGGTCCGTCGGCGTACGTCATGGACTGGTCCAACATCCTCGCCGGCACCGATCTCTTCGTCGGCGGCTTCTACGAGAACGACACGGTCGCCCACTACCGCCCGGCCCAGATGCTGAGCTCGTCTGCGCGGATCCCGGTCATCTTCCAGGGCCCGAGCGCCCTCGCTCCGTGGTACTTCGAGATCGTCGGCTCGGCGGCGACTGCCGCGCAGGCGAACCGCATGAATCTCTCGTCCAGCTTCGGGATCGCGACGTTCACCCCGCCGCCCGACCCGGTCCAGCCCGGCGGCATCGCGATCTCGAACGCCGTCGATCACCGCCCGACCGACGCGGTCTACCGCAACGGCGCCCTCTGGTTCACCGCGACCGGCGAATACGTCTCCACCGGGAGCTGGGCGCTCGCTCGCTACAGTCGGGTCACGACGTCGCTGAATGGCACACCGCCGACGGCCGCGGCCGACACGTTCGCGGCCCTTGCGGGCACTCACTTCTTCCAGCCGGGGATCGGGATCAACGGCGCCGGCACCCTGTTCGCGATGGCGACCAAGACCGACGCCGCGGTGTTCCCCACCACGATGGTCGGCGCCATCACGCTTGGCGGCACCATCCATCCGTTCGAGGAGATCGAGTCGTCCAGCGCCTCGTACACCGGCAACCGCTGGGGCGACTACGTCGGGATCGCCGCCGATCCGTCCGCGGCGGGCGCGGTCTGGATGGCCCACGAGCTGGTCGCCGCAGACGGCACGTGGCGGACCAGCGTGGCCCGCATCGTGTCTGACGGCACCGCTCCCAGCGTGCCGGGCGCGGTCAGCCAGGTCCAGGTGATCCCGTCCACGCTGGGCTCGACCGTCCCGGTCCGGACATCGTGGGGAGCGGCGACGGATACGGAGAGCGGCGTGGCCTCGTACCTCGTCGAGCGATCGGATGACAGCGGCCCGTACGTCGGGATGCGGACGCAGAGCACCTCGATCACGGCCCCGCTCCGGATCAACCACTCGTATCAGTACCGGATCTCGGCGGTCGATGCCGTGGGCAACGTGGGAGCGCCGGTCTACGGGCCCAAGTACTGGCCACGGCTCTACCAGTCGACCTCGTACACGACTGTCACTGGCACGTGGGGCACGACCTCGAGCACCTCGTACTCCGGTGGCAGCACCCGCTACTCATCGACGGCCGGATCCACGGCGACCTTCACCGCGACCCTCGCCCGCTCGATCGCCATCGTGACGACGAAGGCGGCGAGTCGGGGTTCGTTCAAGGTCTACGTGGACAACGTCTACAAGGGGACGATCAGCACCTACAGTGCCACGACCAGGTTCCGCCAGCTGGTGTACCAGTTCAACTGGTCGACGGCGGGCACCCACAAGATCAAGATCGTGGTCGTCGGCACGTCCGGCCGGCCGCGGGTCGACATGGACGCGTTCGTCGTCCTGCGTTGACCGAAGGGCAGCACGCCCGACTCTGCAGGCCTCGATGCCGGCGCCTCGTGCGCCGGCATCGTCATGTCCGCGCCGTGGCTGGTTCCTCATCGAGGTCCGTTCGGGCGTGGGGCGACCGAACGGACGAAGGATCGGGCCCGGGACCGTCTTGCTGCCGGGCTCCGGGCCCGATTCCGGCGCGGGACGACCGAAGCGAGGTGTGGCGCGGCCGTCGTTCACTGGTTCGGGCGCGGGGCGACCGAATCGAGATGTGGCGCGGACGTCGTTCGCCGGTTCGGGCGCGGGACGACCGCTCAGAAGCCCAAGGGACTCTCCAGAGCGGTCGCATTCGGATGATCCCGAGGTCGGGTCAAGGGAGCGACCCGAGGAGGCGTTGCTCCAGGGCTCGCATCGCCGCCTCCTCGGCGGGATCGGCGTGGTCCCAGCCGCAGACGTGCAGCGTGCCGTGAGTGACGAGCAGACGGAGCTCGTCGGCGACGGACCAGCGCACGTCGCCGGTCTGGCCGCCGCGTCCCCCATCTGCCTGGGCGCGCGCCCGCTCCACCGAGACCACGATGTCACCGAGATGGACGCGCCGGCTCGGCGGCCCGACGAAGTGGGCGGGGTCGCCCGCCACGGGCGGGACGCCGCGATCCGGTTCACCATCGTGCGGCGGGAACGCGTCGGGCGGGAGGAGGGGGAAGGACAGGACGTCGGTCGGGCCTGCCTCGCCGAGATGCGTGGCGTTCAGCGACGCGAGCTCGGCATCGTCGGACAGGATCAGTCCCACCGAGGCCGGCGACGGGGCTCCCGCGGCGGACAGTGCAGCGGCGATCGCGCGGGTCAGCGGTGCGACGGCGATGGCCGGGCGGCCGGCGCGCGCGTCGGCGACGGCGTCGCGGATCGTGACGTCGATCCGCCACGGCGCGAGGTAGACCGAGCTCACGCCCCGGCGCCGGGACCGCCTGCGCCCGCCCGGCGCGATTCGATCTCGACAACCTTGTTCTGCGGATAGGCGATCCGCTGGTGGTACATCCCGAGCAGCTGCTGGACGAACGCCTCCTTGATCCGCTCCACGTCGCGCAGGGTCAGGTCGCACTCGTCGAACTGGCCGTCGTTCAGGCGCTCCTCGGTGATCCGCGCGACCATCGCCCGGATCGCGGGCTCGTCGCGCGACGCGAGCGACCGGACCGAGGCCTCGACCCCGTCGGCGAGCATGATCAATGCCGCCTCGCGCGATTGGGGCTTCGGTCCGGAATGGCGGAACTTGCGCTCGTCGACCGCCGCTGCCGCGCGACCCCCCTCGGCCGTCTGCGGACCGCCGAACGGCTCGGCCGCGAGGCCCTTCGCCCGGGCGAAGAAGTAGCTCATGATCGCGGTCCCGTGGTGCTGCGGGATGAACGCGATCAGGCTCTTCGGCAGCCTGGCCTTGTACGCGATGTTGATCCCATCGGCCGTGTGCTGCTTGAGGATCTGGGCCGAGGTCTCCGGGTCGAGCTCATCGTGGATGTTCTCGCCGCCGGCCTGGTTCTCGATGAAGGCGAGGGGGTTGGCCAGCTTCCCGATGTCGTGGTAGTAGGCCGCGACACGAGTGAGCAGGGGATCGGCGCCGATCGCCTCGGCCGCCCGCTCCGCGAGGTTCCCGACCATCAGCGAGTGGTGATAGGTCCCGGGTGTCTCGACGAGAAGCCGCCGGAGGAGCGGCTGCGACGGGTTGGCGAGCTCGAGGAGCTGGAACACCGTCAGGATCCCGAACACGGTGCCGAGCACGGCGAAGGTCCCGACCGCGGCCACGGCCGAGCCACCGGCACTGAGCAGCGACGCGGCCATCAGCTCGAGGACCCCGCGGGCGTCGTACGAGCCCAGGAATCCGAACGTCGCCACGACGAGGACGTTGACGACCGCCACGGCCAGCCCGGCCTGGACGAACACCTGGAACCGGTCGCCCCGTCGGATCCCGACGATCCCGGCCAGCCCGCCGAACAGGATGTAGGCGGTCAGCTCGATCGAGTTGCCGTTCACGGCCCCACCGAGCAGCGCGATCATGGCGAGCACGACCGTCGCCACGCCGGCGTCGAGAAGAATCGCGAGGAGCATCGCGGCGGCCGCGGTCGGAACGATGAACGGCAGCCCCTGGCGACCGGCGGTCAGCTTCAGAAGGACCGTCATGCCGACGACGATCAGGCCGATCAGGACCAGGGCGTTGGTCCGATGCCAGAGCTGACGGCGGAACCGCCAGACCCACGCAAGGAGCATGCCCGCGACGAGGATCGAGAGGAGGAACCAGCCGCCGAGGCGAGCGACGTCGGGCCGGGCGTCGGTCAGGCCCAGCTCCTCCATCGCCTCGAGCATGACCGGCGTGATCTTCTGGCCGCGCTGGACGATGGCCTCGTTCTGGGCGTACTCGATCCGGATCGGAGACACGGCCTCCGCGGCCCGCGCCCGGGCCTGGGCGGTCAGCTCCTCGCTGTACGAGGAGTTCGCCACGACGAGGGGCGAGATCAGCTCCGCGGCGAGCCGTCGCTCGGCGTCATCGAGGCCGCCGGCCATCTCGCCGGACAGGCCGAGGCGCTTGGTCTCGACGGCGGTGTCGCGCAGCTCGGTCCGCTCGGTGGCGTCGAGGACCCGCGATGCCTCCGCCTTCACCAGCTTCCAGCGCTCGGGCTGCATGCCGACGAGCGTGATCCTGGCGTCGTCACTCAGGGTCGAGACCGCGCTCTCGAGGAGGCTCTTCCGTTCGGCCGCAGGAGTGTCCTCCTCGAACGCCCGGTCGATCGGCTGGATGAGTCGTGCGAGGGCGCGGAGCTGGGCGTTGGCGATCGTGATCGCCTTCTCCGACGTGAAGTCGTAGACCGACGCGACCTCCTTGCTCGCCGCGTCCCGGGCCTCGGCCGTCTGGATCTCGCTGATGTACGAGTCTGCGCGCGGAGCGACGATCTCGGCGGTGGCCACATCGCCCACCTGGATGTCGATCCGGGTGGGCACGAGGTCGAGGGCGAAGATCAGGGTCATGGCCGCGACGAGCAGGCCCGCGCCGGCCACGAGGCGACGGAGGTCCTGGCGCCCGAAGGCGTTGCTGATCAGGGCAGGCCGCTGGGTCAGCATCGGATCGCGGGGCGAGCCGCCGGGGCGGGCTCAGCCGGCTCCATGCGGGCCGGTCGCGTCGTGACCGGCGAGGTCGGACCGGGCGAGGGCCTGGGCGACGAGCTCCGAGACGCGCTTGCCGTCGGCCCGACCGCGGGTCTTCGGGGAGAGCCAGCCCATCACCTTGCCCAGGTCGCGGGCGCTGGCGGCGCCGGTCGCGGCGATCGCCTCGCCGACGAGGATCTGGATCGCGGCCTCGTCCAGCTGCTCGGGGAGGTACTCGCTGAGGATGGCGATCTCCGCCTCCTCCCTGGCCGCGAGGTCCTCGCGACCGCCCTTCCGGAACGCGTCGATCGACTCGCGCCGGGTCTTCACCTCGCGTGTCAGGATCGCGGCGACATCGTCGTCGGACGGCTCGCGTCGCTCGCGCTTCTCGACCGCGTAGACGGCGTTCTGAGCCATCCGCAGCACGTCGCGGCGCAGCGCGTCACCCGACCGCATCGCAGCGGTGACGTCGGTCTGGATCCGATCTCGAAGGGACACCGGAATGGCTACCTCGGGCGGAGGCGGGTCGTCACGGGTCAGCGTGACGGCCTCGGAACGCCCTGGGGGCGCTGGTCGGGAGCCGCGAGGCTCAGCCGGCCGGCGTTCGGGCGTTCTTCTTGCGCTTGGCTTCCTTGCGCTTGCGCTTCACGCTCGGCTTCTCGTAGTGCTCGCGACGGCGAGCCTCGGCGAGGATGCCGGACTGCTGGATCTTCTTGTTGAAGCGACGCAGGGCGCTTTCGAACGTCTCGTTCTCACCCACTCGGACTTCTGCCAATCCCGGTTCACCTCCTCCGGCTCTGGTCTCG
>DASSPG010000216.1:0-2633 GCA_035699725.1 Candidatus Limnocylindrales bacterium | reverse complement strand
GACGTGCGTCCGTGCAGAAACGCGTCAGCGAGGTAGAAGAAGTCGCCGTGCTTCGCGTCGAACTCGCGATTGCAGAGCCAGTAGATGAGGGCCGCGAGGATCGTCAGGCCGAGCCCGATCTGGGCCGGCCGGTCGAAGCGCCCGAGCCACGCGGACTGGCCGGAGCCGCCCTCGAGCGGCGCGAGGGCCGGGACGGCGCCGGTCAATGCGGCTCTCGCTCGGCTCGCCGTTCGCGCCACCCGACCACGGTGACGCCGAGGAGCGCCGCCCAGAACGCGAGCGGATAGAGCCCTGCCGGTGCCCCGACGAACAGGACGGCCACCGAGGTCGCGAGGGGCACGAGGAGCGCCCACCACTGCCGTCGCTCGAGGAGCCAGGCGGTCGGGAGGAGCAGGAGCATCGCGTAATGGTCCCAGAGGATCGGCGAGAGGAGCTGGCTCGCGACGACCGCGACCAGGTAGGAGGCGTCCGGCCCCAGGCGGAGGGCCGTGCCCACCACGATGACGATGACCAGCCCGGTCGACGCGAGCTGGATGGCAGCCGCCACCTCCGGGTCGAGCCCAGCCTGGAAGGCCGCGGCGCCCGGCGTGAAGTTGTGTGGCGTCGTGATCGGATCGGCAACGTTCGCCAAGAGCGTCATGAAGTCCCACCAGGCCGCGGTCCCGCCGAGCACGAGCGTCGCGACCAGCGACGCGATCGCCAGGAGCCCCACCCCCAGCGCGACGGCGAGCCAGCGCCTCGTGAGCACCGCCCAGGCGAGGATGATCCCGGGCTGGAGCTTGACGATCGCGCCGAACGCCGAGGCGCTTCCGAGGATCGCGGGGCGGTCCAGCCCGCGCCATCCGATCGCGAACAGGAGGAGCAGCAGCGGACCAACCTGGCCGAGCTTGAGGGCGTAGGCCACGGGCCAGGAGAGACCAGCCAGGAGGAGCGTGGCCCAGCGAACGTGCCGGCCCACCGGCAGGACCCAGATCGCGGTGACGAGCATCGCGATCGACAGGCCGAGCCAGGCCCAGATGGCGGCGCTCGAACCGAGCAGGCCGAACGGCAGCACGGCAAGGGCGAAGGGCGGCGGGTAATAGAACAGGCCGAACCCGCCGGACTGCTGGATCGACGGGTCGTACAGGCGCTCCCCGGCGAGGACCCGGACGGCCGCCTGGTGGTAGGACAGGAAGTCGAACCCCAGCGTGCCCGCGGCCGCGGCCGCCAGGATGACCGTGCCCGGGATCGCGACCATGGCGGCGATCGCCATGACGGGCAGGGCCGCCCGCGCAAGTCGGGCCGCTCCCGGACGATCGCCGGACCGGTCAGTCAGCCGTCAGATCCTCGGCCCGGCTCGGCGTCAGCGGCGCTCGCCGCAGGCCCCGGTGCAGCAGCGGGATCCGGAACAGGTCCCACGCGACGCGCGCGGCCAGTGAGGGTCGGGCCTTCATCCGCGATCCGCGCCGGTCCGACCAGCGGATCGGGACGATCGCCATGCGGTAGCCGCGGCGGCGGGCGAGGTGGATGACCTCGACGTCGAAGACGATGCTCGTGACCTTCTGGAGCGCGAAGAGATCGTGCGCCGCGGCTCGGGTGAAGCCCTTGAACCCGCACTGCGTGTCCTGCACGGGCCCGGCCACCCACGCCGACGCCAGGGCGTGGAAGATCCTGCCGAGGAGCCGGCGGTACCAGGGCTGGCTCTTGCGCATATCGGAGCCATCCGGCTGGATCCGGCTGCCGAGCGCAACATCTGCGTCGCCGAGGGCCGCCACGATCAGGGTGATCATGTCAGGCGGCGTTGCCATGTCCGCGTCGGCGAACAGGATCAGGTCGGTGGTCGCGTGGAGCATGCCGGCCCGCACCGCGGACCCCTTGCCGCCGTGGGGGATCGTCAGGACCGCGAGCTCGGGCTCCGTCCTGGCGCGGACGAGCTCGGCGGTTCCGTCGTCGCTTCCATCGTCGACGACCAGGACGTCCACCCGCTCGGGAAGCGCCGCCGAGCCGGGCACGCCGTCGCGTGCCTGCGCGCCACGACGATGCAGGTACCCGAAGAGCTCGTCGAGCGCCGGCCCGAGTCGCTGGGCCTCGTTGTAGGCGGGCAGCACGAGCGTCAGGGACGGCATCGTCATGGGCGCCAGTCTAGCCGTCCCGGAGCCCACGAAAGCTCACGAACGAATCGCCCGCGATTGGTGACCCAGACGGCCGCCACCGCGATAGGCTCAACGGATGTGGAGCAGGCCGTGACGCGCTCACCCGTTCGCGACGGCCTCGCGATCACAGGCGTGATCGTGGCCGCCTGGATGTACCTCATCGTGGGCGACCGGACATGGGCGAACCCGGGCGCCGACGGCCTGATCTACTGGGCGGTCGACCCGGCGAACCCGTACGCGGGCTCGTTCGTCGGCGGCGAGGGCGCCTTCCTCTACTCGCCGGCCTTCGCCCAGGCGTTCTGGCTGATCGGCCGCCTGCCGCGCGAGGTCTTCGTCGTCGCCTGGATCGCGCTCCTCGCCGTCATCGCGGTGTGGCTGGCCCGGCCGTGGCCGGCGTCGCTGCTCGCGCTGGCCCTGCCGGTGAGCCAGGAGATCCTGATCGGCAACATCCATCTCCTCCTGGCCGCGGCGATCGTGCTCGGCTTCCGCTGGCCGGCCGCC
>DASSPG010000215.1:0-1961 GCA_035699725.1 Candidatus Limnocylindrales bacterium | reverse complement strand
GACCCTGCTACCGTGGGGTCGATGGTTCGCAGGCATCGCCGCTTCGAGTTGCTCAACGTCGTCCTCGGCGACATGCCGATCGGGAGCTGCACGATCGACCTCTGGGAGGTCGATGACGGCAGCGAGCAGTGGTCCGCCCGGGTGCTGATGAAGTCCGGGCATGGCTCGACCGAGGGCGTCCTCGTCGGCCAGACGCGCGACGGGCGAACGCTCCAGGGCCAGGCGCGCTTCGCCGCCGACCAGCAGGGCCCGCGCGGCGGCCGGACCGTCCTCGTCGAGCTCCACGGCCAGGGTCCGCTGGTGGAAGCCGCGGCCGGCACGGTGCCACCGCCCGCCGTCGCGCCCGCCCGATCTCGCTCCCGCTGACCCCGCCCATGAGCGCGGCGCGCTCGCTGCTGGTCCTGCGCGAGTTCCGGGCCCTCCTCGGCGCCCGCTCGACGAACGCCCTCGCGATGAGCGCGCTCGTCACGGTCGTCGCGTTCCAGGTCTACGCGATCACCCGCGACCCGCTCGCCCTCGGCTGGCTGGGACTGGTCGAGGCGGTCCCCGCCCTGTCGCTCGTCCTGTTCGGCGGCCACCTCGCGGATCGGCGCGACCGACGCACGATCGTCGTGGTCACGAGCGGCATCGTCACGCTTTGCGCGGTGGCCCTCGCGGCGCTGTCCGCATCGGCCGTCCTGTCACTCGGCGCGATCCTGGTCGTCATCTTCGCGACCGGCATCGCCAGCGGCTTCGAGCGGCCGGCCCTGACGGCCCTCGAGGCACAGGTCGTGCCGCGCGACGAGGCTGCCCGTGGCGTGTCGATGCTGAGCAGCGTCAGCCTGGCGGGATCGATCGTCGGGCCCGCCTTCGGCGGGATCGCCATCGCCCTCGTCGGGATCCCCATGACCTACGCCGCGATCGCGGTGCTGCTCACCATCTCGACCGGTTGCCTGGCGTTGATCGGCCGGAAGCCGATGCCGGAGCCGATCGCGGGCGAGCCCATCCTCACAAGCCTGCTCGGCGGCGTGCGCTACGTGCGCCGGACGCCGGTCCTGCTCGGCTCGATGGCCCTCGACCTGTTCGCCGTATTCTTCGGCGGGGCGATCGCGCTCCTGCCGATCTTTGCCGCCGACATCCTCCACGTCGGCCCGATCGGGCTCGGCGTGCTCCGCACGGCTCCGTCGCTCGGCGCGCTCCTGGTCATGCTCGCCGCGACGCGCCGGCCGCCGGGCCGGAGCGCCGGGCGGACGCTCCTCGTCGCGGTCGCGGGGTTCGGCGTGAGCATGATCGTCTTCGGCGCCTCGACGACCTTCGCGGTCTCGCTGATCGCGCTCTTCTTCGCCGGCGTCACCGACGGGGTCAGCATGATCATCCGCAACACGATCCTGCGGGTGATGTCGCCCGAGCGGATCCGCGGCCGGGTCGCGTCGGTCAACTGGGTGTTCATCGGGGCGTCCAACGAGCTCGGGGCGTTCGAGAGCGGCGTCGCCGCCCGCCTGTTCGGGACCGTCCCGAGCGTGATCGGCGGAGGGCTGCTGACGCTGGCGGTCGTGGCCGTCACCGCGGTACTCGTGCCGGCGCTGCGGCACCTGGATCTCGACACCGCGCGTCCGACCGACGAGGAGGCGATCGACGGCGAGCCCGGCGCCGGTGCCGACCCAGTTGCGGAGGCACCTGCCGGCTGACCGTCAGGTGCGGCCGTCGAGCGGGATCCGGGCGCCGTTGATCGCGGCCGCCTCGTCGGAGCAGAGGTAGCGGATCGTCGCCGCGATCTCGTCGGGCGTCGTCCACGACGCGTTCTTGGTGCTGGGCGCGGTCTCGCGTTCCCGTTTCTCGTCGATCGCCCTGACCGCGACCAGGTTCACGGTCACCCCGCGGCCACCGACCTCCTTCGCGAGCGATCGGAGGAGGATCTCCTGTGCGCCCTTGGCCGCGGCGTACGGTCCGGAGCCGGCCGGCGCGTTCACGGCGGCGGCCGT
>DASSPG010000214.1:0-2354 GCA_035699725.1 Candidatus Limnocylindrales bacterium | reverse complement strand
CCCCGAACAGCTCCGACAGCCGCCCGGCCGAGATGTGGCGCCAGACCTCCATCTGCCACATCCGGTCCTGGGCGTGGACGTAACCCTGGGCCAGGAACAGGTCGTGCGAGGTCTCGGCGCTGATCATGGCGATGCCGCTGGCGTCGCGCGTCACCCGCGCGCCGCGCTCGAGTCCGTCGATCGCGAGCGTGCCGTTCGTCGTCGGGAGACCGCGCATCGTCAGCACCGCGAGCAGCCCGGATCCGGCGGCGACGAGGACGATGGCGATGGCGATCACGAGCCATGCCAGGCGCCGGACGACGCCGAAGATGCGGGTCACGCGGGGAGTGTGCCTGCTGGGTGGGGCCGCGTCACGGCCGGCGTGCGCGCCCGGACGGGGCCCTGCCGCTCGGTCAGCGGGGGAGGAGCGTCCCGAGACCGAGCTCGGCAGCGCGCTCCAGGACCGCGGCGCCGAAGACGAGGTCCGCGAGGCCGACGCCGAGGTGGGTCACGAGGACCCGACCGGTCTCGGGCCGGCCAAGATCGCCGAGGATCGCCTCGCCCAGGGTCAGCGTCGGGTCCGGGTACCCGTCGAACTGGCCCGCGTCGCGGTTGGCGAGAAACTGGGCGCGCTCGTCGACGACGAACAGGGCGGCGTCCCGGGCGACATCCGCGCTCACGTAGGTCGCGTAGTCCACGGCCACCACCAAGGCGGCGCGCGCCAGCCAGTCCGGCGTCATCGACTGGCGCTGTTCCGGCGATGCGAACGAGGCGGCGGTGATCACGACGTCCGCGACGGCGGCCGCTGCCTCTGCGCTCGCCGCGGGCTCCGCGCCCGCGATCCCGTCGGTTCGGGCCGCCGCGGCGGCAAGCTCAGCTGCCCGATCCGAATGGCGGTCGAACACCACGACCCGGCAGCCGGGCAGGACGCGGCCCACGATCTCGAGATGGCTCCGGCCCTGGACGCCGGCGCCGAGGATCGCGACCCGCGGCTCCACGACGTCCGGGCCCAGACCGAATTGCTCGATCGCGACACCGCTGATCGCGGCCGTCCGCTCGGCGGTGATCGGTCCGGCGTCGAGGATCGCGGTCGGGATGCCCGTGAGCGGGTCGTTCAGGACGACCAGGCCATGGATCGCGGGGAGCCCTGTCGCCCGGTTGGCCGGGACGCCGGCGATCCACTTCATCCCGACCAGGTCGCGGTCGCCGGTGCCTTCCGCGGCCCGCAGGTGGGCCGGCATCGCGTGGGCGAACGAGCTCTCCGGGCGCGGATGGACTCCGATCTTCGGCGGCAGCTCGGCGGATCCGTCGGCCAGGGCGACCATCGTCCGCCGGGCCAGCCGAAGCCGCTCGTCGACCGGTGGCATCGCGGCCGCGACGTCATCGACCGTGAGGTAGCGCAGCGGTGGAGGATCCGATCGGCCCATGGCGAGGAGTCTAGCCCCGGGTAGCATTCCGGCCATGGCCCCCGACACCGCCCAGAGCCTCGACAACCTCCGCCTCGAGCGCGACGCGATCCTCCTCTACGACGCCCTGGCAGGGATCGAGAAGGATCCCGATCGCGCCGCCGCCTTCCATCGGATTGCCGCCAACGAGCGGCGCCACGCCGACGTCTGGGCGCGGAAGCTCACCGAGGCCGGCGTGGACGTCCCGCCCGCCCCGACCCGGCCGCGGACCCGCGTCGCGGTCATCGTCCTCCTCGCGCGCGTGTTCGGAACGCGCGCGGTCAGCGACCTCGTGACGGC
The DNA here is from genome assembly GCA_035699725.1 of Candidatus Limnocylindrales bacterium. Lineage (GTDB taxonomy): Bacteria > Chloroflexota > Limnocylindria > Limnocylindrales > CSP1-4 > CF-46. Next base: position 630 of record DASSPG010000214.1, on the reverse strand, counting down.
GCTCGAGGGCGACGAGGAGGAGATCTACGGCGGCCAGACGGCGACGCCCGAGGTCGAGGCCATCGCCGCCGACGAGCGCGAGCACGCCGAGATCTGGCGCAAGCTGAAGGACCCCGAGTACCACCCGGACCGCGACATCGCCACGCGCGAGAAGTGGCACCGCTCCGGCCGGTCCGGGACGCTCCGGGCCGTGATCTTCGGCGTGAGCGATGGCCTCGTGTCGAACCTCGCGCTCGTGATGGGGGTGGCGGGAGCGGCCGGCGCAAGCGGTTCGGACGGCCGGTTCATCCTCCTGGCGGGCGTGGCCGGGCTCCTGGCCGGCGCGTTCAGCATGGCCGCCGGTGAGTACATCTCGATGCAGAGCCAGCGCGAGCTGTTCGAGCGCCAGATCGCGCTCGAGCGGGCCGAGATGGAGGCGATGCCCGAGGAAGAGGAGGCCGAGATGGCCGCCATCTACCGGGCCAAGGGCTTCCGCGAGGACGAGGCGAGGGCGATCGCCCACCGGCTGTTCGAGGACCCGGAACAGGCGCTCGAGCAGCTCATCCGCGAGGAGCTGGGGCTGGATCCGGACGAGCTCGGGTCGCCGTTCGGGGCGGCGTTCGGGTCGTTCGTCGCGTTCGCGATCGGGGC
>DASSPG010000213.1:0-4671 GCA_035699725.1 Candidatus Limnocylindrales bacterium | reverse complement strand
GTCGTTGTCGCCGCGGAACGTCAGCGAGAGACGGTCCAGGCTGATCCGATCGAGCTCCCGGGCGTAGCGATTCGCCTTCTCGACCTTGCCGATCAACGAGCTGTGCATCGACGCATACCTCCGTCGCCCATCAGGGCGCTTTCACGAGGCCGCCGTGTCCGGTCGTGCACCCGACCGGTGAGGCGGTCGTGGACACACCATACACCCGGCCGGCTGGTCCCGACACCCCCAATCGGGTGACAACCGGTGGCCGATCGGCCCACGCGCAGCGATCAGCCGCCGACGAGCCAGGCCGTCCGGAGCGCCTTCGTCAGGTCGCCTGACGGGCCCTCGAAGGCGGCCGTCCAGATGCCGGTTCCGAGGAGCCCCTGGCGACGGAACTCGGCCCACTTGACCCCGAGCGAGCGGGCGTCGTCGAAGTACATCTGGATCCACCCGACCGGGCACGTCGCGCAGACCCGGCCGCGCCAGGCGGCCCAGCGAACCTCCTCGTGCGGGTCGTACCTCGTGGGGCGCTTGAGCGCGATCTCGCGCGCCCGCTCGTACGTCACGTCGTAGCCGTCGCCGGTCGTGCGGGCGTTGAGCGCGCCGCTCGCCGTCGGCCAGAGGTGGCCGTAGTACGGCACGCCGACGATGAGCTGGTGCGGCTTCGCGACCTTCCGCAACCCCCGGATCGCGTCGCCGACGGAGTAGCGCGCCCCGTCGAGCGGCGCCGTCCCGTGGGCGATCGTCGAGAACGTGCCGGCGTAGTGGTAGCCCATGAGGAACACGGCGTCGGCGCCGCCCGGCTTCAGGACCGCGCCCACGTCATAGCTCTCGAAGTGGCCGACGACGTCGAACGTGAGCTGGTAACCAGCCCGCCGCGTGTCGAGCTCCGCCCGGATGCGCCGGACGAGATCGGTGAAGTTCGCCTTCTGGCCACGCGGGATCGGCTCGAAGTCCACGTTGACGCCGTCCACCCCGCGCCGGACGACCTCGTCGGCCAGCTCGCGGGCGAGTCGGGCACGGGCCGTGGCGCTGGCGAGGAGCGTCGCCGAGGTCTTCGTCTGGGCCGGCGACCACGAGAAGCGGGCGAGCGAGATCACGACCTTCGTGCCGGTGGCGTGGGCGCGCTCGATCAGGCGCGTCACCGGCGCCGAGTTCCAGATCCGCCAGCGGCCGTCCTGGCGGATCGCGCCGCTGCTGGCCGCCTCGAGGCTGAAGAACGCGATCGTCGAGACGGCGGCGAAGTCGAGGCGGGCGAGGGCATCGTCGACCTGGGACGTCGTGACGAAGGCCATGACCTCACCGCGCAGGCCCTTGGCGGCGAAGCCGAACTTCGCCGGGTCATAGGCGACCGCCGGGTCGGGCGGCGGGCCCGACGGCGAAGGCGACGGCGAAGGAGGCGGGACGTCCGACGGGGCCGGGACGACCGACGCCGATGGGGGCCCGGTCGCGACCGGTGACGCGGGCCCGGCCGAGGAGGTCGGTCCGGGCAGCCCGGCCGAGCCGGACGGCGCCTCTGGCGCGCTGGAGTCGCAACCGAGAACCGCGAGGAAGACCAGGAAGGCGAGGAGCGGTCGGATCGGCGTGGTCCTCCCCCACCCCGGCGCTATGGCGCCGACGTCCCCTCGCGCCCGAAGTCGTCCTCGACGCGGACGACGTCGCCGATCTCGGGCGTCGAGACCTCGACCAGCTCCACCCGCTCGATCGCCTCGTAGCGATGGCGCCGGCCCACGGCGACATGCGCCGCCTCGCCCGGCCCGAGCTCGCTCGTCGTCATCGTCCCGTCGTCGGCCTCGAGGTGGAGGCGGAGCCGGCCGCCCAGGACGAGGATCGCTTCGTCCTTTTCCTCGTGGTACTGGAGCGACAGGCGGCGGCCGGCCTCGATCGTGATCACCTTGCCGCAGTAGCGGTCGGTCAGGGCCCAGATCAGCTCCTCGCCCCACGGCTTCGGGACGCGCCGGGGCGTGAACGGCTCGGTGTCCGGGTCGACGGGCGCGCCGGCCGCGCCCTCGATGGCGCCGTCCGTCACGAGCCGCGCACCAGGCGCTCGCCGGCGACGAGCATCGCCTCGCGCAGCTCCGCCGTCGTCGCCTCGGTGTAGACCCGCACCAACGGCTCCGTCCCGCTCGCCCGGATCAGGAGCCACGTCCCGTCGGCCAGGAAGAACTTGAAGCCGTCGTTCGTGTCGAGCGCGACGGTCCGTTCGATCACCTCGCCGCCCAGATCGCTCGGTCTCTGATCGCGCAGGTCCACCAGGAGGCGGCGCTTCGTCTCGGGATAGAGCGCGCGGTCGACGTGGACGTCGATCCGGCGGTAGAACGACGGCCCCGCGATCTCATGGAAGTGGGCCAGCGCCTTCGACGCCGGCCAGCGGCCGGCCGCCTTCTCGGCGAGGAACAGCTCGAGCAGCATCAGGTCGGCGTAGATCCCGTCGCGCTCGGGGAGATGCATCCCGAACCCGAACCCGCCGGACTCCTCGGCTCCGAGCATCGCCCCGGTCCGGATCATCTCCGGCCCGATGAACTTGAACCCGACCGGGGTCTCGTGGACGTCGATCCCATAGTGCTCGCCGAGGTGGGCCGCCATCGAGGTGTTGTTGACGCTCACGACCACCGGCTCGCGCAGCCCGCGGTGCTCGGCGAGGTGATACATCAGGAGCCCGGTGACCTGGAGCTGGTGGATGAACGTGCCCTGCTCGTCGGCCGCGCCCGCGCGATCCGCGTCACCGTCGAGCAGCAGGCCCAGGTCGAACCCTCCGCCTGCCATCCGCGCGAGCGCCTCGTCCACGTTGGGGCGGATGGGCTCGGGGTTGACCCCGCCGAAGAACGGGTTCCGCTCGCTGTGGATCTCGGTCACCCGGATCCGGCCGTCGCGGAGCAGGCGCGGGATCCACCCCGACCCGACGCCGTACAGCGGCTCCACGAGGATCGAGACGTCGGCGGCCCGGAGCGCATCCAGGTCGATCGTGCGGCGGACGAACTGCTCGTAGCCGTCGAACGGGTCGAACCGCTCGACGAGCCCAGCCGCCTCGCCCTCGGCCAGCGGCCGGCGCTCGATCGCCGTCCCGCCGTTGCTCACGATCGCCGCCTCGACGACAGACAGGATCTCGGCGCCCGCGGCGGCCCCGGTCGGCGCCTTGACCTTGAACCCGTTGTCGGTCCATGGGTTGTGCGACGCGGTGATGACGATGCCGGCCGCGGCGCGGCGCTGCACGACCTCGTACGAGCTCATCTGGGTCGGCACGGCGGTGGTCGAGAGGAAGACCGGGATGTCGTGGGCGAGGAGGACCTCGGCGGCCGAGGCCGCGAAGTGCTCCGAGGCGAACCGCCGGTCGTAGGCGACGACCACCCCGCGCTCGCGGGCGCCGGCCTCGATGACGTAGCGCGCCACCCCGTCGGCGCAACGCCGGACGTTCTCGAACGTGTAGTCGTCGGCCACCTTCGCCCGCCAGCCGTCGGTCCCGAAGACGATCGTCGTGGGCGTCGGCGGCTGGGCGATGACCGTCACGCGCGGATCTCCTCGTGGTCGACCCGCTCGATCAGGTCGCGGATCTCGCCGGCCAGTCCGCGGGCCTGGCTCAGGTGGGCCCACACGCCGTCGGCGACGACGGTGCCGCCGGCCGCGCCGGTCACGGCCGGACCGGACTCGACGATGAGCTTGCCGTCCGCGGAACGGATGACGAGGTCGTCCGGCCCGAGCTCGAGGGTCTCGCCGGTCTGGACGACCCGGCCGGTCGCCCCCTCGGCGGTGCCGCCGGCGAGCGCGCCGAGCAGCGCGGTCCACGAGCCGAGATCGCTCCAGCCCACGTCCAGCGCCGCCATGACGACCTGGTGGTCGGCGGCTGCGCTCTCCATCACCGCCTTGTCGATCGAGATCGGGCTGATCCGGTCGTAGGCGTTGGCGAGGGCCAGGTCCGACCCGACCGCGGAGTCGATCAGGAGCGGGATCGGGGTGTACTTCTCGAGCGCGTCCCGGATCGCGCCGTGCTGCCACGCGAACATCCCCGCGTTCCACGCGACGCCGGGCAGGTTGATGAGCTCGCGGGCGCGGGCCTCGGTCGGCTTCTCCTCGAAGCCCAAGAGCGGGTGGACCCGCGTCCCGTCGACCTTCGTGCCGTGCATCGTGTCCGGCCGAAGGTAGCCGTAGTCGACCGACGGCACGGTCGGCCGGACGCCGAGGGTGACGAGCGGCCGCTCGATCTCGAAGACGCCGCCGGCGAGCTGCTCCGCGACCCGGATCGCCGCACGGAAGCCATCCTCATCGATGATCCAGTGGTCCGCCGGCAGGACGACCATGACGTCGTCGGCGGGGCGGTCGATCATCGTCGCGGCGAGCGCGATCGCCGCGGCGGTGTTGCGGGCCGTCGGCTCCACGATCAGCCCGACGTCCGGGACCTGGTCGCGGACGAGCTGGCCGTAGCGCTTGTCCGTGACGCAGAAGACGTCCATCTCGTCGACGAGCGGCGCGATTCGCGCCACCGTCCGCTGGATCAGCGTCTCGTCCCCGACGAGGGGCAGGAAGGGCTTGGGACGCTCGGGCCGGCTCAGGGGCCACAGCCGCGTCCCGCCGCCGCCGGCCAGGATGACCACGTACATGGCGCGATGATACCGGCGCGGCGCGTCAGACCCTCGTTCAGCGGGCAGGCGCGCGATCGATCGGAATCCCGAAGGCTGCCCGCCGGGCGTT
>DASSPG010000212.1:0-5287 GCA_035699725.1 Candidatus Limnocylindrales bacterium | reverse complement strand
TCGTCCCCGGCATCGAGATCGAGCGACGCTGGCTGCCCCTCGACCGGGTCGGCTGCTACGTGCCGGGTGGGTCGGCGCCGTACCCGTCGTCGCTCGTCATGACCGTGGTGCCGGCCCGCGTGGCGGGCGTCCAGGAGATCGTCGTCGCCTCCCCGGCCGCGGCGGATGGAGCCGTCAACCCGTTGCTCCTCGGCGCGGCGGGTCTGCTCGAGGTCGATCGCCTGCTCGTCGCCGGCGGCGCCCAGGCGATCGGTGCCCTCGCGTTCGGTCTTGCGGATGTCGCGCCGGCCCTGGCGCCGGTGGACCGGATCGTCGGTCCGGGCAACGCCTGGGTGACCGCGGCGAAGCTGGAGGTCGCCGGGTTCGTCGGCATCGATCTGCCGGCCGGGCCGTCCGAGGGCGTCGTCCTCGCCGATGGCGACGCCGACCCGGTCCTCGTCGCCGCCGATCTCGTGACCCAGGCCGAGCACGGTCCCGACTCCCCTGCCCTGCTCGTCACCACGAGCCCCGCGCTGGCGGACGCGGTCGAACGGGAGATCGCCGAGCTCCTGCCCCGACTCGAGCGACGGGCGATCCTGGCCCGCTCCCTCGCCGAGCACGGCCGGATCGCCCTCGCGGCGGACCTCGACGAGGCCATCGCCTTCGTGGACGCCTACGCGCCCGAGCATCTCTCGATCGACGTCCGGGATCCCGACGCCGCCGCCGCCAAGATCCGTCATGCGGGCTCGATCTTCGTGGGGCCGTGGGCGCCCGAGTCGGCCGGCGACTACGCCACCGGCGCCAATCACGTCCTGCCGACGGGCGGCCTGGCCCGGAGCTGCGGTCCGCTCGGGGTTGAGGCCTTCGGGCGCTACAGCCAGGTCCAGCGCGTGTCGGCGGACGGTCTGGCTGCGATCCGCGAGACGGTCGGACACCTCGCTGCGGCAGAGGGCCTGACCGCCCACCGCAACGCCGTGGAAGCCCGGTTCCGCGACGGTCCGGAACTGGCCCGATGAGCCCGACGCCGGTCACGTACGGGCTGCCGGACCAGCCCGCCACCTACTCCTGGGAGGCCACCGACGAGGAGGTCGCCGCCCGCTACGGCGTGCCGGTCGGCGAGATCCTGCGCTTCGACCTCAACACGTCGCCCGCGCCACCGGAGATCGTCGACGGGATCCTCTCGGGCGGCGCGTTCGTGACGCCGCTCTCCGAGTACCCGCCCGCCGACTATCGCCTCCTGGTCGAGGCCGCCGCCGCGGCGTACGGCGTCGCGACCGACGAGCTCCTCGTCGGCGCGGGCGCGGACGAGATCCTCGATCTCATCGGCAAGGTCTTCGTGCCGCCCGGTGGGCGAGCCGTGATCCCGGCTCCGACCTACGCGATGTATCGCGTGGTCACGGAGCAGCGCGGCGCCACGGCCATGATCGTCCCGCGGCGCGGCCGCGACGATGGCTACGCCCTGGACCTTCCCGCGACGCGCGCCGCCGCCCGCGACGCCAACCTCGTCTGGCTCTGCAGCCCGAACAACCCGACCGGCCTGCCCGAGCCCGACGGCGCCATCGCCGAGCTCCTCGACGGAATCGCGCAGGACGCCGCCGCGGACGGGCGCCCGCCGGCGGTCGTCGTCCTCGACGAGGCGTACGCCGAGTTCGTCGGATCGTCCCTCGTCGACCTCCGTCGAGGCCACGCGAACCTCGTCCTCGTCCGGACCGCGAGCAAGGCCTACGCCCTGGCCGGGCTCCGGGTCGGCTTCGCCGTGGCCCAGGCCGGCACGATCGCGCGGATCGCGCCGTATCGCCCGCCCGGCTCCGTGTCCACGATCAGCGTCACGGTCGTCACCGAGGCACTGACCGATCCGCGCGGGATGGCTGCGAACGTCGCCCGCGTCGATGCGGAGCGCGACCGGCTTGCCACCGCGCTCCGGGACGCGGGATGGGACGTGGGCCCGTCGGTCACGAACTTCCTGCTCGCGGACTTCGGCACGGCGGAGCGCGCCAGCGCTGCGGCCACCGGGCTCCTCCGACGCGGCCTGGTGCCCCGCACCTTCGGGAACGGCCACCCGCTCGCACACTGCCTCCGCCTCACGATCCGCGACCGGGCCGGCAACGACCGCCTGATCGAGGCCGCCCGTGCCCTCGACCTCGAGGCACCCGTCACCGAGGAGGGGAACTCGTGACCACGCCGCTCGGCTCACTCGACGTCACCACTCGCGAGGCCCGCCGCGTCACGGTCCGACGCGCCACGCGTGAGACGACGATCGAGCTGACCCTCGACCTGGACGGCTCGGGATCGGCGGACATCTCCACCGGGGTCGGGTTCTTCGATCACCTCCTGGGCTCGCTCGCCCACCACGGGTTGCTCGATCTCTCCGTCCGCGCGACGGGTGACCTCGAGGTCGACGACCACCACACCGTCGAGGACGTTGCGCTCGTCCTCGGGGCGGCCGTTGCGGAAGCTCTCGGCGATCGGAGCGGGATCGTCCGCTTCGGCGACGCCAGCGTCCCGATGGACGAGGCCGTCGCGACCGCGGTGCTCGACATCGGCGGCCGCCCGTACGCGGTCATCGACTTGCCGTTCCGCGGCGAGCGAGCGGGCAATCTGACGCTCCAGAACGTCGAGCACGCGCTCGAAGCCTTCAGCCGGACGTCCGGCGCCACGCTCCACCTCCGCGGCACGGGTCGCAACGACCACCATCTCGCCGAGGCAGCGTTCAAGGCGCTCGGCCGGGCGCTGCGCGCCGCGGTGGAGCGGGATCCGCGCCGGGCGGGCGTGGCCTCGACGAAGGGCTCGCTCGGGTGACCAGGATCGGCGTGGTCGACTACGGCGCCGGCAACCTCGTCAGCATCGACCAGGCACTCCGCGAGATCGGGGTCCAGCCGACCGTCGTTCGCTCCGCGACGGACGTCCACGCCCTCGACGGCCTGATCGTGCCGGGGGTCGGCGCCGCCGCCCCGGCGATGGCCCGGCTGCACGAGGCCGGCCTCGTCGACCCGATCCTGGCCTGGATCGCCTCCGGGCGGCCCTTCCTGGGGATCTGCCTCGGCCTCCAGCTCCTGTTCGACGCGAGCGAGGAGGACGGGGCGGCCACGCTCGGCGTGATCTCCGGGCGAACGACCCGCCTGACGGGCGCGCCGACGCTTCCCCACACCGGCTGGAACCAGGTCGAGCGGACGATCGATCACCCACTGTTCGACGGGATCGCGCCCGGCGCCGACTTCTACTTCGTCCACTCGTACGCGGGTCGGCCCGGCGACCTGCGGGTCGCGATCGCCCGGACCACGCATGGCGCCCCGTTCGTGAGTGCCATCGCGCGGGCCAACGTGCTCGGCGTCCAGTTCCACCCCGAACGCAGCGGCGAGGACGGCCTGCGGCTCCTCGGGAACTTCGCCAGGATCGTCCGCGCCGGTGCGGGGGCCTTCGCCGAGGTGCCGGCCTGATGCTCGGGCGACGCGTCATCCCGTGCCTCGATGTCGCGAATGGGCGGGTGGTCAAGGGCACCCGCTTCGTGGACCTCGTCGACGAGGGTGATCCGCCCGAGCTCGCTGCCCGCTACGCCGCCGAGGGTGCGGACGAGCTCGTGTTCCTCGACATCTCGGCTGCGCCGGAAGGCCGCGGGACGCTCCTCGACATCGTCGAGCAGACCGCCCGACGGGCGTTCATCCCGCTGACGGTCGGCGGCGGCGTGCGGAGCGTCGAGGACATGCGCGACGTCCTCCGGGCGGGCGCCGACAAGGTCTCGCTGAACACGGCCGCGGTCGCGGATCCCGAGCTGATCGCCGCCTGCGCCGCCCGGTTCGGACGACAGGCGGTCGTCGTGGCGATCGATGCCCGGCGCAGGTCCGGGCCCGCTGGCCGGCCGGCGGGTCCCGGCTGGGAGGTCGTCGTGCAGGGCGGCCGCGAGGCGACGCACCTGGAGGCGGTCGACTGGGCGAGGCGCGCCGTCGAGCTGGGGGCCGGTGAGCTCCTCGTGACCTCGATGGACCGCGACGGCACCCGCTCCGGCTACGACACGGAGCTGCTGCGGGCGATCTCGAGCGCGGTCGAGGTGCCGGTCGTCGCCTCGGGCGGGGCGGCAGGGCCCGCCGACTTCGTGAGCGCCGTCGTGGACGGCGGCGCCGACGCGGTTCTCGCCGCCTCGATCTTCCATCGCCGGATCCACTCGATCGCCGCGGTCAAGCGGGCGATGGCCGCCGCGGGGCTGCCCGTCCGGCTCGTGCCGGAGGTGGCCGCGTGACCGACTCGGGGACCGTCGCCCAGGCCGTCTCCCAAGAGCCCCTCTGGGGCCCGAACGGGTTGGTGCCGGCCATCGCCCAGGACGTCGTCGACGGCCGCGTGCTGATGCTCGCCTGGATGGACGCCGAGGCGCTCCGGGTCACGCTCGAGACCGGCATCGTCCACTTCCACTCACGCGCCCGGGACCGGCTCTGGCGCAAGGGCGAGACGTCCGGTCACGAGCTGCGCCTGGTCGATCTCGCCCTCGACTGCGACGCCGACGCCCTGCTCCTCCAGGTCGACCCGATCGGCCCGACCTGTCATCGGGAGACGCGCAGCTGCTTCGATCCCGAGGGCGCGCCGGCCGAGCCGACGACGCATGGGTTTGCCTGGCTGGAGGGCCTGTGGGCGACGATCGCCTCGCGCGCGGCCGAGCGCCCGGACGGCTCCTACACGACGTCCCTCCTCGAGGGCGGCGTCGACGCGGTCGGCCGCAAGGTCACCGAGGAGGCGACCGAGGTCCTGATCGCCGCCAAGGACGACGCCGTAGCCGAGGCCGCCGGCGCCGACCGCAGCGCCACCCGCGACGCCGTCGCCGGCGAAGCCGCCGATCTCGTCTTCCACGCGCTGGTCGCGCTGGCCGAGCGCGGCGTCACCCCGTCGGCGGTGATCGACGTCCTGCGCGGCCGCCACCGCGGCTGACGGTCAGACCCCGGCAAGTCGGAGCTCGCTGATCCGGCCGGCGCGGGGATCGATCCAGGCGATGCCCGGCTCGCGCGGCGGTGTCGCGCCGTCCGCCAGGGCACGAACCCAGCCGAGCGACGAGCCCGGGCACCTGCTGCGGAGGACAGCCGGCAACCGCCGCACCAGGGCCCGGTTGGCGGCCGTGTCGACGAGCAGCCAGCGGGACGCGACCGTCCCACCTCCCAGAGGGCCGGCTGCGAGATCCGCCGCTTCGGCCACCTTCCTTGAGGTCGCTCGCGCCGCGGACCCCAGATCGTCGAGCCGGTTCCAGATCTCGACCACGATCATGACGCGATGCCGTCGCTCGATGAGGCAGACGTCGATTGATCGAGACGGGTCGAGCGGTCGGGTC
>DASSPG010000211.1:0-5183 GCA_035699725.1 Candidatus Limnocylindrales bacterium | reverse complement strand
TGCACGCCGCCAGCGTTAATCCTGAGCCAGGATCAAACTCTCCGAAGATTGCGCAGCTTGCGCTGCGACTTCATCCGAGGGTTCGACCACTCGCACATCCATCACGGATTTCCTGTCACTCTTCAGTTGTCAAGGTGCAGCATCCGGGGCATGACAGACCGCGGCGCAGACCCACAATCATGGGGCGTCGCCGCCGTGGTGTCAAACCCGGCGACCCTCCGGTCCGGCTCTCCGGCCCGGCTGTCCGGCCCCGTCACCGGGGCGGCACGAGGGCGAATACTAGGGTCGATCCCGGAGGAGTGTCAAACGCCCCGCCGGGAGGTCGCCCGGCGCCGAGCCGCGGGCTCAGATCGGGCTGGATTCGACGAGCAGGATGAAGGCCGCGCCGCTCAGCCACGAGAGGAGCATGAGCTCCACCGAGGGCGTCGCCCCGAGCGGTCCGACGGCCACGCCGTAGATCACGGTCCCGACGACCAGCGCCGCGCCGGCCTTCGCGAGGCGGAGCAGGATCTCGAAGACGAGGTGGGACATCCCGCCGCCCTCAGACTGCCCGCCGGCCCTGGAGCGCGCGGATCAGGGTGACCTCGTCGGCGTACTCGAGGTCGCCTCCGACCGGCAGCCCGCGCGCGATCCGGCTGACGACCCCGACGCTGTCCTCGAGCCGCTCGGCGAGGTACATCGCGGTGGCCTCGCCCTCGAGCGTCGGGTTGGTCGCGAGGATGACCTCGACCAGCGGCTCCCCCGCCTGCTTCGCCTCGTCGGCCCGCGCCAGCAGCTCGCGGACCCTGAGCCGGTCCGGCCCGACGCCATCGATCGGCGAGATCGCACCGTGGAGGACGTGGTACAGGCCCTTGAACTCGGACGTCCGCTCGAGGGCCAGGACGTCGAGCGGCTCCTCGACGACGCACAGGCGCGACTGGTCGCGCCCCGGGTCGCGGCAGATCGGGCAGAGCGGCGCGTCGCTGATGTTGAAGCATCGCTCGCAGAAGACGACCTTGTCGCGGACGTCGACCAGCGCCGCGGCGAGGATGCGTGCCTCGGCGTCCGGGGCGCGGAGCAGGTGGTACGTGAGGCGCTGGGCCGTCTTCGGGCCGATGCCGGGAAGGCGCGCGAAGGCCTCGATCAGCTTGGCGACCGGCTCGATCAGGGGTGATGCCACGAGGTGCGGCTGGACCTACAGGCCCGGGATCCGGAGGCCGCCGGTCACGGCTGCCATCTTCTCCTCGGCCATCCGGCGCGACGCGCCGAGGGCGTCGTTGATCGCGGCCACGATCAGGTCCTGGAGCATCTCGACGTCCGACGGGTCGACCGCGGACGGATCGATCGTCACCGAGACGAGCTCCTGCTTGCCGGTCACCGTGGCCTTGACCACGCCGCCGCCGGCCGAGCCGTCGACCTGGGCGTCGCGCAGCTCGCCCTCGATGCGTTGCATCTCCTGCTGCATCTGCTGGGCCATGCGCTGCAGGTTGCCCATCCCCATGGGATCACTCCTCCTCGTTCGGTGCGGCCTTGCTGAGTCTGGCGGAAGCCGGCACGGCCTGCAGGGTCGTGGATCAGGACACCTCGCCGACGTCGACGAGATCGTCCGCGAAGATCCGCTTCGCCTCCGAGATCAGGTCGGCCTCGCCAACCGGCACGGCCGGGACGTCCTCGAGATTGGTTGCCACGCAGCGGACGTTGACCGCTCGGCCGAGGACCCGGCCGATGCCGTCCTCGAGCATCGAGCGGCGGCGCTCGAGGGCATCCTTCAGGAACGCCTGGTCCTCGGGGAAGCCGAGGGTGACGACCGGCCCATCGATGCTGACCGGCCGGCAGGCCGCGATCAGCGGCTTGACGGGCGGACTCTGGCTGAGGATCGCGACGATCTCGGGCCAGGCGGCGCGGAGCTGCTCGATGCCGGGGGCGGACCCGGGAGCGGCGGCGGCGGGCGGCGCAGCCTCGGGTCCGGGCTCGCCGGCTCGTGCTGACGCGTCGGGCGGGCGGCGGCCTGCGGCCACGGGTTGATTCTGCGCCGGGAGAGTCGACGGTTCCGGGATCGGCTCGGCCTCAGGCGCGCGGGCGGGCGGCTTCGAGGGGGAGGCCGCGCTGGCCGCCGTGAGGGGCGGGCCGCTCGGCGGCGGCTGGCGATCGATGGGAGCGGGTGGTGCGGCTGCTGCCGGCTTCGCGGGCGCGGGCGCGGAGGCGGGCATGGCGACGGCTGCCGGGGTCGGCGCCGGACGCGTCGCGGCCTCGAGGAGGGCCAGCTCCAACTGGAATCGGAGGCCGCCGACGCCGCGACGCTCGGGGTCGATGGTCGCCAGGCGCCGCGCGGCGGCGACCAGGGCGGCCGCGCGGGCGGGGTCGCCGTCGGGGCCGATGGCGCGGGCCAGCTCCGTCCGGACGTGCTCGACGACCTGGTCCAGCACGACGGCCACGTCCCGGCCGCGCTCGTCGAGCTCGGCGAGGACGGTGATCCCGACGCCCGCCTGGCCATCGACCAGGGCACCGGCGAGCCGGCTCACCGCGTCGGAATCGGCCAGGCCGAGGAGGTCGCGCACGGACGCCTCGTCGATCGTTCCGCCGGCCGACGCGAGGACCTGGTCGAGCATCGACTCGGCGTCGCGCATCCCGCCGGCCGCGAGCTTCGCGATGAGCCGGATCGCGCCGGGTTCGGCCGCGACGGACTCGGCGGCCAGGATCCGTTCGAGCTTGCCCTCGATCTCCTCGACGGTCAGGCGCCGGACGTCATAGCGCTGGAGGCGCGACAGGATCGCCGGGGGGAATTCCTGGGGATGCGTCGAGGCGAACATGAAGGCCACGAACTCGGGCGGCTCCTCGAGCGACTTCAGGAGCGCGTTCCAGGCGTCCTTCGTGATCTGGTGGGCCTCATCGAGGATGTAGACCTTGCGCCGCAGGTCCGTCGGGGCGTAGTGGATCCGCTCGCGCAGGTCGCGGATCGCGTCGATTCCGCGGTTGCTGGCGGCATCGATCTCGACGAGGTCGAGGGCGCGGCCCTCGCGGATCGCGGTGCAGGCCTCGCAGGTGTCGCACGGATCACCGTCGCGGAGGTTCGTGCAGTTGAGCGCCTTCGCGAGGATCCGGGCGAGCGACGTCTTGCCCGTCCCGCGCGGCCCGACGAACAGGACCGCATGCGACACGCGTTCCGCGCGGACGGCGTTGCGGAGGGTCTCGACGACCGCGGTCTGGCCGACGATCTCGGCGAACGTCTGGGCGCGCCAGCGGCGATAGAGCGCCTGGTGCGGGACCGGCGTGACGGCCGGCCCGGGAGCGGTCGGACTCACTGCGCTCCTGTCAGGGTGCGAAGGATCGGAAAGTTGCCGTGCACCCACCGTCGTCCCGTGGTGCCTCGCGCCCTCCTCGACGAGCGGCTCGGACCAGGCCGTTCCGCGGCACCCGACGAGGGTCGCTTAGTGCTGCTTCCTTCCGGACCTGACACGGTTCGCGGTTCGTCGCTGCGCGGGACCCGATCCTCAACGTCGCTCGAAGCGGCGGCCTGCAAGGACGCAGTCCTCAGGTGGGAATTCAGCCCTGCTGGAGCGGATTGCAGGTACAGGGCACCGCTAGTTCCCCGCCTAGCACGGCCCGCGAAGGATAGCAGGGATGCCTTCGGTCCCGGTTCACGCCGAGCCCGGCGGCCAGGCGATTCTGGCGGAGAGGGCGGGATTCGAACCCGCGACGGGTTGCCCCGAACCGCATTTCCAGTGCGGCGCCATAGTCCACTAGGCGACCTCTCCAGGCCGGGAACTCATCGTCAGCGCGCCGCGCGGGCGTTCGAGGCCAAGGCGGCCGTCGAGGACCGAGCGAGCGCACTCAAACGTGCGTGAGCGAGGCCCGGAGACGGCCAACGCAGGCATCGGGCGTCCGCGTGGTGTGCGTTGATGGCGGAGAGGGCGGGATTCGAACCCGCGGTGCTTTCGCACACCGCTTTTCGAGAGCGGCACCATCAACCACTCGGACACCTCTCCGCCGCAGAGGATAGCAAAGGTCCGGGTGGCGGCCGATCGGACGATGGTCCGGGTCGGCGGTCAGGCGATCGCCGTGACCCCGGCGAGGAGCTCCTCGACCTCGTCGCGGCGGATCCCGCTGACCACGCGGACCCGGCGTTGCAGGTCGGGATGCTGGGCGAGCTGGATGATCGTGCCTGCCGCACCCTCGGTGTCGTTCGGCATCCCGTAGACCAGGGCCGCGACGTCGCTCTCGAGGAGCGCCCCCACGCACATCGCACAGGGCTCGACGGTCGTGAAGATCGTGACGTCGGTCAGGCGCTCCAGCCCGAGCTTGCGGGCGGCTTCGCGGAGGGCGACGACGACGGCGTGAGCGGTCGGATCGTTCGATTCGATCACCCGGTCGTGCGCCCGGGCAACCATCGCCTCGTCGACGACGGCGACCGCGGCGTTCGGGCGTTCGCCGGCCGCGATCGCGTTGCGCGCCTCCGCCAGAGCCTCGCCCATGAACAGCTCGTAGTTCATGGGTTCGACGATAACAGGCCGTCCCGGGCGAGGCGTTGCCCGCGCCCGTCGCGACCGTCCGGCAGGTTACCCGGCGACGCAAGCCGGAGTACGATCCCGGGCGAGATGACAGCAGCACGACGAATCGGGATCCTGACCGGCGGTGGCGACGTCCCCGGCCTCAACTCGGTCATCAAGTCGGTCGTCTACCGGGCGACCGAGATCGGCGACGAGGTCGTCGGCATCCGGCGCGGCTGGGAGGGCCTGACCCACCTCCGGTTCGACCCCGCGCCCGATCCCTTCTACGTCGTCGGGCTCGACCGGAACAACACCCGGACGATCGACCGGACCGGCGGCACCTGGCTCCACACGTCGCGGACCAACCCGAAGAAGATGAAGGCGTCGGCGGTCCCCGAGTGGATCGATCCGGAGCAGGTCGCCTCGATGACGGTGGCGGAAGGCGTCGTCGACCTGACGCCGGTCGTGCTCGACAACATCGAGCGGCTCGGGCTCGACGTCCTCGTCACGATCGGCGGCGACGTTCCCGGCCTCAACTCGGTCATCAAGTCGGTGGTCTACCGGGCCACCGAGATCGGCGACGAGGTCATCGGCATCCGGCGCGGCTGGGAGGGCCTCACCCACCTGCGCTTCGACCCGACGCCCGACCCGTTCTACGTCGTCGGGCTGGACCGGAATAACACCCGGACGATCGACCGGACCGGCGGCACCTGGCTG
>DASSPG010000210.1:0-30552 GCA_035699725.1 Candidatus Limnocylindrales bacterium | reverse complement strand
AGGATCGGTCCTGCGGTGTGGTCCATGAACGCGATGGTACCGGGCGACCGGAGGGCCCCCGTGGGCCATCACGATCGGCGGCGCTCAGCCCGGGGCGACGCCCTCGGCCGATCCGATCAGCTGCTCATGGAGCCCGGCCTCGCATTCGGCCTTGCCGATCGCGATCACCTTGTCGCCCTCGGCGAGGACCGTGTCCGGCCGGAGCGGCGTGGCCTTGCCGTCGCGGATGACGGCGAACAGCGAGCAGCCCTCGGGCATCGTCAGGTCCTTCGACGCCTTGCCGATCGCCGGCGATCCCGCCTGGAGATGGGCCTCGATCAGCTCCAGCTCGCCCTCGCCGAGCGCCGCCAGGTGGAGCAACTCGTGGACCGGGATGTCCTGCTCGATGGAGCCGAGGATCATCCGGGTCGGGCTGATCAGCTCGTCCACGCCGAGGTGCTTGAAGAGCGATTCGTTCTTCGGGTTGTTGACCCGGGCGATCGTGCGCGGCACGTCGAAGTGGTGCTTGGCCATCTGGCAGATGACGAGGTTGTCCTCGTCGTCCCCGGTCACGGCCGCCACGATGTCGGCCCGGTTGGCGCCGGCCTCGGCGAGGTACTTGCCCTCGCAGCCGTCGTGGGCGATCACGACCGATCCGACCTCGTCGGCGATCTGCCCCGCGCGATCCTTGTCCTTCTCCATCAGCACGACCTCGTGGCCGCTGCCGATGAGCTCCTTGGTCAGGTAGTAGCCGACCTTGCCGCCGCCGATGACGAGCACGAACATGGCCTTCAGCCCTCCCGAGCGCCGGCGGCCGCAGGTGCGGCGCCATCGGCGGGCGCGTCACCCGCGCCATCGATGTCGTCGTGGTGCCCACCCCCGGGGTGGGTCCCGGTGGCCGGCGACAATCCCGGCCCGAACTCGAGCCCGGCCTCGAGGAACTCGTTCACGGCGCTCGCCATCAGGTTCGTCCGGCACAGGGTCGCGATGCCGAGCTCCGCGTAGGCACTGGCCCGGAGCGGATCGTTGATCTTCGCGATCACCTGCCGGGCTCCGAGCGCCTCGGTGGCGAGCTGGGCGGCCATGACGTTGCGGTTGTCGCCTTCCGTCAGGGCCATGAAAACGTCGGCGTCGGTCGCTCCGGCGCGCCGGAGCGTGTCCTCGTCGGTGCCGTCACCGCGGACAGCGCTGCCCCGGAACGAGCCGGGCAGCCGGTCGAACGCCGACGTCTTGAGGTCGAGGATGATCACCTGGTGCTCGGCCCGGTCGAACGCGTCGGCCAGGACCGAGCCGACCCGGCCGCAGCCGACGATCACGGTCTTCACGATGTCTCCTCCTGGATCGGCTCGCGCACGACCCAGACTGCACAGGGTGCGTTCTTGAGGACGTACGGGATCGTCCGTCCGATGGCGAAGTCCCCGCCGAACTTGGTGCGATAGGCCAGCCCGACCACGAGCAGGTCAGCGTCCCGCTCGAGCGCCTCGTCCACGAGCGCCGCGCCCACGTCCCGGGCCTGGAGCAGGACGGGCTCGAGGGTGATGCCGGCTGCCTCGGCCGTGACCTCCGCGATGTCGAGGACCTGCTGGATCTCGTCCGACCGGCCGGCGATGTCCATGTCGAGGGGCATCGACCAGTCGACCTCGACGACGTGGACGCCGATCAGCTCGGCCTTGTGGACCTTCGCCAGCTCCGCGACGAGGCGGACGAGGCGCTGCCCGTTCGGGTGGCCGGAGAGCGCGACGACGGCGCGGCGGAACGTCGGTTCGGTGGTGGGCTCGATTGGCACGGCGGCGAGCGTACCACCGCCGCGACCGGACCGCGGTCAGCGCGGTGGCGGGAGGGGCGACGGGGCGGCCGGCGTGCTCGGCGGCGATGTCGACGGCGGTGGATCCGCATCCGGCTCAGGCGAGGTCCGCCCGGCTTGTCCACGGCGGTAGGGCACGTCGGCAACGACCGTGTGCTCCCGGCCGAGGAGCGCCGACTTGAGGCGCTTGGCCGACTGGTTGTACAGGAGGCGATCCCACCAGTGGCGGGCGACGTATTCGGGCAGGACCACGATCGTGACCGGGGCCGGCCTGTCGGGCGGCCAGGCGAGGTCGAGGACGTCGAGATACGCGGTCAGCGGACCGACGAGCGCCCGGTAGGGCGACTCGACGATCACGAGCGGCACGCCGGGGACCTGGCGCTCCCACTTCACGCGAAGGGCGTCGCCCAGATCCGGATCCTCGGTGATGAACACGGCGCGCACGTCGCTCGCCAGGGTCTGGCCGAAGATGACGGCCTGGACGACCGCCCGGTTGATGCCGTTGACCGGGATCACGACGCGCTGCTCGCGGTGCGCGCTCGGGACGACGAACTCGTCGCGCACGGCGAGCTCTGCCTCCTGGGCGCTGTACTGGCGATGGATGAACGTCATCAGCCCCACCAGGAGCGGGATCAGGGCGATGACGATCAGTGACTGGGGCGCCTTGGCGACCGTCACGACGACCGCGACGATGGCGGTCAGCGTGCAGCCGAAGGCGTTGATCGCGAGCCGCCGCTGCCAACCGGGGGGCCGCTCCCGGCGCCAGTGCCGGATCATCCCGGCCTGGCTGATCGTGAAGTCGATGAACACGCCGACCGCGTAGAGCGGGATCAGCAGGTGCGTCTCGCCGCGGAACAGCACGATCAGCCCGGCCGCGACGGTCGCGAGGACGATGATCCCGTAGCTGAACGCAAGGCGGTCGCCGCGGAACGAGAACTGGCGTGGCATGTGGCCGTCGATCGCGAGGATCGCGAGCAGGCGCGGGAACGCGTTGAAGCTGGTGTTCGCGGCGAGGACCAGGAGCAGCGCGGTGAAGCCCTGGAAGAGGAAGAACGGGATGGAGCCTGCCCCGTAGACCGTCGCCGCGATCTGGCTGATCACCGTCTGCTTGACCGGTTCCTCGACGTGGGTGATCCCGAAGTTCACCGCCAGGAACGTCAGCCCCACGAACAGCACGCCGAGGAGCCCGGCCATCACGGCCAGCGTGGTGGCCGCGTTCTTCGCCTCCGGGGGCTCGAACGCCGGCACCCCGGTCGCGATCGCCTCCGTCCCGGTCAGGGCGACCGCACCCGCGGCGAACGCTCTCAGGAGCAGGATGATCGACAGCGTCTCGATGCTGTGCCCGGCCTGCTCGGCGAGCTCGGCCTGGTATCCGCCCCCTTCGCCGAAGATCACGATCCGGATCGACCCGATCACGATCATCAGCAGCGCCGAGACGATGAAGACATAGGTCGGGATCGCGAAGAGGTTGCCGGCCTCGCGCAGCCCGCGCAGGTTGCCCAGCGTGATCAGGACGATCGCGACGACGCCGAGCACGATCCGGAGATCGAACAGCTCCGGGATCGCCGAGGTCACCTGCTCGATCGACGAGGCCGTCGAGACCGCCACGGTCAGGATGTAGTCGATCATGAGCGCCGAAGCGGCGACCAGCGACATCCGCCGGCCGAAGTTGACCTTCGAGACCGAGTAGCTCCCGCCGCCCGTCGGGTAGGCGATGCAGATCTGGCGATAGCTGATGGCAACCGCGATCAGGAGGACCGCGATCCCGGCGCTGACCCACAGGCCCCACGCCAGGGCCGCCAGCCCGCCCAGGATCAGGACACGCAGGATCTCCTCGGTCGCGTACGCCGAGGAGCTGATCGCGTCCGAGCTGAAGATCGCGAGTGCCTTCTTCTTCGACAACCGCTCGCCGAGCTCCTCCTCGCTCGCCAGGGGTCGGCCGAGCAGGAGCGCCTTCAGCCGGGCATAGGCTCGGCCGCCCGCCGTCGTCGGGGCCGATGCCGCCTCCTTGGCCGTGAGCTGGCCCGGACCCGTCCAGCGAAAGAGCGCGGCGTGCGGGCGCTCGACGCGGACGCGCCGATCGCCCGGTTTCCGCCCCTGGAGGGGCCGACGGCCGCCGATCATCGGGTCACAGCCCGAACCGGATCCGCTCGGCCAGCCGGACCGGCAGGCCGCAGTCGAGCATGGCGGTGCGGACCGCCTCGACGTCGTAGGGGACGCGACGCCACGTCGCCACGGCGCCGTCCGTATCCACCTCGAGCCAGCTCGCCGTGGGGTCGCCGTCGCGGGGCTGGCCGACGCTGCCGGGGTTGAGGAGCACGCGATGCCCGTCGAGCCGGAACGTGGAGCCCGGTCCAGGCGTGATCGGGTCGATCCGCCCGTCGCGGTCGGCCCAGGCCATCGGCAGGTGGGTGTGGCCGTGCAGCCCGACGGTCGTCTCCAGCGCGGCAAGGTTCGCCCGGGCGACGGGCACGGACGTGATGTACTCCCAGACCGGGTCGCGCGGGCTGCCGTGGACGAGGCTCAGGTCGCCGTCGCGATGGGTCTTCGGCAGTCCGCCGAGCCACGCGCGAGAGGCGTCGTTGATCCGGCCACGAGTCCACTCCATCGCCGCCTTGGCGTCCGGGTTGAACCAGTCGATCTCCGGGCCGCCGAGCGCCGCGAGGTCGTGATTGCCGGCGACGCCGACCGCTCCGATGCCACTCAACCGGGACACGACTCCATCAGGGTCCGGTCCGTACCCGACGACATCGCCGAGATGCCAGACGGCGTCGACGGACCCGATGGTGGCGAGGACGGCGTCGAGGGCCACGAGATTGGCATGGATGTCCGACAGGATGGCGACACGCACGGGTGCAGCCTAGCAGCGGCCGGCCGCTCGGGCAGTCGCGGTCCACGGGTGGCGCCGGCGGGCCGCCGGGTCGCGGGGCCAGCGCGGGTCAAGCGAGCCGTGCCCGCGCTCGACGACGACGAGCACATGGTCCGCGATGTCGCTCGGCGCGTGGCGCTCGGTGGCCTCCGGCTTGAGCCGCTGCCGGAGCGCCGGCGCCGCCGGGACCACCTCGATCCGAGCGCCTGGATCGATCGCGCGCAGCGCCGTCGCGCCCTCGGCGAGCTCGCCGGCGAGGCCGTCCGGATCGTCGGCCGGGCCGCGCTTCCAGGCGACCAGGATGCCTCCGGGCCGGAGGAACGGCAGGGCCAGTTCGATGAGCTCGGGCAGGCGCGCGACCGCTCGCGCGGTGACGGCCGGCCACGCTTCACGTTCGCCACCGCGCGTGACGAGGTCCTCGGCCCGGGCGGAGACGGCGGCGACGCGATCGGCAAGGCCGGTGGCGGCGGCCGTGGTCGCGAGGAAGCGGACCTTCTTGGCGATCGAGTCGAGGAGCAGGGCGCGGTCGGCGGGGAGTGCCGCGGCCAGCGTCAGGCCGGGGAATCCCCCGCCGCTGCCGAGATCGACGAAGCGGTCGATCCCGCGTCCGGCCAGCAGCGGCAGGGCGGCGAGGCTGTCCGCGACGTGGCGGACCGCGATGCCCGCCGGGTCGCGGACGGCGCTGAGGTTGATGGCCTGGTTCCAGGCGAGCAGGAGGCGGACATGGCCCTCGATGGCCGACCGCACCCGGGGTGCGATGGCGATGCCCAGCCCATCGAGCGCCGCGTCGAGGGCGTCGTCGTACGCCCGCGGCAAGGGGGGGCAGAGATCGACGCGCGTCGGGAGCGGGTCCCGCGGACGGTCCAGGCACCCCTCCTGTCGGACGTGCCTGTTGGCGGCCGTCCGGGCTCCGCTCCCGGCGTCGTCGTTCGTCACACCGCCATGGCTCCTGGTCTTCCGTGGCTCATCCGGTTCGCGGCCGGGTTTCCCCGTGCCCCTCGCGAGCCCCGATCCCCAGGCAGGTTCGGTGCGGATGACGCACGGTAGGGGGAGCCAGGTGGCACGTCAACCGGGTTTTCCACGAACTGCCTGGGCCGCCGTGAAACTGTGGACAACTGGCCGGGACGACGGCCGTCAGGCGGGGGTCGGGGCCTCCGGTCGGATCGATGGCAGCGCCCGAAGCCGGCTCGCGCCGGCCCGCCGGCTCCCGGCCGCACCGTCCAGGGCGTGGCTGCGGCCGGCCGCGATCGCGCGGTGGACAAGGCTCTGCTCCAATCGGTGCTCCTCGCCAAGCAGCGAGTCGGCGAGCGTCGCCGCGATCAGGTCGGGACCGGCGCCGGCAGGCCCGGGCAGGACCAGGACGAAGGCCGACCCGGCGCCGGGCACGGACGCGACGTCGAGGTCGCCGCCCATCCGGCGGGCGAGGTCGCGCGCGATCGGTAGC
The DNA here is from genome assembly GCA_035699725.1 of Candidatus Limnocylindrales bacterium. Classification (GTDB taxonomy): domain Bacteria; phylum Chloroflexota; class Limnocylindria; order Limnocylindrales; family CSP1-4; genus CF-46. The sequence continues at coordinate 24,456 of DASSPG010000210.1, read as the reverse complement.
CCGAGGCCGGTCCCGGTGATCCGCTCGTGGCCGGCCATCCGATGGAAGCGCTCGAAGATCCGGCTGCGATCGTCCGCCGCGATCCCGGACCCGTCGTCGCGCACGGTGAGCACCGCCGCGACGCCCTCGATCCGGCCCTCGATCTCGACGCGCCCGCCGCTCGGGGTGAACTTCAGTGCGTTCGCGACGAGGTTGGTGACGATCTGCTCGACGCGACGCCGGTCGCCCAGCGCGACGCGCATGCGCGGCGGCAGCGCGGTGGTCAGGCGGACCTCGCGCTCGAGCGCGATCGGAAGCATGAGGGTCGCGACCTGCCCCGCGGCGTCGGCGATCGAGAACGACTCCAGCTCCAGCTGGAGCGTCCCGGACTCGAGCCGCGAGAGCTCGAGCAGGTCGCCGACGAGCTCGCCCATCGAGCCGACGATCGTCCGGCTGCGCTCGAGGAAGTCGCGCTCCACGGCCGGATCCTCGACCTGGCCCGCGAGGATCAACTCGAGATAGCCGCGCAGGCCCGTCAGCGGCGTCCGGAGCTCGTGCGCGACGGTCGAGACGAACGTCGCGCGCTCGGCGTCGCGGGCGCGCAGGGCCGCAAGCTCGCGTTCGCTCGCGAGCTGGGCCGTGACGAGAGCCAGCGCAACCGCCGCGTGCCGCGCGAGTGCCGGAGGCAGCCGCTCCGCGAGACGGCGCGCGTCGGCGGCCCGCTCGAACTCGAAGCCGAGGACGACCTCGCCGGAGCTCGGGATCGGCAGCATCGCGAACGGTGGGTCGCCGGCGTCCGGTACGGCCGATCCCGTCCGGGGCATGGGCGCCCGGGATGCCGTCGACGGGACCCGCGCCGCGCTCACGATGTACGAGATCGGGGCCTGTCCGGCGGCCGCGCGACGGGCGCGGGAGCGCGGAGCGTGCGCATCGAGCCAGGCGGCCAGCCGGGCGGCCTGCGCTGGATCCTCGCCGGGATCGAGTGCGACCGCTGCCCGGCGTTCGATCCCGTCCGCGACCACGGCGGCGCGCCGCGCCCCGACCGTCCGCGCCAGCAGGCGGAGCAGGCCCGCCAGACGCTCCTCCGCCGCGTTGTCCGAGGCGAGCACGTCGAGGGCGCGCGCCAGGAGGACCTTCTCGCGATGGGCGTCCTGATCCTCCGCGCGGCGGTGGCTCACGCGGCGCTCGACGAACGGGCGAGGGGGCGAGACAGCAGGCGGCTGGGCCGGGAGCCGGTCGGGGCGCGGATCGGTCATCGCGGCGATCGTCGCGCGCGGGCCGGCCGCAGGCCATCCCCCGGAGGCCGCGTGCCGAGTGACCGGAAGTACCGGTCGACGATCAGCTCGAGCGGCTGCCGCTCCGGACGGGCCGGCCCAGCGTCCGACGGACCACGTCGATCACCTCGTCCGCGTAGGCGTCGGCCTCGCCACGCTCGGCGGCGGTCCGGACACAGCCCTGGACGTGATCCTCGAGCACGAGGATCGACAGGGCGTCGACCGCGGCCCGCAGGGCGGAGGTCTGCTGGAGGATGTCGACGCAGTACTCCTCGCGCTCGATCATCCGGGCGATGCCGCGGACCTGGCCCTCCATCCGGGACAGGCGTCGGATCAGGCCGGCCTTGTCCTTGGAGTAGCTGTGACGGAAATTGGCGGGCGGCGGGACGGCGGGGCGGCGGGACGTGCTGCTGGGCACGGGGGGTGGCTCCGATCGGGATGCGGCTGAGGATCGCATGATACCCCATGGGAGTATTCGCTCACCAGCGGGGAGTATCCCCGTCAGGATCGGAGGTCGGGAGCGCGGATCACGCCTCGAACCGCTAGACTTGCGGCCGATGGATCCGCGCGACGACCTCGATTCGCTCGCCGGCGGGGTCGACTGCGCCGCCTGCGGCCACCTCGTCCCGACCGCCCGGATCCGCGTCCTCGCCCGCCGCGATGACATCGCCTTCGTCGAGATCCACTGCCCGGATTGCCGGAGCGAGTCGCTCGGGATCGTGATCGCCGCGGACCCGGCCGAGGACGACCGTGATCCCACCCGCGTGGCGGTCGGGCCCGGGCGGCCCTACGGCGAGTTCGGCCCGAACGACGAGGAGCGCTTCCGCGAGGCCCTCCCGATCGGGGCCTCGGACCTCGACCGGGTCCATGGACTGCTCGCCCACGGTGGCCTCCAGGCGCTCGTTGGCGGGGCCGATCCGCCGACCGCCGGTTCCGGCCGGTGACGATCAGCCAGAGCACCGGCTCGGACTCGAGCCGACGCGGCCGCCGGCGGGCGCGCGCGCTCACGGTTCCGCCGTCGGACCACCGGGTCGCCGTGGCCGCCGCACCGACATCTCCGCCCGCGGGGCCGTCCGGGGCGCCTGCCCGCTCGGCACCGCGAAGCGCGCCGGCGTTCGCTCACGCCAGCGAGGCCGAGATGGCCCGCATCCTCGACTACTACCGCATCGCCTGGGAGTACGAGCCGCACACCTTCCCGATCCTGTGGAACCTCGATGGCGCCGTGGTCGAGAGCTTCTCGCCCGACTTCTGGCTGCCCGATCTCGAGCTGTACCTCGAGATGACGACCCTCCGCCAGAAGCTGGTCCGCAAGAAGAACCGCAAGCTCCGCCGGATCCGCGAGCTCTATCCCGACCTGCGCGTCAAGCTGTTCTACGCCCGCGACTTCCGGGCCTTGATGCTGAAGTTCGGCCGGCTCGCCCTCGCCGACGCCCTGAGCGGGACGTCCGGCCAGGTCCTGCACGGACCGCTCGCCGACGACGACCTCGCCCTGCCGCTCGCGACAGCCGAGCTCTCACCCATCACCGAGCCTGGAGGCCACGCTTGACCGTCCGGATCGACCTTTCCGAGGACATCGGCGAGGTCCTCGTCAGCGAGGAACAGATCGCGGCCAAGGTCGCCGAGCTCGGGGCCCGGATCGGCGCCGACTATCGCGAGCGGCCGCTGACCCTGGTCTCGGTCCTCAAGGGCTCGCTGCCCTTCATGGCGGACCTGATGCGGGCGATCCCGATCCCCGTCCGGATCGACCTGATGGAGGTCTCCTCGTACGGTGGCGCGACGACCGAATCGTCCGGCCTCGTCCGGATCCTCAAGGACCTGTCGGCCACCATCGAGGGCGAGGACGTCCTCATCGTCGAGGACATCATCGACACGGGCCTGACCCTCAACTATCTGGTCCGCTACCTGCGCGGCAAGAACCCACGATCGCTGCGGATCTGCACCCTGCTCGACAAGCCGGCCCGTCGCCTCGTCGACATCCCCGTCGACTACGTCGGGTTCACGATCCCCGACCAGTTCGTCGTCGGCTACGGCCTCGACTACGGCGAGTTCTATCGCAACCTTCGCTTCGTGGGCGTGCTCCGTCCCGAGGTCTACACCAGCCCCGAATGACGATGCAGCGGCGCCCGATGGGCAACGGCCGGCGGCTTGCCGGCCTCGCAGCGATCGTGATCGCCGCGGCGTGCTTCCTGCCGTGGTGGCGATCGTCGAGTGATGGAGGCCTGCCGGCCCTGTCCGGGAACGCCTTCGACGGGAGCGGCGTGATCGTGTTCTTCGTCGCCCTCGCCGTCATCGCCCTGCTCGCCCTGCCGTACGCCGCCGGCGACGTCCCGGTCGCGCTCGATCGTTCGCTGAGCTTCCTGATCCTGGTCGTCGTCGGATGGCTCGCCCTCGCGATCCGCGTCATCGACCTCGCGACGACGAACGTGGAGGCCATCCTTCCCCAGCGCGCGTACGGCCTGTGGCTGGCCGCGGTGGGGCTGGTGCTGCTCAGCCGGGCCGTGTACGACATCGCCCGCGAACGGCGACGCTGAGGCCACCGCGCCTCATGGCAGGGCGCGAACCATCCCGCCATCGACGGGGACGATGGCGCCGGTCACGTAGGCGGCTGCAGGCGAGAGGAGGAAGGCGGCGACACGGCCGAGCTCGGCCGGATCGCCGTAGCGGCCGAGCGGGATGCGCGCGAGCGTGTCGGACCGGATCTCGTCGAGCGGCCGGCCGCTGGCCGCGGACTGGGCCGCGTCGATCGCCGCGATCCGATCGGTCGCGAGGCGGCCCGGAGCGATCCCGTTGATCCGGATCGGCGCGATCTCCCCGGTCAGCGACTTGACGAGCCCGACCAGGCCCGGGCGCAGGACGTTCGAGGTCGTGAGGTTCGGGATCGGCTCGCGGACCGAGCTCGAGAGGACGATCAGGATCGCCGGCGCCGCCGACTGGCGGAGATGGGGCAGGCCGGCCCGGATCAGGCGGAGGGCCGCGAGGAGGACGCCGTCGATCGCCGTCCGCCACGCCGCCTCGTCGAGGGCGTCGAACGAGCCGGGTGGCGGGCCGCCGGAATTGACCACGAGCAGGTCGAGGCCGCCGAGGCGTTCGACGGTCGTCGCGACGGCGGTGGCCGGGCCGTCGTGCGTGGCCAGGTCGGCGCTCACGGCCACGGCGCCAATCCGGACGGCGCTCGCCTCGAGCCGGGCCGGGTCGCGGGCGGTGACGGCGACCGCAGCGCCCTCACGCGTCAGCTCGGCGGCGATCGCCGCCCCCAGCCCGCTCGATCCGCCACCGACGAGTGCCCGGCGCCCGCCGAGTCCGAGGTCCATTCGCTCATCGTAGGGGCCGCCGACCGGCTTGACATCCGTCAGCCGCGTGCCACGCTCGGTAGGTGCCACCGAACCCAGCGCCCGGCCCTCGCGTCGCGCCGGTCCTCACCGATGCGCCGCGGCCGTCATCGGTCCTGCTGCCGGCCGTGGTTCTCGTCGTCGTCGTCGTGCTGGGGGCCCTCGGTCGCCTCGTCCCCGGCCCCGATGCTGCGGGCGGCCGGGCAGCGTCATCCGAGCTCGGCGATCCGCGGGTTCCGCCGGCGCCATCCAACGCCACGCGGCTCCTTGTCCCGAGCGCTGACGTGCTGTGGCTCGGGACCACCGAGATCGCGGCCCGCGGCGTGGTCCACACGGACACGTCGGCAGTGGAGGTCGTCGTCGTGGCTGGTGGCGCGCAGCTCGGCAGGGCGACCCTCGACGTGGACGCATCCGGCCACTTCGAGGGCGTCGTGGCGATCACGCCTCCCGCGGAACGGACGGCCGCTCGGCTCGAGGTCCGAGAGCCAGGTCTCGCGGGCCCTCCGATGACCGAGGTCGGGATCCTGGTGGAGGCCGGTTCGGCGGTGCTGATCGCCGGTGCGTCGAGTCTGCGGGCTCGCGCCGGCGAAGTCACCATCGTCGACGTTCTCGTCTACGAGCCGCTGCGCGCGATTCGCACGGTCGTCACGGGCCCCGGCGGCACGCTGATCGCGGACGCGACCGTGCCCGTGCTGCTGCGGGGTCTGCCGGCGTCGGAGAAGCCCGCCACGCTGATGCTCCGGGTGGCAATTCCGGCCGACGTCCGCCCGATCGTTGCCAAGCTGCATGTCGTGGGGCTGGACCGGTCAGACCACGAGGTGGTCCACGTCGACGTGAACCTCCCGATCGTGGCCGGCGAGTGATGGCGCCGGTCGACGTGGCTCCGCGCCCGTCCGCCGCGATCCGCGCGCTCCCGGGACCGGCTCAGCCGCCCAGGTACGCCCGCTTGACCTCCGGATTCCGGGCGAGTGCCGCGGCCGCATCCGTGAGCACGATCTCGCCGGTCTGCATGATGTAGCCGCGCTGCGCGATCGCGAGCGCCATCAGAGCGTTCTGCTCGACGAGCAGGACCGTCGTGCCCTGCCCGTTGATGTCGCGGACGATGTCGAAGATCTGCTCCACGAGGATCGGCGCGAGACCCATCGAGGGCTCGTCGAGCAGGATCAGCTTCGGCCGGGCCATCAGCGCCCGGCCGATGGCGAGCATCTGCTGCTCACCGCCGGAGAGCGTTCCGCCGAGCTGCGAGCGCCGCTCGCGCAGGCGCGGGAACAGCGTGAAGACCCGCTCGAAATCGGCCTCGAGCTCGGGACCCTTCCGGCGGACGAACGCGCCCATCTCAAGGTTCTCGCGCACGCTCATTCGCGGGAAGATGCGCCGCCCCTCGGGCGCCTGGCTGATCCCGAGCGTGACGATCTGGTGCGACGGGACGCCGTCGATGCGCGCGCCGTCGAAGTGAACCTCGCCCTGGCGCGGGCGGAGGAGCCCGCTGATCGTCTTGAGGGTCGTCGACTTGCCGGCCCCGTTGGCTCCGATCAGGGTGACGATCTCGCCCGGCTCGACCGTCATCGAGATGCCCTTCAGGGCGTGGATGTTGCCGTAATAGGAGTGCACATCCCGGAGCTCGAGAAGCGCCACCTCAGGCCTCCGTGTCCGCTTGTACCTCGGCCGCGCCGCGACCGAGGTACGCCTCGATGACCCGTGGATCCGAGCGGACCTGCTGGGGCGTTCCTTCCGAGATCTTTTCGCCGTGGTCGAGGACGGTGACCTGGTCGCTGATCCCCATCACGACCTTCATGTCGTGCTCGATGAGCAGCACGGTCAGACCGAGATCGGTTCGAATCTGGCGCACGAAGTCCATCAGGCGCCGCGTCTCCTCCGGGTTCATGCCGGCCGTGGGCTCGTCGAGAAGGAGCAGCTTCGGCTGCGTGGCAAGCGCGCGTGCGATCTCGAGCCGCCGCTGGTCGCCGTACGGCAGATTCCGTGAGAGGGTTCGCGCCCGGCTCCGCAGGCCCACGAGGTCGAGCAGAGCGTGGGCTCGCTCGAGCGCATCGGTCTCCTCCTGGACGATCGAGGGCGGCCGCAGGATCGCCTGCCACCAGCGGCCCGCCAGCCGATGATGAAGGCCGACGAGCACGTTGTCCTCGGCGGTCATGTTGCCGAACAGCCGGATGTTCTGGAACGTCCGGCCGATTCCCAGCCGGACGACCTCGTGGGGCTTCCGCCCGGTGAGCTCGGTGCCGTCGAACCGGATCGAACCCGTCGTGGGGACGTAGAGCCCGGTGATCATGTTGAAGAAGGTCGTCTTGCCTGCGCCGTTCGGTCCGATCAGGCTGGCGATCGCGCCTCGCGGAATGGTGAAGTCCACCTCGTTCACGGCGACGAGGCCGCCGAAGCGCTTCGTGCAGTTCTCGGCGACGAGCAGGTCGCCGCGCGGCGGCTCGAGCTCGGCGGGCGCCGTCACGGGGGCCGTCATCGTGTGTCCACCGGGTCGTCCTCGTCTCGGGCTGCCAGCGGCGGCGTGTCGGCTTGCAGGGCGGCCTCCGCCGCGGATGGGGGATCGAGCTCGACGATGGCCTCCTCGGCCAGCGCCAACTCGTCCGCCGACCCGGCGGTCACCTCCGCGGCCACGCCGATGCCGTGCATCTCGGCTTTGGCGGACTCGACCGGGAACAGGCCCTCGGGCCGCTTGACCATCATGATCGCGAGGATGACCCCGAAGATGAGGTAGTTGTAGGTCACGAGGTTGAAATCCTCGAGGAGCTCGATGCCCACCGAGACGCCGAGCGAGTTCACCGGCGGGTTGACGTACTGCCCGGCCCAGGCCAGCAGGGTGAAGTTGACGTACTGAACGGCGAATGCCCCGATCACGACCCCACGAAGCGACCCGATCCCGCCGAGGATGATGATCACGACGACGATGATCGAGACGGCGAAGTTGAAGCTCTCGGCGAAGATCGCAGTCTGATAGGCGCCGGTGAACGCCCCGGCGAAGCCGGAGAAGCTTGCTCCAAGTGCGAACGCGAGGAGCTTGGTGGTCACCGTGTTGATCCCCATCGCCGCCGCCGCGGTCTCGTCTTCCCGGATGGCCATCCACGCCCGCCCGAGCTTGGAGTCGCGCAGCCGGGCGCAGATGAAGTAGGTCAGGATCAGCAGCGTCAGGATCAGGTAGAACGAGAAGATCGAGTTCTGGTTCGAGAAGACCAGTTGGTCGCCCCATGGACCGGGGATCGGTATCGTCGGCGCGTCGATCGGGTTGATTCCCACGTTGCCGCCGGTCAGGTTCGCGTTGGGGCCGATCAGGATGGCCCCGCCGAGGATCGCGGGCAAGGCGAGCGTGAAGTCGCCCAAGTTGCGGAACACCAGCCGGACGATCTCGCCGAACCCGAGGGTCACGATCGCGAGGTAGTCGCCGCGCAGCCGCAGCGTCGGCGCGCCGAGGAGGATCCCGGAAACCGAGGCTGCCGCAACGGCGACCCACACGACGATCCACCAGGTGATGTGGATGCCGAAGTGGGACGACGCGAGGAACGCTGTCGTGTAGGCCCCGATGGCATAGAACGCCACGTAGCCGAGGTCAAGCAGCCCCGCGAAGCCCATCACGATGTTCAGCCCGAGGGCGAGGATCGCGAACGTCGCGCACACGATGAGGACGGACGTGCCGGGCCACGGGACGAAGGGCAGGGCGCTCTCGAGGCTCCGGTAGACGATCGGGTAGACGACCGCCAGCACGATCAGGGCGATCACGATCATCTTGTCGCGCCGCTGGCGGTCCATTCCGCGGAGGCGATCGCCCGGGCGTCGGGCTGTGTCAGCGGTCATCACGCGCGCTCCGACGTTCGTTCGGCGAGGAGACCCGTCGGCCGGAAGATCAGGACGAGGATCAGGATCGAGAAGACGATCACGCTCGTCCACTTCGCCTCGAGGAACCGATCGGACATCGCGCCGATCAGGCCGATGACGATGCCTCCGATCGTCGCCCCGGTGAGGTTGCCGATGCCGCCGAGGACGGCCGCGGTGAACGACAGCAGGCCGAACTGGAACCCGAGCAGGAAGAAGGTCTGGCCGTAGTACAGGGCCACGATCATGCCGGCCGCACCGGCGAGCGCCCCCGCGATCAGGAACGTCAGCGAGATCGTCCGGTTGACGTCGATGCCCATGAGTCCCGCGGCATCACGATCCTGGGCCGTCGCACGCATCGCCTTGCCCTGCCTGGTCCCGGCGACGAACCATCGCAGCAGGAGTAGCAGCGGGATCGTCACCGCGAAGACGATGACCTCGTCCAGCCCGAACCACGTGGCGCCGCTCGGGAACGAGACCAGGTTGGTTCTGGGCATCACGCTCTGAAGCGCCTGCTGCGAGGGCCCGAGCAACACCAGCCCGACGTTCTGGAGGATGAACGACATCCCGATCGCGCTGATCAGCGGTGCGAGCCGGGGTGCATTCCTGAGCGGTCGGTAGGCGGCACGCTCGATCCCCGCGTTGATGCCCGCGGTGAGCAGCATCACGACCGGCAGTGAGGCCAGTGTCAACACCAGCGCGAGGCCGCCTCCGGCCGGGATCCCGAGGGCGCCCGTGATGATCTCCAGGGCGAAGTAGGTGAACGCCGTGCCGAGCATGAACACGTCGGCATGGGCGAAGTTGATGAGCTCCAGGATTCCGTAGACGAGCGTGTAGCCGATCGCGATCAGAGCGATGACGAGTCCGTTCGTCAGCCCGATCGTTAGCGCCTTGGCAAGCTCCTCCAAGGATGTCTCCTAGGTCGACTTGGGGGGTGGACTGCGGCCGGCCGCTCGGGGAGCCCGCGCGGCCGGCCTTGGGTCAGGACCGTGTCCCGACGATCGCTACTTGATGATCTTGTCGAAGTTGAACTTGTCGCCCTTGATGATCAGGCCCGACACGTCGGCCAGGGTGGTGTCACCGTCGGCGTCGAAGCTCCACTTGCCGAGGATCCCGTCGAAGTCCTTGGTCGCCTTGATCTCGTCGAGGACGAGGCCACGGAGCGCGAGGATGTTCGCCGGATTCTTGGCGGCCGCCCGCTCGATGGCGGCGAGCACGACCTGTGCCGACTCATACGCGTACGCCGTGTAGCCCTCGACCGGGTTGTTCGGATTCTTGGCGGTGTACTTCTTGATGAAGTCGGCGCCCTTGCCCGTCAGCTGATCGGGCGGGATGGCAGTCGTCGTGATGTAGGTTCCCTCGGCAGCGTCAGTCGCGGCCTTGAGGAACTCGGATTCGTAGATCCCGTCGGGGCCCATCAGCTTCACGTCCGGCATCGCGTCACGCAGGTCGCGCCACAGCTGCCCGGCGTTGTTCTGGGTGATGCCGCCGTAGTAGATGAGGTCCGGGCCGGCCGCCTTGATCTTGTCCGCCAGGGCCTTGTAGTCCGAAGCCTTGCCGTCGATCCCGTCGCGGCCGAGGACCTCGAGCCCGTTGACCGGGGCCTCCTTCGCGTAGACGTCGGCCAGGCCCTTCCCGTAGACCTCCGTGTCATCGATGACGTAGACCTTCTTGGCGCCGAGCTGGGACGACCACAGCGCACCGGCCTTGCCCTGCAGCAGGTCGTTCGTGATGACGCGGAAGTAGTTCTTCTTGCAGCCGTTCGGGTAGTACTTGTCCGGCTCACCCGGCTCGAACGGCTTGGTCAGGCCCACGAAGGTGTTGGCCGCGCTGACCATGGCGATGCCCTTGGCGCACAGGATCGGGATCGACAGCTTGGCCGCGCCCGAGTTCAGGGTGCCGAGGTACGCCACGAGCTTGTCGTTGGCCACTGCATCGTTGGCGTTCTTGATCTCGGTCGCCTCGTCCCACTTGCCGGCGGCCGCGGTCGCATCGTCCTTGTCGACGTAGTTGATCGTGTAGCCCGCGACCTTGCCGCCGCGCTCCTCGATGGCCATCTTGATGGCGAGGACCATCGTGTCGGTCTGGGCCTTGCTGGACCCCTGGCGCGGGAGCGACGACCAGATGTCGATCGTGCCCTTGTCGCCTCCGCCGGGCGCGCCCGTGGTGCACGCGGAAAGCACGAGCACGCTCGTGATCGCCAGCGCCCCAAGCCTTGTCAGTTTCATGCACTCTCCTCCTCGTTCGCAGTCTTCCGGGAAGCCCCGGGAGACCTCGGTCGGTGGATCCTCCGCCTCGCCCAGCCGGCTCCGCGCGTCACCCGGCGTCCGAAGCCTCGATCTCGTCGCTGGCTCGGCACGCTGCCGATGGCGCTGGATCGAGCGGCGGTACGGATCGGGATGACGGCACAGGATGCTGGCCTGGGCGGCGCGCAGGTTGCCGCCGAAGCGATGCCGTATCATAGACATCAGCGGACCGAATGCAACACCGGTCGACGCGACCCGGGCGTGGCTGTCGAGCCTCAGTGGCTCGCCCTCCCGCGAGGTCCCGTGGACACCGCTGCGCATCGGTCGGCCCCCGCTCGGCGACGGATGCAGATCGCATCTGCTCCCGCCGAACGCACGAGGTGCCCTCGCCCGCGTGGAATATCTGATCCGTCCGGCCCGCATCACCGACATCGAGCGGATCGTCGCGCTCAGCGGCGACTCCGTGCGTGCGGCTGGTGCGGCGGGCTCGCTCAACTCGGGCGACCTGCTCCGACAGCTGGTCTACCTCCCCCAGGCGAGCATCTTCATCGCCGAGGCCCGGCGCGAGGTGGTCGGAGGCGCAGTGCTCGCTCTCCGTCCGTCCGTCCGGGCCGGTGGCTTCGTCGGCGCCGTGGACCTGATCGTGGTCGATCCCGACCATGACGCGGACCGCGTCACGGACGCGCTGCTCGAGGAGCTCCTCCGATCGGCACGCAACAAGGGCTGCAGCGTCGTCGAGGCGGCCCTCTCCGACGACCCGGTGGAGCGGACCCGCCTGGAACGTCACGGTTTCGTCGAATCCGGTCCGCGTGCTGAATGCCAGGTGGCCACGGTCGGGGCTGCCCCGGGGCGCAGCGGCTATTGACCCGACGACCGTCAGGCAGCGCTGATCGCGCCGACGGCGTCCCCAACAACTGAGGAGTCAAGGTGGGCAAGAACGTCGCCGTCTTCGTGGACGTGGCGAACATCTTCTATGCGGCGAAGGCCGCCGGCACGGACATCGACTACGTCACGTTGCTCAAGGCGGCCACGGCCGGTCGCGACTTCGTGCGCGCATACGCCTACACGGGGCTCGACCCCGACAACGAGAACCAGCGCAACTTCCATGCCTTCCTGGCGCGCAACCAGTACAAGGTCGTCAGCAAGGACATCCGCAAGTACGGCGACGGGAAGGTCAAGGCCAACCTCGACATCGAGCTGGTCGTCGACCTGATGAAGACGGCCCGCAACCTCGACGTCGCGATCGTCGTCTCGGGCGACGGTGATTTCGCGCCTGCGATCCGGGCCGTCCAGGAGATGGGCGTCCGGGTCGAGGTCATCAGCTTCCGGGGCAACACCTCGAGTGACCTCATCGAGGTCGCCGACCTCTTCACCGACATCACGCAGCTCGCTCGCGTCGACAAGTCGTCGTCGCGTTCCGGGCGCCGGGTCGCCGTCGACGACGAGGATCTGTCGATGACCGAGGTTCCCGACAAGCAGACCGAGGGCACCGGCCAGCGCGGCCGCGGCCGGGGCCGAGGTCGTGGCCGAGCCGGTGAGGCGGAGCCGGTGACGGCCCGATCGCGGACCGCTGGCCGGACCCGATCGGCGGCCGCCGCAGCGCCCGACGTGGCGGCACCGGCCGCCACCGGCAACGGCGCGATGGTCGTCCTGCCAGGCGAGAAACTGTCGCGGATCGGCGCGTCCGCCGCGCCGATCGGCGCCCCTTCGGGCGAGGATCTGGACGACGACGAGCTCACGCCGTTCGACGCCGACACGGCCGCCGTGGCCGGCGGTGACGATGCCGAGCAGGAGGGTGAGGGCGAGGCCGGACGCCGGCGCCGCCGCCGGCGCGGGGGTCGCGGCCGCGGACGCGGCCGGGGTCGCGAGGACGAGGCGCTGGCGGTCGACGGAGCGCCCGTGGATGCCGACGTCGCCGCGGATGAGGACGAGGGCGACGCCGAGGAGCCGGAGGTCACGGCCCGGCCGGCCGCATCGGCCCCGGCTCCGCGTGGACCGCGGACGACGCCGTTCGGATCGGTCTGGGACTCGCAGCTGGGCACGCCGACGTCCGCGCCGGCAGGGCTTGGACCGGTGTCTGACGACGAGGACTTCGACGAGCCCGAGATCCCCGAGTACCTGATCGCCGAGCAGCGGCGCGGCCAGCAGGGCGGGCGCGGCCAGCAGGGCGGGCGCGGTGGCGCCCGCGGCGGGCGCAGCGCCTACACGGCGGCGATCGAGCGCGAGCGCTACGGGCGCGGCGGCGGCGGAGGCGGCATCAATCGGTACCCGGATGTCAGCGGCCGGACGGGCCAGGCCGGTGGCAGCCGTGGCTCCGGCGGCGGCGGCCGGGGCGGGTTCAACCGCCCGGACGCCGGCATGCCGCGCGGCGACCGGCCGGATCGGCCGGCGCCCCGTTCGGGTGATCCCTGGAGCGAGGTCCCGCCGGAGCTCGAGGAGATGCTGCGGGCCCAGCTCGCGCAGTCGCCGAAGGCTCGCCGGCCGGAGCCGGTCGAGGCCCGGATCAGCGCGGCCGAGGCTGCCGGTGACCTTGAGACGATGACGGTGGAGCCGGATGAGCTCGCCGAGGCGACCGCGCCCGCCGAGCCGACCTCGGCGAAGCGTCGGACGACCACCCGCAGGAAGGCGACCGAGGCCGCCGGTGCCGCGGACGGGACGTCCGAGCAGACCGCCGCGCCGAAGCGGCGGACGACGCGCAAGAAGGCCGACGCCGACGTGCCGGCCGCCGACGCGCCGGCCGCCGAAGGGACGGCCGCTCCGGCCGCCGAGGAGGCCGCCGCGCCGAAGCGCCGGACGACGCGCAAGAAGGCCGATGCCGATGCGCCCGCCGCCTCGGCCGAGAGCACCCCCGTGGACGAGCCGGCCGCCGCGCCGAAGCGCCGCACGACGCGCAAGAAGGCCGATCCGGCCTGATCCCCGCGTTCGTCGCGCCAGGCTGGAAGGTCACGCCGTGACGGGCGCCAGGACCGTCGGGACCCCCGGGACCCCCGGGACCGTCGGGCCGGCGGTGTCGACCGGGGCCGGGACCGGGCACCTGCGGACGCGCGGCCACGATCGTGCGACGGACGCCGTCCGGACGATGATCGCGGGTCGCGTGCCGCACGCGATCCTGATCAGCGGGCCGGCGGGCATCGGCAAGACGACGCTCGCCCTGGATCTCGCTGCCGGGCTCCTGTGCGACGACCCGGACCCGGCTGCCCGACCCTGCCGCGGCTGCCGGGCGTGCCGGCTCGTCGAGCGCGGGCGTCATCCGGACGTGCATCGACTCGCCCCGGGCGGCGCCGGCGACCAGATCCGGATCGGCAGCCGCGACCGCCCCGAGGACGGGACGGTCCGGCGCCTGACCTCGGACCTCGTCCTCCGCTCGGTCGAGGGTGGAGCCCGGGTCGCGATCGTGGAGCGTGCCGACCGGTTGACCGAGGATGCCCAGGCGGCGCTCCTCAAGACCCTCGAGGAACCGCCTGCGGACGTGACGATCGTGCTCTGCGCCGACGACGAGGACCGCCTCCTGCCCACGGTCCGGTCGCGCGCGGCGCGGCTCCGTCTCGGACCGGTCGCGACGCGGGACGTCGAGGCAATCCTGCTGGAATCCGGATCGGCCGACCCCCCGCTTGCCGCACGCCTGGCACGGATCGTCGGGGGCCGGCCCGGGGCCGCGCGAGCCCTGGCGGCGGCGCCGGACGCCGTCGCCGCCCGCGACGAGATCGCGCGGACGCTGCTCGATCTCCTCCAGGCGCCGATCGCGACCAGGCTCGCCGCAGCCCACGACCTCACGACGCGCGCGACGAGCCTTGCGCGCGCGATCGATCGGGCGAGCGCGTCGGCGACCGGGGAGTCGGACGCGGGGACCCCACGCAGGCCCGGGCGCGGCGCGCGCACCCGGCCGACGGCGGCGACCGTGGCACCGTCGACGCCCGTCGAGGTGTCGCAGCCGGAGGCCGCGGCCGACGGATCCGAGGCGGACGCGGACGGGGGGCCGGAGTCCGGCGAAGGCAGCCCGCGCAGCGCGGTTCCCGCCGCCGAACGCCGGCGCGCCGCGGGTCTCGTCGTCGGGCTCTGGCGGGAGCTCGCCCGCGACCTCCTGATCGTGGCTCTCGAGCAGGAGCGCCAGGTCCGCGACGTCGGCCTCCTCGACGACCTGCGCGCGACGGCGTCCCGGCTCGACCCGGACCGTGGCCGCGCCGCGATCGCGGCCCATCTCGGCCGGCTCGATGCCGCGGGCGAGCTGCTGGAGGCGAACGTCCGCCCGGAGCTGGTGCTCGACACGCTGCTCCTCGCGTGGTCGGGCGGGCCGGCCGCGTCCGCCGGTCCGGGGAACCGGGCCGACCAGCGATGAGCGGCCTCGCCGGCGACCGCCGACGCCTCGAAGCGACCGTGCGCGGTCGCGTCCAGGGCGTCGGGTTCCGCTACTTCACGGTCCGTCGCGCCACCGAGCTCGGCCTCGTGGGCTGGGTCGCCAATGCCGCCGACGGCACCGTCCGCTGCGTGGCGGAAGGCTCCGCCGCCGCCCTCGACGCCTTCGCGGAGGCGCTCGCCGAGGGCCCGATCGGAGCCGTCGTCGATGCCGTCGACGCCGTTCGGCTGCCCGCGACCGGCCGATTCGAGCGATTCGCGGTGCGCTCCGGGGCCCACTCGGGCGACTGACGCCCTGGGCAGCGCGGGCGAGTCAGGCCGGAAAACCGGTGCGGCCGGGAACCAGCCCACGCGTGGCGGTACGTTCGCCGACCGGCGAACCGGACCTGTCTCCCCTTCCCGTGACCGTGCCGAGGAGGCATGGTGCGATCGATGGAGTCCCCCCCGCTCCCGACTTCCGCGCCTTCCGAGCCGGCCGGGTCCCTGGCCGAGGATCTCCCTGCCCTGTACCGGGCGATCCTCGACCGCGTCGCCCAGCTCGAGCAGATCGGGGCGCGCCACGAGGCGGCGCGCATCCGCAGCGCGGCCACCGCCGCCTACTCGGCCGCGTGGAACGCCGCAGCCCAGCGCCTCCTCGGCAACCTGCTGGCCCGGGCCGACCGTGCCCTCGTCGTTCCCGAGCCCAGGAGCGGCTGGTCCCTGCTCCGCCGACGGTCCGTGCCCGCGCGCTGAGGCGCGCTAGTCTTGCCGGGTGGATCCCACCCAGATTGGAACCGTCGCCGACGCTGTCGCGGCGGCCCTCTCCGCGTATGACGCCCTGGTCGAGCTCGGCGAGGAGATCGAGGACGAGTGGTCCTACGTCAACGACCTCGCGGATATCTGGCGGACCCGGCTCGAGGCCGTCGCGACCGCCCGGGGCCATGAGGCCGTGGCCGGCGCGGTGGCCACCGCGATCGCGGTGGCTGGGCGCGAGGCCGCGGCGATCGACGACCCGCACCGCGCGATCGACTGGCTGTCCACGTATCCCCAGGTCGTCCTGATCGCCCTGGACGAGCGGCCGTGAGGTTCCAGGACGCGGCGATCGACGCTCGCACGATCGTGTACGCGGGGATCCAGGCGGACCCGCTGGTTGGCCGGGCGGCGGCGCTCCTGGCCGATGCCACGCAGGGCCAGCGAGTCCTCGCCCGAGCCGTGATGAATGGGATGTCGACCGATGCGGCCGCCTGGCGCGCGATGTTCCCCAGCCTGTTCGGGCCGGCCGCGCCGGCCACCGGCCCCGGGCGCGAACGGAGCGAGGCGATCCTCGCCGCGGCCCTCGCGGTCGCCGAGCGCGGCGAGCAGGTTCGCTCCATGGTCCGCGGCGCCATCGTCGAATCGCTCACCGAGCTCCTCGTGCGCCGCCGGCCCGGACTGGCGGCCACCGGGCCGGGCGGCGGGCCGGTCGTCCGGCGGGAGCGACGGATCCTGTTCGACGGCGTGCGGGCCGAGATCCACCCGTACGACGTCACCGTCGAGGCCGAGGGCGGCGCCGAGGCGATCGACTGCAAGTGGGGCGCGCGCGGAATCAGCGCCGACGTCCTCCACCAGCTCGACGACGCGCGGTCACACGCGTCCGACGAGGACGAGGTCCTGACGCCGACCCTGGTCGTGTTCGACGCCGCGCGATCCTGCGCGGTCCGGCTCGAGCGCACGACCGCGCCCCGGGAGGGGACGCGGATCGTGGCGATCGAACAGCTCGACTTGCTCGCCGACCGATGAAGGCGTCGGACGCGACCGGCATCCTCGACGACGGCCGGCCGGCCTGGCAGACGACCTACCGCGTCCGGTTCGACGAGGCCGGACCGGACGGGCTGCTCCGGACGTCGGGCTACATGCGCTATGCCCAGGACCTCGCCTGGCAGCACTCGGCCGACCTCGGCTTCGGCCGGGCGTGGTACGCCGAGCGCGGCCTGACCTGGCTGGTCCGCGCCGCCGAGCTGCGGATCCTCGCCGCAGCCGAGATGGGCACCACGCTGACGGCTCGGACCGCGATCGTCGGCATCCGCCGGGTGTTCGCCCGGCGGCGCGGCGAGTTCCTCCTCGAGGACGGGACGCCGGCCGGCTGGGTCCACACGGACTGGGTCCTGATCGACGATCGCGGCGCGCTCACCCGGATCCCGTCGATCTTCCCGGACCGGTTCGGCGGCACCGACGAGATGGGCCCGATCGGGCGCGTTCCCCTGCCGTCGACACCGCCGGCCGCGGCCCACCGCCGGTTGACGGTCCGGCCGCACGAGCTCGACCCGATGAACCACGCCAACAACGCCGTCTACCTCGACTGGCTCGAGGAGAGCATCATCGATGTCGCCGGGTCGGAGCCGACGCGGGCCGTGCCCCGGGCCTACCGCATGGAATTCGCGCTCGCGGTCGAGGACGGCGAGGAGCTCGATGGGGCCGCCTGGGCCGACGATGAAGGCTGGAGCTATCGGCTGAGCGGGTCCGCCGGTCGGTCGGACCGGTTCCGGGCGCGGGTCGTCAGCGGGGCCGGGACGACGCTCGACACGGAGGAGGGCAGGGCATGACGCGCGTGGTGCTTCGCGGTGGCCGGGTCTTCGACGGGACCGGGTCCGATCCCCAGGCGGCGGACCGGCCGCGGTCCTCGACAAGGCCCGGATGGTCGTCGATGTCCACCGTGACGCGTTCCGGCGCGCCGTCCAGGCCGGCGTCCGGATCGCGATGGGCACCGACAGTGGCGTCACGCCCCACGGACGGAACCTGCGCGAGCTCGAGCTGATGGCGGCGGGCGGGATGCAGCCGGCGGCGGTCCTCGAGGCGACGACCCGGTCGGCCGCCGAGCTCCTGGGCGTGGACGATGAGCTCGGCACGATCGAGGTCGGCAAGCTGGCGGACCTCGCGGTCATCGCCGGCGACCCGTACGACTTCCGGGAGCTTGGCGACCGCGCCGAGCAGGTCTGGCAGGGCGGCGCCCGGGTCGCCTGAGCGCGGCGTCCGCGCCTGGTCGGGCGGCGCTCAGCCGGCACCGCGTCGGCCGAGCCCGATCCACACGGCCCCTGCCAGGAGCACGACCGTGGTCCCGAGCCCGATCGCGAGCAGGACCGCTCCCCCGGTCGCGACGATGTCCAACCCCAGCGGCCAGCCGATCGCGAGTCCGACGATGCCGGCGTTCGCGATGGCCAGGCGTGCGAAGGCGTGCCGGCCGAGAAGAGAACGCTGCCGGCCATGGGCCTGCGGATCGCCCGGTCCGACCGCCGGAATGAGGTGGGTCGCCGATCCGAGGATCGCGAGGCCCATCCAGCCGGCGACGAGCGGCGCACCGACCGCGTCCGCCGACCAGGCCTCGGGAGCTGCGCCGCTGCTGAGCAGGCGGCCGACGGCGATCGCCGTCCCGACCTCGAACCACGTGATCGCGGCGGCGAGGCTCCCGATCGCGAATCGGTGCCAACCCGGGTCGGTCGTCCAGTGGGCGCGGGTCCTCCAGGTGGCGACGGCATTCCAGGCGACCGCCGCGGCCCCGATCGCCGTCACGACCGCCCCGAGGCGGGCCACCGGATCGCTGCCGGCGACGAACCCGACCGCCACGAGTGGCGCCCCGGCCCCCAGGCCGACGACCGTCAGGCGGGCGGCCGGCCGGACGGTGATCCGCGCACCGACCACGGTCGGGAAGAAGTGGAGCAGGGTCGTCGCCACGACCAGCGACACGAAGCCGACGAGGTTCAGCCAGGCGTGCGCCGGCTTCAGCCCGCCCCAACCCTCCACGATGGGCGGCCATCCCGCGACGAACAGCGTTGCCACGAGCGCGCCGACTGCGACTTCGCCGAGGGCCAGCACGTAGCCCTGGCTGATCAGGCCGCGGCTCGGGCCGAGAGCGCGTGACAGCGGTCGGACCGTTGCCGCGCCGGTTGCCGCGAGTCCAGCCAGGAACAACAGCCCGCCCCCGAGGGCGAGCGGGCCCTGGGCACCCACCACGCCCAGCGAGATTCCGACCGCTCCGGCCGCGACCGCGCCGACGGCGCCGAGGCGGAGCCGCTCATCGCTCGGCGGCGCCGCTGCGAACGCCGCTGCGAAGAACGGCATCACCCCCGCGATCGCGGTGGTTGCCCCGCCGGCCAGGGCGAGATGGAGCGGGAGCCAGCCACCGCGGCGCACCGCCGCGGGGAGCAGCATTGCGAGGACCGCCGCGACGAGGAATGCGATCGCGGTGGCGATGGCCACCACCGCGACGACCCGGTCCGATGAGCGATCGATGCTCGGTGCGCGGCGTCGGAGGGAGGCTGGGTCGATCACCTGGTCGTCACCCCAGCTGCGCCGCGGGGGCCGGCTTCCGTCGCCGTCGGTTCATCCACGCGACAGCGCGGCTGCGCGATCCATCAGGGACATCCCCTGGATCGGCTGGAGCACGGCGGCTCGTCGCCACGCTCCTCGCTGCCGTGGTCGGATGGATGCTGCTGCCGCTCGCCCTCGCGACATGGACCGTCAGCCGTCGGGACGGCCGAGGCGACCGGTCAGTTGCCGCATGGCGCCACGTTCCGCCAGTTCGCGACCGTGTCATTGACCGTCTGCGTCCCCGTCGCGCCGTAGCTCAGGGTCAGCTGGCGGTTGCCGATCTCGCCGCAGGCCCCGTCCTTCTCGACGTAGTCCCACGAGCCGAGGGCGTACTTGTACTCGAGCTGGGTGCCTTCGCGGCCCGTGAACGTGATCGTCCAGTGCGTGGCGTCGACGCGCGTGAGCGGCGTTCCGCCCGGGTTCCACTGCGGGTGACCGCCGTCGAGGCGGTCGAGGAAGCCGGCGATGTTGACGGTCCGCGTGGTCGCGTCGGTGGTCGCCGGCACGGTCACGTGGAACACGAGCGTCACCGTCCGGAGCTCCGCCGTGGCGGAGACCGGAGCGGATCGGCCTGACCGGTTGAACGACGTGTCGACCGAGCGGACGGCGTACCAGTACGTCGCTCCCTCGTCGACCGCAGTGTCGGTGAACGTCGTGGCGTCCGTCGCCGCGATCGCCGCGAACGGCCCCGCCTCCGCGTCGGCGCGGAGCACCTCGTAGCCGAAGAGGGTCGCGTCGCCGGACACGGCGTCCCACGCGAGCTCGACGCCGGCCGGCGACGCCGCCACGACACGGATCCCGGTCGGCACGGCCGGGGCGCTCGCATCGCCGCTCGCGGTCACCGTGAGCGCCCCGGCCTGGGCCGGCGCGTAGCCGTTCCCGACCCCGTCGAGATCGGCATAGACCCAGTCCCGTCCGGCCGTGACCGAGTAGCGGAACGCATAGTCGACGGACCCGGTTGACTCGGGCTGGAGCGAGGCGACGAACTCGTCGTTGTTGCCCGCGTCGCCCTGGAACGCGGCCGCGACCCACTGCCAGTCGGCGTTGCCGTCCGGGTTCGAGCCGTCGGGCCCGAACCCGAGCTGGGCCGTGAGGCTCGGCGTCGCGCCGGGCTGGTTGGTGACGCCGTCGATCCAGACCTGGCCGTAGGCGTTGTCGGTCCGGTCGGTCGCACTGATCACGTGGGTCATCGAGGGCGGCCACTGGAGGTTGGCCCAGCCGATCACGAGGTGCGGCAGGCCGCTCGCCTCGTTGGACGGCGCCGACTGGTTGCCGGCCGCGTCGCGGGCCCGCACGACGACGTAGTAGGTCCGGGCGTTGTCCAGGCCGTCGATGGTGAACGTCGTGCCCGTGACGGGGGCGTTGTTGGCCCGGACGTAGCCGCCGCCCGTGAGCGGGCTGACGAAGACGTCGTAGCCGACGGCGCCAGGCGCCGCGTCCCACGCGACCGACAGCTCGTTGGCCGCCTCGCCCGTCACCCGCAGGTTCGCGGGCGCCGGTGGCGGCGCCAGATCCACCGAACCGGTGGCCAGGACCAGGCCGGACAGGGCCGGTAGGGTGAGGCTGACCGAGCCACCCGAAACGGTGACGGCCCCCGTGGCGCCCACGCCGACGCCGAAGCGACGGTCGAGCGCGACGCCGTCCGGCACGTACCCACCGACCGGGATCTCGACCTGGCGTGTGCCGCCGGAACGGTTGAGGACCAGGATCGCCGCCTGCGACCCCGTCTTCCGGCCGTACGCCACCGTCTCGGCCGCGTCGTCGGCCAGGAGGGTGCGGAAGTCCCCGTCGCGGAGGGCTGCCACGGACTCGCGGAGATCGGCCAACGCCGTGTAGTGGGCCAGGAGGTTCACGTCCGGGCTGCCGCCGAGATCGGCCCACGGGAAGGTCCGCCGATCGTCGGGATCGTCGTCACCGGTGACCCCCACCTCGTCGCCGTAGTAGATCGTCGGGGCGCCGGGCACGGTGAACTGGATGAGCGACGCCAGCTTCATCCGGAGCTTGCCGGCCGCGACGTTCGCCGCGTTGAGCTCCCGGGCGGCCGTCGTCTCTGCGCCCGGCGTGAGCGTCCACAGGAGGCGCTCCGTGTCGTGGCTGTCGAGCAGGTTCATCAGCGAGTAGTAGGCAGCGTCGGGGTAGTCCTCGCGGACCGACGCCAGCCGATCGGCGAAATCGCTCACGCTGATCTGGTTGCCGCTGTCCGCGAACCCCTTCGAATCGAACGCCTGCGGGGCGAGCAGCCCCAGAACGGCATCGCGGAGGCGGTAGTTCATCGTCGTGTCGAGCCGGTCGCCGCGGAGCATCCGGAGGAGCGTCGAATCCTTCTGCCACGTCTCGCTGATCGTCAGCGCCTGCGGGCTCGTCGCCTTGACGACCGAGCGGAACGACTCCCAGTAGCCATTCGGGAAGGACGCGTCGCCGGACACGTCGAGGCGCCAGCCGGACGCGCCGGCCTGGAGCCAGCGCCTGGCGATGCTGTCGGGCGCGGTGAGGAAGTAGCTCTGGACCGCCGCCTGGGTCTTCTGGAGGACCGGGATCGAGTCGAACCCGAACCACGCCTCGTAGGTCGCCGATCGCGGGCCGGCGGCGCCGGCGCAGGTGCCGGTCCCGGCCGCGACGTTCGTGAACACGAACCAGGAGCGGTACGGCGAGGCGAGCGATTCGCACGCGCCGACCGTGGCGTAGTGGCCGTAGCGATCGAACAGCGGACTGTCCGAGCTCATGTGGTTGAACACGCCATCGAGGATCACGCGGATCCCTCGCTCCCGGGCGTGCTTCACGAGGTTGTCGAAGTCCTTCTGGCTCCCGAAGTAGGGATCGACCGTCTTGAAGTCCTGCGTGTCGTAGGAATGGTTGGAGCCGGCGTCGAAGATCGGGTTGAAGTAGATGGCGGTCACGCCGAGGGCGGCCAGGTGGTCGAGCTGCTGGTCGACGCCCTTGAGGTCGCCGCCGTAGTAGTCGCGGCCGCGCGGCTGCTCCTTGGTCGGGCTGTCGGCGGGCGGCGTCGTGTCGAACCGCCACGGACAGTTCGTCGCGCCGTCGGCGTAGTTGCGGCAGAAGCCCTCCGGCGGGACCCCCCAGCCGAGCTTGATGACCGGGTCGTCGTAGCGGACGTCACCGGTCCCGGGGTCGTTGTCCTTGCGGCCGTTCCGGAAGCGGTCCGGGAAGATCTGGTAGATCACCGCATCCTTCGCCCAGGCCGGAGCGGTGAAGCCCGGGACGTGGACGGTCAGGGCCCAGCTCTGATCGATCGGGTCGTCGCTGGCCGCGCCGAGGCCGCCGTCGAGGGCGGGCGTGTCGTCGGCGTAGTAGTCGGTGTCGGCGCCGTCGGTGACGACGAACCGGTACCAGACGTTGTCCGCGGCCGCATTGGACAGGGTCGCCTGCCAGTAGTCGCATCGCTCCTCGGTCAGGCCGGGTCCGGTGCACGGCACGTCGGCTGCGGCGATCGTCATCTTCCGGACGGACTGCCCGGCGGCGTTGAGCGAATAGACCCGCAGGCCGACGGCGCTGACGTCGTCGTGGAACGTCTGGAGCCGGATCGTGACCGGCGTGCCCGACGGCACCGCGCCAGCGGGGGTCCGGAACGTCGTGTCGCGCGAGTCGTGGCGGAGGCCGTCCCACTCCACGTTGCCGTCGCGGGCGTGGCCGGCGCTGACCGACAGGACATGCGTCGCCGCGTTGTAGCGGAAGGTGACCTTGGCTCCGGCTGTCGGGACCGTGAAGGCGATGTTGGCTCCGCCGGGGACGCCGCCCTGGCCGTAGTTCTCGTCCCAGCCTTCGTCGATCGCGACCTTGGTCTCGTAGCTGCCCGCCGGGAGGGCGGTCGTCGTGAACTCGAGGATGCCGTTGCCGTCCGGGTCCTGGAGCCACGAGCGGAGGCAATCTGGCTGCCAGTCGCCGGGGCAACCGAGCTCGCTCTGGAAGGTACCCGGCGCGACCGCGATCACCGAGTTCACGTTGTCGGTGACCCAGTGGGTCCCGTGGTCGTAGTAGAACTTGACGGACGTCGCGGCGCCGAGCGCGAGGGGGATGTTGGCGCCGTTCGGCTGGGCGTTGAGCCCGTAGTTCTCGTCCCACGAATTGCGGAGCGGCGCCTTGTACTCGTAGCTGCCGGCCGGCACCGCGAAGCTGCCCTGCCAGACGCCGTCGGCGGCGTCGTACGAGAGGTGCGTGGACGCGCAGTCCGGCTGCCAGTCGCCCGGGCAGCCGAGCTCGGACTGGAGGCTGCCGGCGATCGTGACGGCCGTCGGGTCGCTCGTGTGCCCGGCCAGGACCGGGCCGACGGCGGCCGCAGGAATCAGCGACGCCAGGAGCGACGCCGTCCCGATCATGGCGGCCAGGCGCTGGATGCGCGGACGTCGGTGGCGGGCCTGACGGGTTCGGGTGGACGGGACGGACATCGGACCGGACCTCCGAGAACCTTGCACCGGGGCGATGGCGTGGAGCGGCGGCGCTCCCGGATGCCTGAGGGTCCGGTCGCGCGGTCGCGGCGTCCGGTGGGGCACGGGCGGAATGCAATGATCCGTGCGACTAAACCGGTTAAGCCAGCGGTCCCGCGAGCATGCGACCAGGTTGCCGTTCGTGTCAACGCCCGGGGGCCGTTTAGTGCCCGTTTAGTTCCGGCGCGGGTCGAGCGGCGGGGTCGAGAGCGGCCGGGCCGGCGCCGCTGGTACCGTCCGGCGTGATGGACGACGGCGGCATCCTGGCGGTCTACGGCACCCTGCGGCTCGGGGAGCGCAACCATCCGCTCCTCGCCGGGGCGACGTTCCTGGGCCGCGGGCGGGTCCGCGGCGCGCTCCGCGAGATGCACGCAACGGCCGAGCGGACGTACACCTACCCGGCCCTCGTCGACGATCCAGGCGGACTCGTCGTCGTGGAGCTCTACCGGCTGCCGGACGCGGCCATGCTCGCGGTGCTCGACGGGCTCGAGGCCTACGACTCGGCGGACGAGCCCGGCTCGGAGTACGTGCGGCGCGAGGCCGATGTCCTCGGCGGTCCGGTTGAGCGGGCGTGGGTCTATCGCTACCACGGCGACCAGGCCGAGCTGGGGTCCCCGATCCCGGGCGGCGACTGGGTGACGCGATCGTCCGTGCGAGGAGACTAGACCGAGGG
>DASSPG010000209.1:0-2748 GCA_035699725.1 Candidatus Limnocylindrales bacterium | reverse complement strand
CCGGTCGAGCTCGGGTGACGGGGGTCGAGGGTCGTCTCGCGGGAGTCAACGCCGAACTGGACGGCCGCGAAGGCGAAGAGCACGATCGCGGCGAAGAAGAAGAGCGTGAGGATGTCCATCTGGGTCACCTGCGGGATTTGGTACAGTTCACTAGGCCAACCGGATCGTAATTGGACTAGCAGACTATGTCAAGTGGGACTTCCGGCGGTTCCGACGAGGGACTGTCCCCCGCTGTCGCCGCCGGTGATCTCGATGTCGAACGGGACTCCGACGTCCCGATCAGCACCCAGATCTACTGGCAGCTCGCCTACCAGATCGACTCCGGCCGGCTGCTGCCCGGCTCCCGCCTCGCCCCCGTTCGGGAGATGGGCGCCGCGCTCCGAGTGAACCCCAACACGATCCGGGCGGTCTACCGCCGCTTGGCCGACGCGGGCTACGTCACGAGCCGCCACGGGGCCGGGACACATGTCGCGGATCGCCCGCCGCAGCGGCGCGGAGCCGAGGCCCTCGCCGGGATCATCTCGGAGATGCTCCGGCGGGCCGCCCAGGCCGGCTTCGGGGCCGACGAGGTCGCGGCCGCCGCGTTCGCCGCCGCCACCGAGCGCAAGCGCCCGGGCCCCAAGGTCCAGATCCTGTTCGCCGAGTGCACGAACGCCGATGCGGGTTACGACGCCGCCCGGCTCGGCCAGGAGTTCAGCGACCTGATCGACGTCGAGGGTGCGCTGCTCGACGACCTTCCCGACCGGCTGGAGCGCTTCCACTACGACCTCGTCGCGACGACGACCTTCCACGCCGACGAGGCCCAGGCGCTGGTCCATGGCCGCGTCCCGGTGGTGGCGATGCTGGTCGGGCCGGGCTACCTCGAGCTCGTGCACGAGATCGCGTCGCTCCCGGCGGGGTCCCGGGTCGGCCTCGTGTGCGCCTCGGAGCGCGGCGCTTCCAACATGGCCGAGGTTCTGTCGCTGGCCGGGACGACCGGCGTCGAGCTGCTGGCGGCGACGATGGACGGCGAGGACGACCTCGAGGTGATCGATCGGACCGCCGACGTGATCCTGCTCTCGCGCGAGTCGATCGCGAACGGGCTCGAGCAGCGGTTCGGCCGGGCCGATCGCCTCCGTCGCTGGTCCTACGAGTTCGATCCGGCCGGTCTCGAGCTCCTCCGCCGCTCGATCGAGAACGTGATGGCCGCCCGCCGCCGCGAGGCCGTGGCCGCCGGCTGACCGATCGGCACCGTCGCGGGCGCGACCCGCATCTCTTCCCTCGTCGGAACGCCGCGGGACGTGCAAGACTCGGGCTGCACATGGAACGCATCCCCCTCCTCGGCGCGACCCTGCGGCGGCTCGACCTCGACGCGCTCGCATCGCGCACCGGGCCGCTCCAGCCGGCGACCGCGCGCCGGATCGTGGCCCGGCTCAACGCCGAGCGCGCGGCGGGCGACGACAACCGGCAGCCCCTGCCCGGCGAGCTCCTCGCGCTGAGCCTGCTCCACGAGGCGGCCCACCTCGCGATCGTCGAGGCGGCCCGGCGCCGGCCCGAGGCCGCCCTCGCGACCGCGGTCCCCGTCGTCCGCGACAGCGTCGGCGCCAAGCAGACCGACGCGCTCCTCGACGCGTTCGCCGATGCCTTCCCGGGCGTCGAGCCGCCGGCCGACCTCCGCCTCGAGGACCTCCTCCTCGTCCACCTCGCCAACGCCAACCCGGCCGCTGCCCCGCTCCGCTCGCTCGTCGACGAGACCGACCTGCCGGCCGACGACCTCGCCGCGACCGTCCAGGCGATCGAGCGCCACCAGGCGGGAGCGGTCCTCGACGACGGCACGGAAGCCGCGGGCACTGGCGCCGCGATCTCCCTCATCGAGCTCCTCCGCGAGCCTGCCCGCCGGTCGCCGGACTCGCTCGCCGGTCAGCTCCGCTACGTCCGCGAGCACTGGGGCTGGCTCCTCGGTGACGCGCTCCGGGAGTTGGAGGGCCGGCTCGATATCGCGATCGGCGTCCTGACCGAGGAGGAGCACGGGCTGCACACGCGATTCGGGGCCGGAGCCGGCGGGGGCGGCGCAGGCGCCGGCGGCGGCGAGGCACCGACGTTCGTCGGCGCGGACGTGGAGGCCGAGCGATTCTCGACCGATCTCGACTGGATGCCCCGCCTCGTCCTGCTCGCGAAGAGCACGTACGTCTGGCTCGACCAGCTCTCGAAGGAGCACCGCCGCGAGATCCGGACGCTCGACGCGATCCCGGACGAGGAGCTCGCCCGGATTGCCGCCCGCGGGATCACGGGGCTGTGGCTGATCGGGCTGTGGCAGCGCTCGCGGGCCTCGGAGAGGATCAAGCGCTGGCGCGGCAACACCGATGCGGTTGCCTCGGCCTATTCGCTCGACGACTACCGGATCGCCGACGACCTCGGCGGGGAGGAAGCCCTCGCAGACCTGCGGACGCGGGCCTGGCGCCACGGCATCCGGATGGCGAGCGACATGGTCCCGAACCACATGGGCCTCGATTCGCGCTGGGTCATCGAGCACCCCGAGCGGTTCATCAGCGTCGACGAACCGCCCTACCCGGCCTACCGGTTCGAGGGCCGTAACCTCGCCGACGATCCGCGGATCGAGATCCGGATCGAGGACCACTACTGGGACGACAGCGACGCCGCGGTCGTCTTCGAGCGGCGCGACACCGCGACCGGCGAGCGGCGCTACCTCTACCACGGCAACGACGGGACGAGCTTCCCGTGGAACGACACCGCCCAGCTCGACTTCGC
>DASSPG010000208.1:0-1020 GCA_035699725.1 Candidatus Limnocylindrales bacterium | reverse complement strand
CAGCGACTCCTCGACCGGCGAGAACGTCTTCTCGATGATGCGCCGGATCGGGCAGGCCAAGGCCGGCCTGGCTGCCGACTACGCGGCCCAGCTCGCCCGCAGCTCGGGCAAGGTCGTGTTCTTCGCCAAGCACCTCGACGTCATGGACGAGGCCCAGGCGCTCTTCGACAAGCGCGGCCTGCGGTTCACCACGATCCGCGGCGACCAGACCCGCAAGCAGCGCGAGGAGGCGATCGACGGCTTCGTCAACGACCCCGAGGTCGCCGTCATCGTCTGCTCGCTGACCGCCGCCGGCGTCGGGATCAACCTCCAGGTCGCGTCGAACCTCGTCCTGGCCGAGCTGTCGTGGACCGACGCCGAGCAGACCCAGGCGATCGACCGGGTGCACCGGATCGGTCAGACCATGCCGGTCACCGCGTGGCGGATCATCGCCGCCCAGACGATCGACACGCGGGTCGCCGAGCTGATCGACAGCAAGGCCGGTCTCTCCGCGCGGGCGCTGGACGCCTCCGACGAGGAGGTCGCGTCCTCGGCCGACATCCAGCTCGAGGCGCTGGTCGCCCTGCTCACCGCCGCCCTGGAGGAGCGCGCCGCCGCCTGACGGCCGGACCCGCTCGGAGCTCGTCAGGAGCCGAAGGCGGTGGCGAAGTCCTGCGCCATCGGCTCGGTCCACGGGGCGGTGTAACCGCAGCCGTTGACGGTCCCGTCCTCGGTGGCGGTCACGAGGTAGCGCGACCCCGCGGTGAACTCGATCCCGTCGATGGAGGTCATCGGCCCGGTCGGGTTCTCCAGCTCGACGACGTCCGCGGAGCCGCCGCGGTACCACCGGTCGACCTCGAGCCGGACCGTCCCGTCGCCGACCTCGGCGGCCGTCCCCGAGAACGCCACCGGCATGTCCGCGAGGAACTCGACCGAGTACTGGATGCACGAGGACATGACGTCGCCCGCCGGCAGCGTCAGCTCGAGCGTCTCGGGTGCGGCGGCGGGCTGCTCGTCGTCGGGGCCGAGGACCAGGAGCCC